>JAEEXG010000029.1 GCA_016291405.1 Lachnospiraceae bacterium
TTTGCGCCTTCAGCAATTGCGATTGCGATTCTTTTTGTGTTACCGGATTTTGTCTTTGAACAAAATCTTACAGCTACATTTTCCATACTGCGCCTCCTTTTAACTTGTGTCCTATTATATTGTGCTCAATTTATTTTGTCAAGTAAGAAGCCGCCCGTATTTATGCCACAGACGGCTTTTTTATTAACTTTTAATATTCATCAAGGAAGTTGTGACGCTCCCCGCCTTTTTTGTATTCAATCACCGTATCAAGGTTTACATTTTCTACGCTTCTAAAGATGTTTGATTCCACAAAAGGATTATCTTTCTTTAGGGCTGCGATCAGTTTCTTGGTCTCTAACCTCTTAGAAGATGTGGTGCCGTCTTCATGACATGTGGTGCAGGTGTCCGTAAAGTGGCAAGCGCACTGTAAGAAATGTAAATCGTTATAATCACGCCAAGCGCAGATGTCACTTTCCCTTACAAGGTAAAGGGGCCTTATAAGTTCCATGCCTTCAAAGTTTGTGCTGTGAAGCTTTGGCATCATGGTCTGAATCTGGGCACCGTGAAGCATACCCATTAAAATTGTCTCGATTACATCATCGTAGTGGTGTCCTAAGGCAATCTTATTGCATCCAAGTTCTTTGGCCCTACTGTAAAGGTAGCCTCTTCTCATCCTGGCGCAGATATAGCAAGGGCTTTTTTCGATTGTGTCAACGGCATCAAAAATGGTGCTTTCAAATATGGTGACAGGGATTCCTAAAGCCTTTGCGTTACTCTCAATCAAAGCTCTGTTGTCTTTATTGTATCCCGGGTCCATAACAAGGAACACTAATTCAAAGTTACACTGTCTGTGCTTTTGGATTTCCTGAAAGAGCTTTGCCATAAGCATTGAGTCTTTTCCGCCCGAGATGCAAACTGCGATTTTGTCGCCTTCTTCAATAAGCTTATAGGTTTTACAAGCCTTTGCAAATGGAGTAAAAAGCTGCTTATGAAACTTCTTTCTTATGCTTTCTTCTGCCTTTTGTTTCTTTTCTTCGATGTCTTTATCATCAGAAACTTTGCTTCGTACGTACCCTACGTATCCGCCCTCTAAGCTATAAACGTCGTAGCCATCGGGAAGCCCGTCCTCTTCAAAGTCTCTTGTCTTTCTTCCTACTTCGCAATAAAAAATCAGTTTTTTATTCTTTGGAAGCTCTTCTATTTTTTTATTTACTGCTTCGATTTCTCCGTCTATTTCTATAGCAATGGCTCCGGGAATAGTACCGTAGTGTCTTAAGCCTTCATCTCTTACGTCGATTAAGACATAATCGTCTTTATTTAATTTAGAAAACTCTTCTATGGATATTTCTTTCATAATATTTCTTTCAAACTAAAAGTTTACAATTACTTAAAACATAATATAGGCAAAAAGGCTTTCTGTAAAGAAAAACAAGGCAAGCCGGTGCCTGCCTTGTCTAATCCATTATCTTTTCAAGTTCTTTTGAAAGAGCCTTCAAATATTCATCCTGCTCTTTCTGTTTGGTTTCATCATCTAGCTTTTCTATTTTTTTAGATTCTATAAATCTAAGATTCTTTTTTGCTTTCTCAGTCTTAATTGCAACCTGAATGTATTCAGGCCCCACCTTTAAAAGCTTCATGGCATCTTCAGGCTTTATAAATCCGCTGCTTAATACACCCAGAGTCTCGAAAATAGTGTCATTTGCGATAGGGCCTATGATTACGTCTTTATTAAGGCTATCCTTCGCTCTTCTGTTATTAAATATATACTCAAACCATTCTTTACTTCTTTTAAAGACTTTGACGTCAAGATCGGTTTCTTTAAACTCATATATATTTACAACAGCATCTTTCTTTGCCCACCTGTAGGTAAAGTCTTTATCGGGCGTTAAATAAAAGCCCTGCCCGAAATCTGCGTTCTTCCGGCCATGGAAAATGTCGGGATCTTTAATTTCAGTATCACTTGTATGATATAGGATCACGGCTTATCTCCCTTAAGCTAATGCCTTACTTCTTTCATAGTAGCATTTAAGAAAGATTTAGGCTACATTGCCGCTTTAAAACAGTCCAAACAGTTTCTTAACATATACCTGTGAGTTTAAAGAAACAAATGTGTATCCTGTCTTTTCGATGGTTTCTTTGACCTTATCTTCATTTGGAGCCGCTTCTGATAATAAAACGGTTTCTCCTTTTGTGTGAGAACTTTTGACTTTCTTTGCTTCCGGGAATGCATTTCTTAAGGCGTCGTTAACGTGGGCTTCGCACATGCCGCACATCATTCCGTCTACTTTTATCGTTGTTTTATACATATGTGTCACCTTTTTGTGTATCTATGTTAGCACTCGCTAACTCAATCATATTATACACGCTCTCACGCCTTTTTCAACATTTGTTTCTTTGCGCTAAACCAAAGAAACAAAATCTTTTCCCGGTTCTACCCCTCTTTTTAATTCGATTACCCTGCAGGCAGGAAGTTCTCTTCCAAGCTCCTCATCATATATGGTTCTAAGGATTCCCGTAACTTCCACCCATTCCTTGTTTTCAAGTTCATGAGCCTTTGGGTATCCGCAGATAATTCCCATAAAAGACATATCCGCTTCACAGCAGGTCATAACAAAGCTTCCTGCAATAAATTCCAAGTCACCGCCATCCTTCATCTTAAAGGCCTTGGCTTTAAAATGCACTTTCTTTCCCTTGTATAATTCATATCTTTCCAAGGAATCCATGCACATAACCGCAAAGCTTTCTTCGTTTAGGTCAAGTTCGTCCTTGCTTATGTCGTATGGTAGATTTTCATCGGGATCTAAGATGATATCTCCCTTCTTTCCGTGAAAAACAAAGGCCGCGCTGTTGTTAATAGCCTTAATATTTCTTGCGTATAGGGAAAGTTTATCCCGCGCTTCATCAGCTTTATAAAAGAAAACGAGCTCTGCGCGTCGCACCTGCTCTGCAAGAATTGAGCGCATATTGTCTGAATACAGCTTAAATGTGGTGGCATCAAAAATCGCTATTTCCATTACGTCTTTCCAGTACCAGGGAAACTCAAGATTCTTTCTGTCCCACATTCCGTTGTATTCAACTATCACTCTCTCGGGCTTATACTTTTTCTCTATCTCAATCAGATTGTCTTCGTTGAAATCTTCTCTTTTTTCAATAAGCTCCAAGGCAGAATTCGATGCCTTTAATTCTTCATCACTGTATTCTTCGTCCCCTTCTTCGCAAAGAAGGATGAGGGTTTTTCCGGGAATTTTGAAGGATTCTCTTTTTAGTAATTCTTTTATGAAAGTTGTTTTTCCCGCTTCAAGAAAGCCGTTTACAAAAAATACGGTTCCCACTGTGATTCACCTCGTTTTCTTTATGCAAAAAGAAACCGTTTTGTTAAACGGCCTCTTCTATGCAATCATATAAAAGCTTCACTATATCAGCTTTTTCAAATCCTTTACCGATGAAAACAACCTGATTTATTCTGTCTCCATAGGTTTTGTCCCAGTCATCGGTTAAGTCGGGGAAGTCTGCCACCACTTTATCAAGCTCTTCCTTTGGCCAAGCAGACACCCATTCGGAAAGCTCGGTGATGGAAGCGTTTCTTCCTGCCTGCTCAAAAAGCTGAACATGCTCCCAATCGTCCGAAAACCAGATATATCCCTTTGAGCGAATAAGTGCTTCCGGATAGTCTTCCACAAGCTTATTAAAAGCTTCGCGGTTAAAGGGTTTTCTTTCTTCAAACACAAATGAAGAGATTCCGTATTCATCCACGCAGGCTTTTTCGTCTTCATGCTCGCAGTTATTGATTGCCTTTTGAACGGCGCTGTACATTTCAACTTCGTCAAAATCGAAGTCTTCTCTGTTAAGAATCACATCAAGATCCACGTTTCCGTTAACGCACTCAATCATTTCCGCTTCCTGCTGAAGGCCTCGTAAACCGACCTTTACTTCTTTAAGCTGAGCTTCATCCAATAAATCGGTTTTATTAAGGATTAAAAGATTGCAAAATTCAATCTGGTCCATGATGAGATTTATGATGTCTCCATCCTCTGCCTCATCGCCTGAAGAAAGGCTATGAAGAAACTCTCTGTAGATTCTGTCTACGTCCACAACCGATACCACTGCCTTTAAATATACTCTTGTGCTTTCAGTAGATTCCACATAGTTTAAAAAAGCGCCGGCAATGGAAGAAGGTTCGCTTATGCCCGAAGCCTCCACGAAGATTGCCTCGATGCTTTTATCCTTTGAAAGCCTCTCGATTTCAGCCATGAACTCATCTCTTAATGTGCAGCAGATACAGCCATTCTGCATTTCCACCATCTCGATCTGAGCCACCTGATTTCCTGTCTTATTTAAAATCGAAGCATCGATGTTGATGCTTCCCATATCATTAACAATTAACGCAATTTTTCTTTTTTCCTGTTTTAAAATGTTTTGCATTAAAGTGGTCTTACCTGAGCCAAGATAGCCGGTAATAATCACTATAGGTACTTCTTTTGTAGACATATTTTTCTCCTTTATACTTTGTCGCAAAACAAAAAATGCAACACAGTTGCATATTATAGCACCGGTTGCATCTTTGTCAATAGATTTGCAAATCTGTTGCAAATTATTTTTTTCTTATATGTCTACAGTCACTGCAAGTTCCTATAATGACTGTCTTTGAAGGGTCCATATCAAGCCCATACTCATTTAAAAGTTTTTCAGAAAACTCATTTACAAAGTCTTTGTCCAAATGAAATATCTTGCCGCAAACACTGCATTGTCCGTGCATATGCTTGTTGCAATGTTCATGTTCTTTTGAATACTGATAAAACCAGGCGTCTTGATTTGGTTCTTTAAACTTTAAAAGCTCCCCGCCCTCATAAAGCCTGTCAAGGTTTCTGTACACGGTGGTGCGGTCTATGCCCGCTTCTTCTTTACTTACAGCTTCAAAAATTTCCCTTGCCGTAAACCTTTTATCGTTATGGCTCTCTAAGTATGCAATTATCACTTCTCTTGCTTTTGTTTTATAAGTATTCTTCATTCTCTTGCTTCTTTTTTCTTTACTTATTTACCATAAGTTTACCACATATACTAAAAAAGGGTATTCCTTTCGGGAATACCCTTTCATAACAAAGTGTTATATTTATCCTATTTCTACTTTGCCCTCTCTTATAAGTCTTAAGAAAATGTCTGCCATGTTGGGGTCAAACTGCTTGCCCTTATTCTTTTCGATTTCTTCGATAATGGTTTCTTTGGTCAGCTTATTTCTATAGACTCTGTTTGAGTTCATGGCGTCAAAAGAATCCGCAACGCAAATCATTCTGGCGATTAACGGAATGTCTTCGCCCGCTTTTCCTTCAGGATAGCCTCTTCCGTCATAGCGCTCATGATGGTATAAGGCTCCTTCTTCCGCGCCTTTAAGGCTCTTAAAGTTTTTAAGAATATCTCCGCCTCTTACGGTATGAGACTTAATTACCGCAAATTCTTCATCATCAAGTTTGCCGGGCTTTTTAAGGATGCTGTCGGGCACGCCGATCTTGCCGCAATCATGAAGAAGTGCTATGCAATAAATCCTATCAAGCTCTTCCTCCGAATATCCCATTTCTTTTGCAATCAACTTTGTGTATTCGGCAACTCTGTTTGAATGGCCCTTTGTGTAAGTGTCCTTTGCATCTATAAATCCTGTAAATGTTTCTATGGATTCATGAATAAGCTCGTTGTCTCGCTCATGGCGAAGCTTATACTTTTTAATCTGAGCGGATGTGATTAAATAACTTATGCCTGCTATCAGCCAAAGAAACAGTCCCACAAGGGATAATCTAAAGAATAGGTCCTTTGTAATAAGTCGGTTGAATCTATACTCAATATCAACAGTCCATCCGTCGATTACTTCACCGATGGGCGCATACAAAATCACTCCGGGAACGGTTCCCTCGAAAGGCTCTAAGGGCACTTCCATGGCATTTTCATTGGAGCTTGGAAGATATTCAAAGAAGTCTCCCTCTTTCATTCGTATAAGAGTCTCGCCGTCAAATGTAACCGTATCAAAAGAGTAGTTTAAAGGATGAAAATCTCTTAAGTCGGGCACCGTTTCAACGTATTTTCTTTCTTCACCAAGTTGGTGAATCTTTAATGATCCGTTCCAGGCGGAAAGCAAAAATACTTCTTTGTCAAAATGCAATGTAAAAGAAAAATCTGCAATCTCATCGCCGGTATTGTTTCTTATGGGAAAATCGTAGGTATAAGCCCTATAGTTATGGTCTTTAAGCCCCTCATTATTAAAGTCAAATACTTTCGTCCAAGTGCTGTCTCTGGGGATAGCCCTTATTGAGCAATCATTATCCGTTTCATAGTCTTCCGAGAAAAGAATATCACCGGAAAACGACTCATGATGCACAGTACTGTTATACTTATTGACTCTTATAATACTAAAGACGCACAGAATAAGAATAAGTAATAGTGACACCCCGAAATTAATCACTGCTCTTTTGCTTTTCTTGTCTCTAATCATGATTGCCATCCTTCAAAAAAGTTCAATAATAATCCATATTAGAATATTAACTCATATGAATTAACAATACTTTGAAAGATATCGGCTCTCTATTTTCTTATAAATCCTTCATCCGTTTCCGGCAAATCCTCAGAAACATATCTTTCAACCTTCATGTGAAGGTCGTACTTTTCTCTAAGCTTAATAATGGTTTCCATCATCGGTGAAGCATGATGCACATCGATTGCTTCCTGGCTTTCCCATGCATCAATCAAAAGAACCGTCTCAGGATCGTTTACGGGATAGAAATACTCATATCTTACATTCCCTTTTTCAGCACGGATTTTCGCAGCTGTTCCGCTCTTTTCCATTTCTTGCGCAAATTTTCTTGCATTTCCGTTTGTTCCTGTGTAGTAAAGATTTACAGTGATCATTTTCTTCCCCCGCTTATTCAAGCACAATAGTTACGTTTTTATTTCCAAGCAAATCCGTAAGCTCTTCTTTTGTCATATCAATGTGCCCAAGCTTTGTGTACTCCCAAGTGTTGCTTCCGTAAAAAACGACTATCTGGTCGTCTGCGTAAAGAACGATGTCTCCGTAACTTGTGGTTATCTTTTTATCGTTGCTTGTTATGCTTTTTCCTATGGGGCCTACCTGCTCAAAACCACCATACTTGGACATTTCAATAGTTATAGGCTTTAAATCTGTTAGTTCTGAAACCGAATCATTTTCTTCCCATGTTACAGGCACTTCCACGCCGTCTATTTTTAATTTCATTGTAGCAGCAACCTCCTCGTTTTCTTCTTCCTCATTTTCCATAATGCTTACATCCTCAATCGAAGAATTGTCATCAGGGATTTTCCCAGCTATGAATATGGAAGTCGGCCCGTCCGCACCACCTATAATCTGTACTGACCCGTTTTCTTTGTCCACTTTTACAAAGTTTTTTACGATAAGCCCTCCTGCTACAATTAAAGCAATCACCACTCCCAAACCTATAATTAATCCTTTTTTCTTCATGTCCCACCTCATAATTTAAGATTAGTTTTCGCGTCTATATTATTTTAGCTTAAAAGAACGGTCATGTCCAAGTTGCGCTTAGATTTGAGGTGGGAAGCCATTTTATTTACAGAAGTATTCAATCGCCTTATAAGTAAATTCGGCTGTTCCCACGCCACCCATTTTATTAATGTTTTCGGTAAATTCACCGCCACCGGCATACATTTTACCAAGGCTTGAAAGAATCTCGTTAGTGCAGTTATAGAAGTTTTCAGTAATAAAGTTTTTAAGCTTTTCAACCTGCTTCTGCACTCTTTCTGATGCAGGGTCTTCTTCCTTCATGGCGCCAAACTCTTTAAAGATTTCCATAAAGTCTGCCATCATGTTTTCTTTGTCCCTCTTGCTTCGCTTCTTATCCTTTTCCTCAAACTCCTTAAATTCAGGGGTCTTTCCCCACTGCTCTTTTGCTTTCTTTGCGTATTCGTCTATTTTGCTTGAATCAAATGCTTTAAAATCCAAGTGTCTCACTCCTCTCAATTTTAATCCTTTGCACATGTCAATCAGATTTTCGATATGCTCTTTCTTTAACTTAAGAAGCTCTATCTGCTGATCAAGTGCTTTTCTTTTGTCAAAATCAGATCTGGTTACGATATCCTTGATATCCTTTAGCGGAAACTCAAGCTCTCTAAACAATAAAATCTGTTGCAGGCGCTCTAAGGCCGCATCGTCATACAGCCTGTATCCGGACTCGGTATACTCCGCCGGTTTTAAGAGCCCAATCTTATCGTAATATTGCAGTGTGCGTATACTCACGCCTGTTAATTTACTTACTTCATTTACTGTTTTCATAGCCTTGTCTCCTTCACGTGTAAGCTTATCATAAACTATTACGTAACGTCATGGTCAAGCCCTAAAATAAAAAAGAGCCAAGTTTTTTTCTTGGCCCTTTAAAACTGCGTTATTCTCTGTTTTTAAGCACCTCTGCGGGCGTCATGCGGTTAAGCTTTCCGGTAAGAAGGAAACTAACCAGGCTGTAGAAAACCATTATTGCAATCCAAATGATTGGGTAATAGTACCATTTAAAAGAAAGAGGTATGCCGCAGGCTACGTTTGATACAAACATGGGAAACATCTTATCTGTAATCAATTTGGCAATGGGAATGCTTATGAGTGCCCCAAGCATTATCACCACTTTGTTTCCATCCAAATACAGTTTCTTTACTTCCTTTTTGTTAAAGCCCATTATCTTCATTAAAGATATGCCAAAAGAAGCCTTGTCGATCATTACTGACGTCATTAGGAATATCACGAGGCAAAATACCACAGAGCTCATGATCATTAAAAGCGTAAAAAGCGGTGCCATTAGATCCACAAATATTCCCGATGCTTTATCCACGTCCGCTTTGGTGGTGACAGCATATATTCTTCCTTCTTCTATGTTAAGCTCTTTATCTGCCATGACCACGTTATAAAAATCTTCGTCTTTATTAAAAAGCTCCCTTGCGCTCTCTATGTCCATAAACACTGTAAGACCCACACAATATGGCACGATTTTTTCTACCGTAAAGCAATAGTCCATATCTTCCGCTTTATCGGTAAGTATCAACTTATCTCCGACTCTAAGGCCGTATTTTTCAGAAACAGCATCGGAAGCCACCACTTTGTTCTTTCCCTTTACGGGCTTTACCTGAATATATGGATTATCATCGTCAATTCCCATTACGGTCACATCAAGGGTGTACCCAAAGCTTTCTTTTTGAAGGGTGGTAGCAAAACATGCTTCGCCACCTCCCGGGACTTCTTTCGAAGGATACTTATAGGTGTACATGTAATTGTATCTGGTATCTAAACTTGAGCGCTCTCCGATGCTTTTACATAATACGTAACAATTAAGTCCCAGCATAAATATGAGTAAAGAAATTGCCATTCCGATAACTACCGTCACCGCTATTCTTCTTTCTCTAAGCATCTGCCTTATTTTAAACTTTCTCATAAAGGGCATATCTGGAAGGGGAATGTCCTTTGATTTTGATATTTTCTGCTCGTTTCTAATAAGAGAAAGAGCGGTTCTTGACAGGCTTTTGTTTATCACAAGGAAATTTACAATTACACTCACCAAAGGTGGCATTACCAATGCGTATACTATTAAGTAAGGAGGGATCACTTTTTCAAAGGCAGGGATTGAATAGTAATTATATGAGTCAGACATTTGCCACTCGCTTCCGATTCCGCTTAATCCGAATGCGGCTCCCAGAGCTCCTCCGAGAAAAGAAATTACTGTGGGCATAAAAATGTAGTGTCTGATTAAGTCCTTTTTCTTTACGCCAAGAGCATAGAGAGCACCTATGGTGCTGCTTTCTTCCTGTATTTGATGTATCACAAATACAGACAAAACATATGTAAAAAGAACGATAACCACAATACCCGCCACCATTCCGACTAACTTATTTATCTCAATGTCTCCTGCCGCACCTCCAACTCTTAAGTTATCTTCGCTAAGCAAGAACGCGGTAAGGTTGTTGGGAGATTCTGTGAATATTTCATCTATTAATTCATCCGATTTTTCCTTAAGTTCAAGCACCCCGTCGTAAAGCTCTTTAGTGCCGTCATTTAATTCATCTGTTCCCTCTTTAAGCTCACCGATTCCGTCATATAAGTTAGGAGCCACCATTTTAAGCGCTTCAGCACCTGAGTAAAGCTTCTCAGCGCCCTCCTTAAGCTCATTTGCTCCATCATTAAGTTCTTTGGCCCCGTCGGTAAGCTCCTTTATTCCGTCTGTTATCTCGTCTTTTTTACCGTACGTATCTTCAAGCATCTCCAGATAATAAGGGTCATCTACGGTTTTATAGTCAAAGTCAAAGCCTTTAATCATCTCCTTTAAATCATCGGAACTCATGGCATCTTTCAGTAAAAAGGCGTAGGTAAGTTCCTCGGTCCCTGCCTTACCTATGTTTTTAAGATGATTAAAACCGTCCTCGGAAGTAAACCCTGTTCCAAAAACATTACTGTCTACGGCGGTATCGGATAGTTTCCTTAATACCGCATCATAATCAACACTGCTTCCGATTCCTGTCACGGTTATATCTTCGCCGCCGATACTTAGCTTATCGCCGACACTTATGCCTTTCTTTTCGCAGTATCTTTTTTCAAGGACAATCTCATTATCCAAGATGGCTTCTTTACCTTTATCAAGCACCACCTTATCTATCAGATCCCTGTTTTTAAAAACACGAATGACAGAGCCGTCATCAAGAGTCAAATCATAGCTTATATGGGGTTCAATGGTAACACCGGTTTCTTTTATCGCTTGTAACTGAGAATCTGTCAAAGCATTAAAGACCGTAAACTGTCCGTCTTCAAGGCAAGAGTCAATCTGGTTCTTTTGTGTGCCTCTGATTATAACTTCGGCAGCATCGATAAGAGAAATGACGATATACATGCAAAGAGCAATCATCAAAAACAAGGAACCTAGTCTAAAGAAATCTGCCTTAATCTGACGAGGAAACCTTTTTCTAAGTATCTTATTCATTACAGGTCCTCCAATTCGCAAGCAGGCACTCTTGTCTCATTCATGTATTCCTCTTTTACAATTCCGTCCTTAAGATAGATTACCTTATGAACCATGTTCTTTATGGAATTGTTATGGGTGACAATCAGCATTGTGGTTCCGTACTTTGCGTTTATCTTTTCTAAAAGCACCAAAATATCTCTGGATGTATTTGAATCAAGTGCGCCCGTAGGTTCATCGCAAAGTAAGAGCTTAGGATTCTTTATAAGCGCTCTCGCAATGGCGCATCTTTGTTGCTGCCCGCCGGATAACTGCGCGGGAAACTTGTTTTGATGCTCTGTTAATCCAAGCACATCAAGAAGCTCATTCATATCAAGGGGTTCCTTTGTAAGGTATTCGCAGACCTGAATGTTTTCTTTTACCGTTAGGTTTGGAACAAGATTGTAAAACTGGAAAATAAAACCTAGGTTATCCCGTCTGTAATCTGAAAGGGCGTCGCCTTTCATGCCAAAGACCTCCGTCCCGTCTACTTTAATGGAGCCCGAATCCATAACGTCAAGCCCTCCGATGCAGTTAAGAAGGGTGGACTTTCCCGACCCGGAAGTTCCCTGTATAACGCACATCTGCCCCTTTTCAACTCCTGTATTTACGCCCTTAAGGACTTGCACATAGCTTCCGCCCGCGCCGTAACTTTTTTTGACATTTTTAATCTCTAAATACATAGTTCCCTCCTAATTCACTTTATGCTCAACATAACACTGTTATGTTATTGTTATTTTTTTCCGCTTCCCTTTTTGATACTTAAAGGAAGCGGTTAATTTATTCCTGTTTTATTCTTTTATAAGCGCCAGCTGCACCCAGCCCATCACCAGGTAATTTAAGATAGCTCGAAGCCTTGCCTTTGCTTTATTAACATCCTTTTCATGCTTTATAACGTGAATAAAAGCATCCATGGAAATATGTGACATCCAATGTGACATGTATTCATCGATTCTGTATCCCTTAAGTTTAACCATTGTCAAAGGAATCGACTTTTCAAGCATTGAGACAAATTCGTCAACTACATTTTCATAGACCGTATTCTCGGTTTTGGTGATAAGCAGCATAAAGCTGTCGTAATTATCGTATATATATCCTACTATTTTGTCGCTTATCTCGGTATGATCCATATCGATTCCTTCTATGGAATCGATTGTGGCTATTTCCTCTTCATCTTCTTTAAAATGCTTATAAAGAATGCTTTTAAGCCCGTTTAACGGTGGGTCAACTATCGCTGCAAAGAGATCTTCCTTATTTTCAAAGAAAAAATACAAAGCACCGGTAGTCACTCCGGCATCTGCACAAATGCTTCGAAGAGACGCCTTTGTGTAGCCCTTCTCCAGAAATTCTTTTTTTGCGCATTCTATCAGCTTTTGTCTTGTTTGCTTTTCATCCTGCATAGTTTTAGTAAAAGAGTTTCAGAAATAATAATACGTTACTGTCACAGTATTACATAACACTGTTATCTTGTCAACACCTTCTTTATTCTCGGCCCATTATTGCTTTTTCTTTTCTCTTTCAGTAAGTGTAAGGGCACACACCAGATAAAGGGTCAACCATCCAAATGATTCTGTTCCGGAATCAAGGCCTTCCGCTATCAGATTAAGCAAGTTTCCAAAAAGGACTCCAAAAACAGGACAGCAAATAAGCATCCACTTCTTTACGGGAAGCATGCCCTTTAGAACCATTCCAATCCATCCGATTGTTACAAAAAGATCGCATACAATAAATCCAAGAATCATCGGAATGGCTTCACTTTTAAGCACCCTTATTGTCATATCGACCGCTGCCTTTACATCACCTGTTGCCTCCATTCCTGCATTAAAAACAACCGGTAAAATACATATACCTATGTGAATAAAAGCAAAGTAGAGGATTCCGCCCCAGTTTGCTATCTTAAAAAGCATATAAAGCTTAGAATTCTTAACGTTATAGTTTGTTTCTAAAACCTTAAAAAGTTCTGTCGCTGCATAGGCAAACATGGCAGCGCAGACAAATCCCAGGATGGAAGAAACCGTATACCTCCAATCAGGCGCCACATTCCATGATATTCCCATGTATGCATTCGGGTCCGACGTCGTGCCAATGGTTCCATAGCCCAAAAGGTAATCGCCGATTATGGCAAGTACCATGGCATAACATCCAAATAGTATTCTTTGCTTTGATTTCATAAATATCCTCCCACTATAGATAACTTATTTTTTATTTCGGTTTCTTTTTAGAAAAAAGAGCATATCCATGCTGCAAGTGCAGATGCCGCAGGGAATATGATAAGGAGCTTTATAAGCTGGCTCTTTATGTTGTATCCGTATTTTCTTCCTCCTGTTACGCTCTCAATTTCAGGAAAATAAAATTGAAAGAAATGAAATTTCATAAGAAGAAAATAGTCAAAGCAGACCATGTCATAGATTTTATAGATTGCAAAGATTAAGTAAAATCGCGTAAAGAACTGCCAAAAGGAATAGCCGCTTCTAAATCCGTCGAAGATGGCTATCACACCTACGCCAAGTATCAAGAGAAAGCTAAACACCATGAAGGTCCACCCTATCGCTTTTGCTCCGTAAAAGAGTTCCTTATCTCTTGGCACTATGACTTTTTGAAATTCCTTTGGAGCCGAAGAAAACAGTTTCTTATCCTGAATAAAAGCAACTGCGGCAAACATCATTATCGTGATTGCCACGCAAAAAACAATTGCCAAAAATATAGTTAATAACATTAATTGCCTCCAATCATTACCGGGGTTCTTTTAATAAATCAGGCACAATCCGGTAATCACACATCTATTTCAGCATAATAACCGCTCCTGCTGTTAGCCATCGCTAACCATATCCTAAAAAAATTCTATCCCTCCTTCGCTTCTTTTACAAGTGTTTTCCTCATCTATAGACTGCAGTCCTCTCATATCTTCTTAAAAAGCCTAACTCTTCAAATATAGCTTCTTTATTCCGGTTTCTTTATAAAATCATTCTCATATAAGCAACGCCGTCCTCGCATTTAAGCTCTTCAAAGCCCATTCTTTTATATAAGCCATAGCCAATAGCCATTACCTCAGGCCTTGTGGTAAAGCACAGTTCCTTATAGCCAAGTTTCTTTGCCTCTTCAAGCATGGCATTCATCATTTTCCTGGCGTAGCCCTTGCCTCTGTACTCAGGCTTAATAAACAAGCGTTTTCCTTCACACTTGTCATCATCTATTTTTCTTATAGCAATGCAAGCGACCGGAACTTCATCTTCATATCCCAGCAATATTGCTCCACCTGCGTAAAAACCTCCCAAATCAGAAAGTTCCTTCTCAAAAGAAACAAAGCAGCCTTCGGCGCCTTTAATCTGAGAGTATTCTTTAAATAAGTCTTTTATTACTTCGTAATCTTTTGATTCATTAATTTTAAACATATAATCACATCTCCTACCCTATAGTTATTCTTTGTATATAATTTGCTTTTCTTTTATGTAACTGCCATAACAAAATCTACTTAAGACATCCTGTATTCCATGAGCGTCGTGTTCTGCCAATTTCCAAATCTGTCTTTGGCGATTCGCTCTCTGTATCCTATTTCGCGAAAGCCGCACTTCTTGTGTACCTTAATACTTGCTTCGTTGATAGAAAAGATAGCTGAATAAATGCTCCAATATCCTGCGTTTGTTGCCTCTTCAATCAGTTTCTTTATAAGCTTAGTGCCGATTCCTTTACCGCGATAGTTTTCGTCTACATAAACGCTCATTTCAACGCATCCTCTATATGCGCTTCGACTCGATGTAGGACTGATTGCAATCCAACCTGTTACTTTTCCTTCTTCTTCGTATACATATCTACATTCTTTTATGTGTCCTTTATCCCACTCTTCAAAGGAAGGGCACTCTGTATTAAAAGTCGACTTTCCTCCAAGTAATCCCTGCTTATAAATCTCTGAAACTCTCTCCCAGTCAGTCTTTGTCATCTCTCTTATCATTTTCTTCTACCTTTCTGCATGCCTCATTATATATTTTCAAAGCCTCTAAGACTTTGTCTCTGTCGCTCTTTTCAATCACGGAAAAGACCTTTCCAAACTCTGCGTACATGTCTTTCTCTATTTTTTCAAATCTGGTTTGTCCGCTCTCAGTAAGCTTTAAAACTACGCTTCGCCTGTCAGCCTTAGAAGGTTCCCTTGTAACAAAACCCTTTTTCACAAGTTCCTCAACACTTCGGCTTACTCCGCTTTTATCTATCTTTAAAATGCTCGCCAATTCTTTAATGCAGATTCCGGGTTTCCTTCCGATTTCTACCACCAAGAAACACTCTGCCTTGCTAACGCTACACTGGCAGCAATCCGTTTTATTCATATTATCAAGATGACATTCAAGTTCTCTTGTATATTCACGAAACTGTTGTATTTTGTCCATGGTTTCTTTCTCCTTTTGATAGATGATATTCGCATTAGTTGCGTTTGTCAACTATTTTTTATAAAAAAATATGGAGGAATGCTTGTATGCAATCCTCCATCCTCTTTATGTATGCTTAATCCGCTTCTATTTTCTTAAAAAGCCTAGCGCTCCAGAATGTCATGTCAAGCTCATCGATGTAGAAATGGAATATCGCTTTCCAGTTCTTGGTGGCAGTACTAAGGACCATGTACTCGGCCTCATCCTTAACTGCGTTTTCTGCGTATTTAAAGAGCTTCTCGCCAATGCCTTGTGAGCGTTTCTTCGGAACCACGTATAATTCTTCAACTTCGAAATATGGTGTGCCCTCGGGCATAATGGATTTCATGCTTTTTGAGGGATAGACTTTGCCGAAAAGATAGCCTACCACATCTTCATTTTCTTTGGCTAAAAAGATTCTGTTTCCCTCGATATCGGATTTATCATTGGGGCGATACCCATAACAGCTTTCCTCAGCCGTCCATTCTTCGGATAGACGAATCAAGGTAGAAAGAACCCGGTCATTCAAATTAACTTCTTGTATTATCATATTGCTCCTACTTAACATCGTATATCAGTTATTCAGCACTACCGGCATCAGACCTCTATCTTCTCTTCATACTACGTATGCGTAGTAGTGTCAATCCCGCAAGTTATTTTCTTCTGAATGTATAATCGCACAGGGCGTTCTTCATTTTAAATCTCTGATATGGTACTTTACTTTATTTCAAATACCATATTATCATACAGTTCTATTTCTTTCCCATTAAGATAGCTGAACCGGAAAGCCCCATCCAAGATGATTCCCATTTACTCATAAACATTCCGTTTGTTGTGTCCACAAGCTTAACTTCTGTGTATCCCATGTCTTTTAGTTTCTTCACAAACTGCTGCATATCTCCGTATTTCATCTTTGACATGATATCGTGTATAGCAAAGGTGCCGCCCTTCTTCAGGGTACGCAATGTTTCAAGAAGAATTGCCTGCCTGTCTTTGCTCGGAATATTGTGGTATACGTAATTGCTGGTTACCGCATCAAATGTCTCATCTTCAAATGGAAGCTTAACGGCATCACCCTGCATAAAAGAAGTATTATCAACGCCTTCAGCTTTAGAGTTATTCTCGCACAAAGTCTTGCTAAAGGAAGCATATTCTTTGCCCCACCTGTCTATTCCGGTAAAAGAAGCCTTCGGGTTTCTTTTGGCGCAAGCTATGGTTAATGCTCCGCTTCCGCAACCGACATCAAGACCTTTTCCACCATCGGGAAGTTTCACGTATGATGCGACTCCCTCTATTATCTGCTTTGACAACTTTCTTTTTCCGTTATACGAAAAGGCTCTGTGCATAAGATACATCCAGACAGTAACAAGTGCAAAAAAGGCCGTTAATACAACCAATATTGGCACAAGAACCTTTTTAACCGGCTCTGCAATCGGAACCAGCGAAAATACAATGCTTCCTACCAAGAGCACTGCCGCTCCGCAGCCGCTTCCCACTACCATTCCTTTTGGCATCCAATTTTTGTAATCTGCTTTCATTTTTCCTCCTTTATAGGGTCATACATACGAAATTGTTCATCACATGTTCGAATCCTGTCGAGTTTCATTCCAAGGCGACCCGGGTAAGTCTTTTCTTCCACTCGTTAGCCCCCGCTAACCAAAGTACATTATAAATACTTGCCTGGGATTTTTAAAGTATTTTTCAATAAGTTTCCTCTCACTCTTCTGTATCCACCCAAAAATATAGGCACCCTGACCCAAGAAACGTAGCGGAATTCCATAATCGGCCTCCTTATTAAAAAAACCGCTTGCCTCATACAAGGTAAGCGGATTGCTTAGTTGTCATTATACTTGTGGTATAAAAGCTACAAGTCTGCGACATCAATTATCTTTATTCCTTTTCTTAACAAAATCTCTGCAAATACACCGTGCCCTTTAATTATCTTTCCGGAAAAAGAGCCATCGTAGATTGTATTCACTCCGCAGGACGGGCTCCTTGATTGCAGTATTACAAGTTCGACTTCTTTTTCTTTTATGATTTTAAAAGCAGCCTCAGCGCCTTTTCGAAACTCCATATCGACTGAAGAGCCATCTTTATGACGCACAATTCCATCTACAATTTCAGAAGGCTCTCTGGGAGTCGGTAAGCCTCCAAAAACCTCCGGGCAAACAGGAATCACCTCATGGCCTTTAACGTACTCACTTACCTTTTCGGAAAAATTATTTCCGCCATTATATTTACAGTTTTCACCAAGAAGGCATGCGCTGACTGCTATTTTCATTTAAAATCCTCTACGTTTTCTTTATTCTTCTATTGCAAGTTCTACCAGCTTGTTCAAATGAATATCCACCGAATCAAGGCATAAAACAGGGCAGTTATCATTATTTAAAAGAAGCGGTAACTCCGTGCATCCTAGAATAACAGCCTCAATGCCGTCATCATTTTTCATCCTGTTAATGATGTCTGTAAATTCTTTTAAAGTGCTTTCTTTTACGACGCCAAGTTCCAATTCATCAAGAATCCTTTTTGCTATTAAATCGCGTTCCGGCTTATTCGGAATTACTACATTAATCCCTGCATTGACAAAATCCTTCTTCATGTAATCTTTTTCCATCGTAAAAACCGTACCCAAAAGACCAACTGTCTTAAGGTTTCTTTTTACAGCCTCGTCACAAACTGCTTTGGGAATGCTTACAAGGGATACTCCCGTTTTCTTTGCGACCTCGTCATACACGATATGCATGGTTCCGGCCGTAAGGGCAATGATATCAGCCCCACAGGATTTAAGACCTTCAACTTTTTCAGAAAGATAATCCGTTAGCTCATCATTTTTTCCGTTAGAGACAAGTCCCCAGGCCTTTCTAAAGTTAACACTCTCAATTGCGATATCAGGCATAGCTTCGCCCTTTGTCAGCTTATCGATTCTTGTATTGAGTTCTTTATAATACATTAATGTCGACTCAGGGCCCGTACCGCCCACCAAACCAATTTTTTTCATATTTCTCCTTCGTTTGATCCTGCTACAGCGCTTTATCAAACACTCTCTATCATCATCTTTACTTTTTTACATAGTTAGCCCTGTTCGGATTCACTATCGGAGGCAAATCTTCATCCGGAACTAAGTTCATGAACGCCTCATAACCATTGTTAAGCTTGTAGTCCAGTTCTTCCTGATAAAGTGGCATCAACAAATAAAAGTTAATCAACTTACCGGATTTTAATCTTAATTCGCATTGTTTGGCATCCTTGTCTAACCCGCATAGAAGCATAAAGCTATTTAACTTTGTGCTTTCGTCAATCTGCTCCATATCTGCGTTAGAATGAATGGTATGACCTGCTCCCAACCAAGTATTACAGTCAATTGGTAATCTGGCAATCTTTTTTAATTCCCCGATAGGCCAATAGTAGCTCATTTCATTAGATTTAATATTCCAATCAGCAGGAAGAAAAATCATATACTCAGCATAATGTCCCTTACTATCCACATACTCCTTTGGTGCATTCTGTCTATATGCTCCCGCACCTTCTGTAATAAGCTTGTAATAGGGTTCGTCTTCCGTAGGTTCAATAATGATTACATCCAAGTGAACGTCCGGAGAAACCATTTCATGAAACACTTCCTTGAACTCTCCGAAGTGCTTGGTCACATGCTCCTCATATTCATTCAGTTCTTTCTCTGAATACAGATACATCGGATAAGATTCTTTTTTACTAAACAAATTCTTTAAAAGCCCCACAATAACCTCCTCATAACCCTAAATCAATCTAGTATCACACTTTTAATGTGAATTCTAGCGTGATTTTTCCACTTTTTCAAGGAGTTTTTAGCATTATCATTGTGTTTTGCGTAATTTAATCAGCATCCGATGTGAAAATTTCTTTTATCATTTTACGGATAGCAGGAATATTAATAGGGTTTTCTTCCGACTCAAAGGTCAGAATCAAGTTATCACCTGTATAGATTCCTGACTTCATGTATTCCTCCAGCTTCCTCATATTGCCAAGTCGGTAGCTTTCATCATCCATGAGCCCCATATGCTCATGATAGTATTCTTTTCCTGTAGAGACTTTCAAAGCGGTGAAATCCGGATACTTTACCATGCCATTCTTAAGGCGAACGGCAGCCTCATACCGATACGGAATTCCAAGCTCATAGTAAATGTCCGCGATGATGACCTCAGATTTGCTTCGGACATAGTCCCCTCTTTTTGTTTCATATATAGCCTCATCCGGCTTGTAAGGATTCTTTTCGTAGTTAGCCTCCGCCCATCTCTTTGCAAACATTTCTTTCGAAAGCATCAACGGGCTTATAAGCTCTTGCCGAGGTTTGCCAAGAGAAGCATATATATCTTCCGACTGCTTTCCTTCTATACTCGATAAATACGATGCTATTCCTTTTTCTTCTTTTTTAAGTGCCCTGAGCATTTTTTCATAATAGTTTCTAAGGACCAGTTTCTTTATCAAATCCTGTTCTTTAACGCTAATATATTTCCCATGCGTATCACCCGTTTCCTCGCAAAGAAAATATTGTGCTGTTTTCCCTTTCATCGCTATGCGAATGTTGCCTTGGGGCAAACGCACCAGTTCCCTCTCAATCTTTTGTATCATGTCTCCTAATAGTTTCTTTCTTTTTGATAGTTCTTTTTTAAACATTTACCCTCCATTTATACCCTTTCTTACTGATAAAAAAGCATTATTCTCAAAATAGCCTGCACGTATTAGACGTCATTACCGCCTAAACGACTGATAAAAAATCCATTTTCCGAAATTTGTCAGCACATATCAGGCTACTTTAGAGCCCTCGTAGCTGATAAATATCCTATTGTTCGGAATTTATCAGCATGTAAAAGCCATCTCGGCAGCCAGTCATACTGATAAGAATAGGAAATGCCGGATTTTATCACCATAAAATCTTCTACCCATACTGATAAAAAAGCAAAAGGCATACTTCTATCAGTAAATACCAACAATTCCATACTGATAAAAATTGAAAAGACAAACTTTTACCTGTAAACACCAACAAATCTATACTGATAAAAATTGAAAAATCAAACTGTTACCGGCAAACGGCAACAAAATCATACTGATAAAAATCAATATGACGAGAATCGGTCAGTAAACGGCCAATCCAAAACCAAAGAAAATACGGATAAAATCCGATAATCAAAAAATTTATAAGTATCCCGCCCCAAACAAAATGGGGCGGGATGCAAAAAATCATACTAAATAGTGTTGATATATTGTGCTACAATCACTTAGTTAAGCGATTTCATCGTAGGAAAGAGCAAAACATCTCTTATAGCAGGGCTGTTTGTGAGGAGCATAGCCAAACGGTCGAGACCATAGCCAATTCCTCCGGTAGGAGCCATACCGATTTCGAGAGCGTTTAAGAAGTCTTCGTCCGTGTGGTTTGCTTCTTCATCGCCCATGTCAGCAAGTGCGTCCTGAGCCTTGAAACGTTCTCTCTGATCGATGGGATCGTTAAGCTCTGAGTAAGCGTTACACATTTCCCAACCGTTGATAAAGAGTTCGAAACGTTCAACGTACTCGGGCTTGTCGGGCTTTCTCTTTGTTAAAGGAGAAATCTCAACGGGGTGGTCCATAACGAATGTAGGCTGTACAAGGTGCTCTTCACAGAATTCTTCAAAGAAGAGGTTAAGGATGTCGCCCTTCTTGTGATGATCTTCGAATTCTACATGCTTTTCTTTTGCAATAGCCTTTGCTTCGTCGTCAGACTTAATTGCATCAAAGTCAACGCCTGAGTACTTCTTAACTGCGTCAACCATTGTGATTCTTTCAAAAGGCTTACCAAAGTCAAGTTCTACGTCGCCGTAGTTAAACTTTGTGGTGCCAAGCACTTCACCTGCAACATGTCTGAACATGTTCTCGGTTAAGTCCATCATTCCGTAGTAATCGGTGTATGCCTGGTAGAGCTCCATAAGAGTGAATTCAGGGTTGTGTCTTGTATCAAGACCTTCGTTTCTGAATACTCGTCCGATTTCAAATACTCTTTCCAAACCGCCGACAATAAGTCTCTTTAAGTATAATTCCAAAGAAATTCTGAGTCTGAAGTCTTCATCAAGAGCATTGAAGTGAGTTTCAAAAGGTCTTGCGGCAGCACCGCCTGCATTTGAAACAAGCATGGGAGTTTCAACTTCCATAAAGCCCTGTTCGTTAAGGAATGCTCTGATTGAAGCAATCATCTTTGAACGCTTTACAAATGTATCCTTTGATTCTGCGTTCATGATAAGGTCAATGTATCTCTGACGATATCTTGTATCTGTATCTGTAAGTCCGTGGAACTTTTCAGGTAAAATCTGTAAGCTCTTTGAAAGAAGAGTCATAGAATCAGCATGGATTGAAATTTCACCTGTCTTTGTGCGGAACAAGAAACCTGTTACGCCGTAAATATCACCGATATCTGACTTCTTAAAGTCTGCATAGGATTCTTCACCGATAACGTCTCTTGCAACGTATACCTGAATGTTTCCCTTTAAATCCTGGATGTTACAAAATGATGCCTTACCCATAACTCTCTTAAACATCATTCTGCCCGCGATTGATACTTCAATGGGGCTAGCATCCATAATTTCTCTGCGTTCGTTATAATCATTGTTGATTACTTCTCTTGCTGCCTGTTCATCAAGGCCATCTGTAGAAGGGGCTTTTCGTCCGGCTAAAAGCTTTGCTTCATGCTCTTCGTAAAGCTTTTTACAATCGTCTGTGTGATGTGTCTGATTGTATTTTGTGATCTTAAAAGGATCCTTTCCTGCTTCCTGTAATGCGGCAAGCTTTTCTCTTCTTACCTTTAAAAGCTGGTTAATGTCCTGTTCCTGGGGTTGGTTGTTAGTATTCTCGTTTCCCATTGATTTGCCCTTTCTTATTTTAGTCTTTATACATACATAGGGAGGGCTTTTGCCCTCCCTATAAAATCGTCTGAATCAGTCTTGATACTAGTTGGATCTTTCAATAGCAAGGATCTTGTACTTTGCATCGCCCATCTGTGTTTCAACGGTAACTGTGTCACCCTTCTTGTGGCCGATTAAAGCCTTGCCTACGGGAGATTCGTTTGAAATCTTGCCCTTTAAGCTGTTGGCTTCGCTTGATCCTACGATTTTATATTCCATCTCTTCATTGAATTCTACATCAAGAATCTTTACTTTACATCCGATGTTGATCTTTGAAGAGTCAACTTCATCTTCTACTACTACTTCAACGTTTTTAAGGATTTTTTCGAGCTCTTCGATTCTTGCTTCGATATCTCTCTGCTCATCCTTGGCTGCGTCATATTCAGCGTTCTCGGAAAGGTCTCCAAGTTCTCTTGCTTCTTTTATCTTCTCCGCAACTTCTTTTCGTCTGCGTACTTTTAAATCCTGTAATTCTTCTTCATACTTGGTTAAGCCTTCGTATGTAAGCACATTCTTTTTTGCTTCCATTTATGTTGCCGTCCTTTCAAATAGACTTTTAAATATTACACAGTCAACTTTCGTATTATACTCATAAACCGACTTGAATGTCAAGGTTAATAGAATACGTGGTTACCTATGATATATCCTTCTTTATTTCCCTTACGTCTGAAGTGAGTCATGTCACCGACGTTGGTGTATCCGCCCATAGTTTCTACCGCTGCCTGCCATGATGTGGTGTTGGCCGCAGAGTTGTTTTCATAAGCTCTTGCAAAGGCTCCGGACTTAACGGGCGAGAACTGTCCGGATGCAAAAATTACATCGTAAACCGTTGCAGGATAAGCACCGCTTCTTACACGGTTCATAACAACGGAACCAACCGCAAGCTGTCCTTCGTAGCCTTCACCTCTTGCTTCACACCAAATGATTGTTGCAAGCATCTTCAAAGTATCGCCGTCTGCCTGAATAGCTTCGTTCCTTCTAATAAGCTTACGCTTTTCTTCTTCTTCCTTACGCTGACGCTCCTTAATGGCTTCCATTGTTTCGCCGTGGTCCACGTCAAAATGAAGATCTATAAATTCGCGCTTCACAAATCCGTCGCATTCATCAAGAGCTACGCACACCCAGTCTTCGTCAACTTCGTAAATAACTTCAAAGAAAGTATTTTTTGAAGCATAAGAAACAATCTGTGAATCTGCGTTTGCTTCCGCATGAATGGTGGTGCACTGATTCTTTGTAACCGCAGACATTGTTCCTACGTCCTTAGCCAAAGCAACCGCTTCGTCACCAAACAAAAGATATTCGTTTGAGCACCATCCAATCAAATCTCCCGACTGGATTTTGCTCCATTCTTCGCCTTTTTCAATTATTGTGCCGCCACAGTCTCTGTAGATTTTTCCAACGATTTCAGCTTCAGGATTTCCTTCGCTTCTAACATTTAAAACGGAAGTAACCTTAACCATTACCAAAGACCCTGATTCAAGTTCTTCCTTTTCCGGAAGCTTAAATCCAAGCCTTGATGTGTCCGCGTCGTTGTAGGCACTTGTATTAAATACTATTGAAGAGCCGACGCTTTGATCCAACAAATATTCACTTGAAGTGTCGGCATAAGCATTGCTTGTAAAAAGAAACCCTGTCGCAAAAAGGGTAAACACAAATATTACTCCGTGCAATGCTGCTTTCTTTAGTGTCATCCTAAATTCCTTTTCTAAACAACCACCAAACTACTCTCTAAATCCCCTCTGTCTTCCCGCCTCATACATTAAAACCGCCGCGGAAACCGCTGCATTTAAGGATTCAAGTTTTCCGCCCATTGGAATCTTAATGTAAGTATCCGCAAGGTCTGAAATCTCATCGCTTAACCCGTTTCCTTCATTTCCTATAAAGAAA
Source organism: Lachnospiraceae bacterium (assembly GCA_016291405.1). Taxonomy (GTDB): domain Bacteria; phylum Bacillota; class Clostridia; order Lachnospirales; family Lachnospiraceae; genus UBA1258. The sequence goes on from JAEEXG010000029.1 coordinate 24,178, forward strand.
GCGGTGGGCTTTTTGTAATCATAGGAATAGCAATCCTTTGTGCCTTTTAAATGAGCGGCGTAGCATGTAACACCTTCATTTTTTAAAACACCGATTGCTTTCTTTAAATCATCCGTATACACAAAAGGCACTCTGAAAATGGAGCCCATCGTGGAGCGGACCGTTTTCGGATTGTAAATGTCAACAGTGTCATTACTCATAATAACACCTGTTGCCCCTGCACCTTCCGCCGTGCGCATTATGGTGCCAAGATTGCCCGGGTCCTGAAGCTTTTCAAGCACTATAAAGAGCGGGTTCTTTTTTAGCTTTAATAAGTCTTCCAGCTTGTAAGAGGCCTTCCTTACAACGCACAAAATGCCCTGAGGGGTAAGTGTATCCGTCATTTTTTTGAATACATCATCTTTTACCACTTCTACAGGCATTCTGTCAAGTTTTTCACTTTTATATGAGAAGCTCTCCGAAATAAACACTTCCAAAATGCTCTCATCCGGTGCCTCTTCAAAAAGTTTGATGCCTTCAATTACGAAGGCATCCTGCTCTTTTCTTGCTTTAGATTTTTCGCACAAAGAAACCACGTTCTTTATGCGCTTGTTATCATACGATGTTATCATTTCTTTTTATTTTCCGTATACTCGTTTCTGGAAAGAAGCTTACTTACTTCAAACTGGTAAGGATTAATGGTCTTTGTCATTGCCAAAGCTTCGTTAATATCCATATCAAGGAACTGGCCTTCTCTGTAGCAAACGCATCTGTTTGTCTTACCTTCAGCCAAAATATCTGCTGCATATGCTCCCATGATTGAAGCATAGTATCTGTCCTTACATGTGGGGCTACCGCCTCGCTGCATGTAACCTAAGATTGTGGCTCTTGTTTCAATACCTGTGGCAGCTTCGATTCTTCTTGCCATTGATGTTGAATGGCCGATACCTTCGGCATTTATAATAAGGTGGTGTGTCTTACCAATCTTACGGTTTGCAATGATATTGTTAACAAGCACCTGCTCGTTATAATCATAAACTTCGGGAAGAAGAATATCTTCAGCACCGCTTGCAACACCGCACCATAAAGCGATGTAACCTGCGTTACGTCCCATTACTTCGATGATTGAACATCTTTCATGAGAAGAAGATGTATCTCTTACCTTATCGATTGCCTGCATGGCTGTATTTACGGCTGTATCAAAACCGATGGTGTAATCGGTGCAGGCGATATCAAGGTCGATGGTTCCGGGAATTCCGATTGTGTTGATGCCGTGCTCGGAAAGTGCAAGAGCACCTCTGTAAGAACCGTCTCCGCCGATAACAACAAGTCCGTCGATTCCATGCTTTTTAAGAATCTGTGCGGCCTGCTTCTGCACGTTTTCTTCTTTAAATTCAAGACATCTTGCAGTACCTAAAACCGTACCGCCTCGCTGGATGGTGTCTGATACGGTCTTTGCATCCATGTCGATGATTTCTTCATTTAACAATCCCATGTATCCTTTTTTGATACCTTTAACGGCAACACCGTTGTTAAGGGATTTTCTGACTACCGCTCTTATTGCGGCATTCATTCCCGGTGCGTCGCCACCGCTTGTAAGTACACCGATTGTCTTGATTGATTTTGCCATTTTAACCTCCCGGATTAAGTAAGCTTTACATTCTCTTTACCAAAAGAATTCTCCAAAGCTTCTGTTAACGCCTCATCAGCTTTAACCATGAATCTTGGCGCCAAATCCTTCATTTGCTTTTCTTTTACAAGATATATAATGACGTGATCTTTGCCGTCTGAAGTCTCTAACACTTTAAACAGCTCATCCTGTCTTTCTTTATAACTATCCAAAGAGTCGAACTGAATCCAGAGCTTACGGGCGATATCATCAAAGCTTCTTATGCGCTCCAATATAAGCTTACCGTCCTTATCTTCTTCGACACTGGTGCGTCCTTCCACAAAGACCTTTTCATCTTCCTTAAGCAGATTCTGGTATTTCTCATAGTCTTTGGGGAACACAATTACTTCCACGCTTCCTATCAAGTCTTCCACGGTAATAAATGCCATGGCTTTATTGTTCTTTGTATACTTGACAGTTTTAGCGGTTATCATGCCGCCTATCGTGGCTTTCACACCATCTCCTATTTTAACAGTATCAGTCTCGGGGTCAAGCACAAAATCTCCCGCGTTTGCGGTAATGTTCTTTTGCCAAAGGCCTCTAAAGTCTTCAAGAGGGTGGCCCGATACGTAAATTCCCAAAACTTCCTTTTCAAAAGCAAGCTTTGTATCTTTATTGTATTCTCCCACATCGGGAAGGGTTTCTTTGAAATCATCTTTAGCATCGTCGTTTGCAAAGTCAAACAAGCTTATCTGACCTGCCATAACGTTCTTTTTATCGGATGCAATCGAATCCATGATGCGCACATATACGCTCATGTACTGCTTTCTTGTGCCTCCGAAAGAATCAAATGCGCCGGCTTTTATAAAATTTTCAACGGCTCTCTTATTTAAATCATGGCCGGACATTCTTGTGACAAAGTCAGTGATGTTTAAATAGGGGCCTCGCTCGTTTCTTTCTTTAACAAGTGCAGCGATTACGGGATAGCCTACATTTTTTATAGCTGTTAAAGCATAGCCTATTTTCCCGTCCACTACTGAAAATGATACATCTCCTGTATTAACGTCGGGTGCAACAATGTCGATATTCATGCCCTTGCAGACGTTTATGTATTCAGAAACCTTTGACGAGTTTTCAATGAAACTTGTCATAAGGGCCGCCATAAATTCAACGGGATAATATCTTTTTAAGAATGCTGTCTGATAAGAAACCACTGCGTAACATGCCGCATGAGACTTATTAAACGCATACTTTGCAAAGTCCATCATCAAGTCATAAATCTGACCTGCGATTTCTTCACTTATGCCCTTTGCTTTACAGCCCGGAACACCTTCCTCCGCATTACCGCTTACAAAGTTAGCTCGCTCTACTTCCATGACGTGCTGTTTCTTTTTACTCATGGCACGGCGCACAAGGTCGGAACGGCCCAAAGTGTATCCGCCAAGGTCTCTTACTATCTGCATAACCTGTTCCTGATACACGATACATCCGTAGGTAGGTTCCAAAATAGGGCGAAGCTCGGGTGTAAGATAACTGATGTTATCCTGATTTTGCTTACCCTTTATATATTTAGGTATAAAGTCCATGGGGCCGGGGCGGTACAAAGAAATTCCTGCGGTCACATCTTCTAAGGACTGAGGCTTTAATTCCTTCATGAAGGACTTCATTCCGGCACTTTCAAGCTGGAATATACCTTCCGTCTTACCGGATCCCATCAAAGCCAAAACTTCCTGATCCGCATAATCGATGTTATCTATATCGATTCTTTTTCCCGTGGATTTTTCTATTAAATCGATAGCATCTTTAATAACAGTAAGTGTACGAAGGCCCAAGAAGTCCATCTTTAAAAGCCCAAGTTCTTCAAGAGTGGTCATTACATACTGAGTGGTGACAGAGCCGTCAGAAGCTCTCTGCAAAGGTACGTATTCATCCGCCGACTCAGGACAGATAAGCACACCCGCCGCATGCATGGAAGTGTGTCTGGGTAAACCTTCAAGACGCTTGCACATATCTATTAAATACTTGATTTCAGAATCCGTTTCATAAAGGTTTTTAAATTCGGGATTCATTTCAAGTGCTTTATCAAGGGTAATGTTTAATTCATTCGGAACCATCTTTGCAATCTGGTCCGCTCTCTGATAAGGCATATCCAACACTCTTGCCACATCTCGTATAACACCCTTTGCGGCAAGGGTACCGAAGGTAACTATCTGTACCACTCTGTCTTTGCCGTATTTCCTTGATACGTAATCTATTACTTCCTGCCTTCTGTCTACGCAAAAATCCACGTCGATATCGGGCATGGTAACACGCTCAGGGTTAAGGAAACGCTCAAAAAGGAGCGAATACCTTATAGGATCGATATCTGTTATACCAAGGCAATAAGCCACGATACTTCCTGCAGCAGAGCCACGTCCCGGGCCAACAGGAATGCCGTTTGTCTTGGCGTAATTTATAAAATCCCACACAATAAGGAAATAGTCTATAAAGCCCATATCCTTAATGGTGTTAAGCTCGTATTCCATTCTGTCGTAAAGTTCTTTTCCGGGGGTAATATATCTTCTTACGATTCCCTCTTTACAAAGATGGTTTAAGTACTCCCAGGCTGTATACCCCTCAGGCACATCGTAAACCGGCAGCTTGTAGTGTCCAAACTCTATTGAAACATTACAGCGCTCAGCGATCTTTGTTGTATTTTCAACCGCCTCCGGGGCATACTTAAAAAGCTCTGCCATCTCTGCCGGAGCCTTAATATAATACTGACCGCCTTCGTAACGCATACGGTCTTCGTCTGCAAGTTTTTTCTGTGTCTGGATACAAAGCAGGATATCATGAGCCGCAGCATCGCTCTCGTAGATATAATGAGAGTCGTTGGTGCACACAAGGGGTAACCCTGTCTCTTCGTGCATACGAAGAAGACCCTGATTAACGGTCCGCTGTTCGGGTATACCGTGGTCCTGGAGCTCAAGAAAGAAATTACCCTCACCAAAGATACCGGCAAGTCTAAGTGCCTCTTCTTTGGCTTTGTCATAGAAACCTTTTGCAAGGTTAGAGGCAACAGCGCCCGCAAGACAAGCTGACAGCGCTATTATGCCTTCATGAAATTCTTCTAATATCTCGTAATCAACTCGGGGCTTGTAATAAAACCCTTCCGTAAAACCTCTTGAAACAAGTTTTACAAGGTTGGCATAACCAACGTTGTTCTCTGCCAGAAGAACAAGATGATGATACCTTTCGTCGCCGCTGCCGGTTTCCCTGTCAAACCTGCTGCCGGGTGCAACATATACCTCGCACCCGATGATAGGCTTGATACCTGCAGCATTTGCCGCCTTGTAAAAATCTATAACGCCATACATAACACCGTGGTCTGTAATGGCAATGCTATCCATACCGAGTTCCTTTACCCGCTCCACAAGCTCGCCTATCTTGCTTGAACCGTCAAGCAGACTGTATTCCGTATGAACATGTAAATGGGTAAATTTCATGGCTGTTTTCCTAGTTTCCTGTTAAATACTTCTCTATATTTTCCATCGCTACTTCTTCGTCTTCACCGTTTGCAGTGATGGTAACCTCATCGCCTGACTGAAGGCCCATACTCATCATTCCCATGATGGATTTGGCATTGACTTTTTTGTCACCTGTTTCAACGTAAATAGCACTTTCATAACGGCTGGCAACCTGTACTAAAAGCGCCACAGGTCTTGCTTCAAGACCACTTGGAATGTTGATAACAATGTTTTTAGCTAGCATAAATTCTCCTCCTTTTCGCCGCGCAGATCCTGCGCAATGCGACTTAACTTCTTCAATCTATGATTCATACCCGATTTCCCGATCGGAGAACCCAGCAATTTTGTAAGCTCGATAAGCGAGCTGTCGGGGTAGGCAAGTCTTAGATTTGCCACCTCTTCAAGACCTTCAGGAAGATTTTCAAAGCCCATATTATCACGTATATATATAATATCTTCCACCTGGCGGGTAGCTGCTTTGACCGTTTTGCCAAGATTGGCCGTCTCACAGTTAACCTGCCTGTTTACAGAATTTCTGACCTCTTTTAATATGCGGACATTTTCAAGTGCCATAAGTGAAACATGGGCACCCATGATATTAAGGATATCTGAGATCTGCTCACCTTCTTTAAGAT
>JAEEXG010000030.1 GCA_016291405.1 Lachnospiraceae bacterium
GCGGGCACAAGTATTAAGTCATACTTAAGTGCTTTCTTGCAAAAAGAAACCGAATCCTCTTCCAAAGCCTTCGGGAAAATGTAAAATGTTCCGCCGGGTCTTACAACTTCAAATCCAAGGCTTACAAGTTCATCATATAAAAGGTTCATATTTGTTTCATAAACCGATAAATCAGAAGTTAAATCTATAACCTTTGCACATGCCTGCTGAATAATTGATGCAGGGCAGTTATGTCCCGTTCCTCTTGAAATCTGACCGCACATATTGATTATTGTTTCAGAATCGGGATCTGCGGGATTTGCAGCCACATATCCTATTCTTTCTCCGGGAAGAGAAAGAGATTTTGAAAATGAATAACAAGAAAGTGTATAGTCATAATATTTTGAAGGATAAGGGCAAACTTTTCCGTCAAAAACAATTTCTCTGTAAGGTTCATCGGAAATAAGATAAATGTTAAATCCGTATTCCTTTGATTTTTCTTTTAATATTTTTGATAACTCCTTGAGCGTTTCTTCCGAATACACAACTCCCGAAGGGTTACTGGGAGTGTTAATCAAAACAGCTTTTACGTTTGATGATAATTTACTTACAAACTTATCAAAGTTAATCTGGAAAGCCTTGGTGTCAGGTTCCACCACCACCATCTTAAGCCCTGCTCCGGTAATATAGGGATTGTATTCAGGAAAGAAAGGTGCAAACACAATGACTTCGTCTCCGGGCTTTGTGACAGCTCTTAATGCATGGGCTATTGCGCCTGCGGCTCCGGAAGTAGGAAATATGTGTGTGGGTTTATAGTTAAGTCCGAAACGTCTTTTTAAAGAATCGGCAACCGCCTTTTTAAATTCGGGATTACCAAGGCTTGGGCTGTATCCGTGTAAAGCCATGGAACTCTTTGAATCGATAAGTTCCTTCATTGCCTCATTAAATTCTTTTGCGGCAGGAACCGAAGGGTTTCCAAGGCTATAATCAAATACGTTGTCGTATCCGATTTCTTCTCCTCTTTTTGTGGCAAATTCAGAAAGCTCTCTGATTACCGACTTTTTTGAAAGCATGTCCTTATAGGTTTCGTTTATCATTTTTCCTCCCAAAGTAACTCATTCTCAAGGTTACTTTCCCATATATTTAAAATCGGAGCGTTTGTCTTCGCTCCGATCAATCTGTCTATATTACTTCACATTGTCAAGCACTTCACCCACGCGCTGTAATAACTCATCACGGGAAATTGGCTTAATAAGATACCCTTGAGGTCCCTGCGCAAGGCACTGAATAATCTTGTCTTTATCCGCAACCGATGTAAGAAACAGTACCGGTATATGCTTTGACGCCTCTCTTTTTCTTATAATCTCCATTACGTGAGGCCCGTCAAACAAAGGCATCATGTAATCAAGCAAGATTAAATCGGGTGTGTGATTTATTATATAGTCAAGCGCCTGCTTTCCTGATTCGACAATTGTTACCTGATAGTCATCTTCAAGAAACATCTTAAGCAGCTTTAACATGTTTTTGTCATCGTCAACAATTAGTATGTGCTTTCTGCCCATCAATTATCTACACTCACTCTCCAAATATGTTGTAGTAAGCCCCCGCGATGTCTTCCCATATGTAATAATCTATGCAATTATAGCATATTTCAAATAACACTTGCAACCCTACCGCTGCCACACCTCGTAATGCTCATTTCCAAGGGTCGTATCGGAAACTTTTAAAAATCCTGCTTTGCTTAAAAGCCTTTTGGATGCTTCGTTTCCGGGCATTACCAACGCATTTATTTTTCCAAGTTCGTTTCTTTTTGCAAAGGAAAGAATCGCTTTTACCGCTTCATAGCCATATCCTTTTCTTTGATAATCGCATCCTATGGCAAATCCGATTTCGTAGTTATCAAATCCTTCTCTTGCGGTAAGCCCTGCTCTTCCGATTATTTTATTGTCTTTCCTTCTTACAACCGTCCAGATTCCAAAGCCCTGAATCTTATATACCTTTTCTATATACTCGGCCACATATTTTCTTTCTTCCTCAGGGTCTTCGTATAAAGCTTCAGTATATTTTGTCATTTCGGGATTTTCGTACATCTTTACAAAATCATCCACGTCGCTTTCAACGGTTTCTCTTAAAAGAAGCCTTCTTGTTTTAATCATCTCCCAAGGCTCATCGTTGATTCTTTTGTAAAGCCGCTCGTAATATACGTGCTCGGTTGCTTCGGCATCCATTATAAAATATGTAGCCGATTTAAACTGTTCCATCATCTTTTCATCATCTATTAAGACGATGGCCTCACTTCCGAGGCTTTCTATTTTTTCAAATGCATTAAGGTCATCGGTAATGTAGAGAGTTTCTTTTTCAAGAGTCAAGTCATCTTCTTTATATACACTTATATAAGAAACCTTTGTCTTCTTAAAAAACATCCTGACAATAAAGCCAAGCCTTCTTAACCGATTTGCATGAACTTTTTTTGTAAGAAACAGGATTCTCTTCATTTACAATCCCCCTTTTCTATTTTATCATGGTTGATAAGAAAATAAATAAGGAGAAGTAATTATGGCAAAGAATCCTATTGTTACCATTAAGATGGCTGACGGTGGCGTGATAAAGGTTGAGCTCTATCCCGATATCGCACCTAAGACTGTAGATAATTTTGTATCACTTGTAGAGAAAGGCTTTTACAACGGACTTATTTTCCACCGTGTTATTAAAGGCTTCATGATTCAAGGCGGAGATCCCGAAGGAACCGGTATGGGCGGCCCCGGATATTCTATCGTAGGTGAGTTTTCTGATAACGGATTTGAAAACACATTAAAGCACACAGCAGGTGTTATTTCTATGGCAAGAAGCATGGATCCCAACTCTGCGGGAAGCCAGTTCTTTATTATGCATAAAGACGCTCCCCACCTTGACGGTTCTTATGCAGCTTTCGGTAAGGTTATCGAAGGAATGGATGTTGTTAACAAAATCGCCGAAGTTCACACCGATTGGTCCGATCGTCCTTCAGAGGATCAGATTATGGAGTCAGTCAGCGTAGAAGTCTAGTGCTGATTTGTGTGATTTGACGTTAATATTTGTTTAATATTCAGTTAATTTTAGACGCAATATGTGACAATTCTGACGAGAGGGTGAATTTTTTGCCCTCTCGTTCATAATTTGTTCATATTTTGTTTTACAATTGTTTATTTACATAACATCAATTGGTCACGATTATCCTTTATATTATTAGTATAGAAACAAACAAATACTAATTAGCTTAATTCAAGTTGCTAAATACTTTAAAAACTTTTTCATAATAAATGCCGGGTAATTAATTTACCCGGCATCCTCCCTTTTTATGGGGTCTTTTTTTATTTTACAGCAAGTTCAAGTGCTTCTTGTATATTTTCTATTATTACTTCCTTTTCATTTCCGCCAAACTCACCATCCAATGTCCAGGGAACTTCTTCCTCACATGTTATTTTAAGCTTGTCGGCCTTGAAATAATACAAATCCTTTGAATTGAAATCTCTGTCCATAAGTGCAACCATAACTGAGTTTAAATCCGTTGCAAGCTTTGGCTTTCTTATTAACGTCACTTCAAAAAGTCCGTCACAAAGATTTATGTTCTTTCCCGTTATGTTCTTTATACCGCCGATGGAATCGGAATTAGTGATCATTCCGTAAATAAATTCATCCTCAATAGTCATATGCTCTGTTTCGATTCGCATCTTATAGGATTTAATTTCAATTAAGTGTTTAAGGGCCATAATCACATATGCGGCATGGCCAAGCCTGTTTTTTAATTCCTGAGGCGTTTCATAAGATACTTCCGTAAATGCTCCGAAGGCAGCCACGTATATAAATGACTTATCGTTAAACACTCCCACGTCGCACTTAATAAGCTTATCGCCTATTGCTACTTTTGCGGCATCATTAATTCTTGAAGGAATCCCTACGGATGAAGCAAAGTCGTTTGTACTTCCTGCAGGTATATATCCTATGGGAAGTCTGTGTTCTCTTAACTTCATTCCCATAACAACTTCATCAAGTGTTCCGTCGCCCCCTGCACAAATCACTCTGTCATATTCATCCGGAAGATTTTTTACCATTTCCGTTGCATCTCCACGCTTTGTGGTTGCAGCTACGGTGATTTTATTTCCTTCCATGGAAAAAAGCTCGATGATATCACCGAGCTTGCTTTTTATTTTTTCTTTTCCTGCTTTTGGATTAAAAACAAAAAATAAATTCATCATTCTTTTCCGCTTAAATATTTAACAACGCCTTCAACTGCGGATTCTTCATCAGAACCATCTGCAATAACAGTGAGCTCATCACCTGTGTCGAGCCCCAAACTCATCATGCCCATGATACTCTTCGCATTAACGTGCTTTCCTTCAGTATCGATGTACACCGAAGCTTCGTACTGGCTTGCTACCTGTACCAACATTGCCACGGGTCTAGCCTCAAGGCCGCTTGCCAATTGAATCTTAATGTCTTGCTTTGTCATTTCGTTTTCCTTTCGTTTCGTAGATCTTCAGCGAACTCGCTTATCTTTCTCAATCTATGATTAACTCCTGATTTTCCCACTTGTGGATCCAAAAATGTACCAAGTTCCGAGAAATTACTCTCGGGGTGCTCCATCCTAACCTCAGCCATCTCCTTAAGGTTATCGGGCAAAGCATCCAATCCAACCAACTCATCAATCAGCAGAATATCTTCTATCTGCTTGGATGCGGCATTCACTGCCTTTGAAATATTCGCCATATCGCAATTGTTTCTGCGATTTACGGAATTCCTTACATCCTTCACAATCCTTGCATTAGCAAGTTCCATCATGCTCTTATGTGCTCCTAAGACGCTTAGCACATCGGCGATGGACTCAGATTCTTTTACATAAGTGACATTGTATTTTTTTCTGACAGAATGCTTGGGAATTATATTAAACAAAGAAAACAGGTATGTCAACAATTTTGTTTTTTCCAAATCATCGGAAAGAATTTCAAAATGATACCCTTTATTTGGATCGTTTACAAACCCTGCTGCCAAAAAAGCTCCTCTTAAATATGCTCTTTTACAGCAATCCTTATTTAAAATTTCCAAGGGAGCATCTAAAGAAAGGTCTCCTAAAATTCTTTCAATATCACAGTTTTCACTGTTTAGCTCCACGGGGGTTTTCGATTTCTCTTCATTTTCCCGAAAGCCGTCCGTCACTATATTATATGTTTTATTCAACAATGTAAAGCATTTTCTTAGAGCGCTTGAATTCTCCCTTGAAAAAAATACTTTTTTTTCGGGCATTATTTCCACTTTTGCGTAGAAAGAAAACAGCGCGGATAATTCGGCAATCCTGCAATGATTTTCATTTGGAATAACCTTAATAAGTTCATCCTTTACATCTTTTGAAAAAGACATTTTTCCTACTTTCCGAAAGTAACATCTCTATGCTTGATGGTGATACCGCACTCTCCGCCTTTAAGCCTTTCATAAAGCTTATTTGCAAGTGTTACGCTTCTGTGATGCCCACCCGTGCATCCGATTGCCACCACCAATTGATACTTTCCTTCTTTTACATAGTTTGGAATCAAGAATCTTAACATGTTTTCAAGCATGTCCAAAAACTCTCCGGCTTCTTTGTAGCCCATTACATAATCCTGCACCGGCTCATCAAGGCCCGTTAAATTCTTGAGTGAATCTACATAAAAGGGATTTGGTAAAAATCTTACATCAAATACTAAGTCCGCATCCTGTGGAATTCCGTTCTTAAAACCGAAAGAAACAATATTCACCATGAGGCTGTTATACTGTTTTCCCTCCACAAAAATGCGATCGATTTCTTCTTTTAGTTCTCTGGTAAGTAAATTTGAAGTATCAATAACATAATCCGATAACTTCTTTATTCCTTCCAAAAGCTCTCGCTCTTTCGAAATTCCTTCTTCTACGCTTCCGCCATAAGAAAGAGGATGAAGTCGTCTTGTTTCTTTGTACCTCTTTAACAATACCTTGTCGTCTGATTCTAAGAACAAAATCTCGATTCTTATCTTTTGCTTCTTTAAATCATTTAGAGTTCTTTCAACCTCTTTAAAGGGAAGATCGGAACGGGCATCAATTCCCATTGCAACCTTTGAAAGCTCTGTATTGTTTTCGGTTACAAGATCTATAAACTTATCTATAAGTTTTACAGGAAGATTGTCTACGCAATAATAGCCCGAATCTTCAAGCATCTTCATTACTGTACTTTTTCCGCTTCCGCTCATTCCTGTTACAACAACAAGTCTCATTATTAATTCCTCTAATCAAACTTACCAAGCTTTATTACTTCAGGTTCTAATTCTATATCGAACTTTTCCTTAACTTCTTTAATAACTACTTTCATTAAGTCACTTATGTCTTTAGCGCTTGCTCCTTCATCATTTACAATGAATCCGGCATGCTTTTCGGATACACATGCGCCGCCTATTCTCTTTCCTTTAAGGCCCGCTTCCATAATAAGCTTTCCCGCAAAATTATCTTTAGGCCTTTTAAAGGTGCTTCCGGCACTTGGAAAGTTTAAGGGCTGTTTAGAACGTCTTCTTTCCAAAAAGTCATTCATTTTATCTAAGATTTCGTTTTCATCCTTTTTTATAAGCTTGTAAGTTACGCTTAAAACAACAAATTCTTTACGCTTTAAAATGCTGTTTCTGTAAGAAAACTCCATCTCGGGATTTGTAAAGGTCTTTATGATTCCCTTTTCATCAAGCATTTTAACGGAGCTTACCACAAAAGACATTTCCCCGTCATATGCGCCTGCATTCATAACGATTGCACCGCCTACGGTTCCGGGAATTCCATAAGCAAATTCAAGCCCCGAAAGGCCTTTTTCTTTTGCATAAATACAAACCTTTGAAAGAATGGCACCGGCTCCCGCTACGATTTCTTCACCTTCGCTTTGTATGTCAAGAAAATCGCCTTCAAGCTTTAACACATATCCGTCAAAACCTTCATCACTTATTAGGAGATTACTTCCGTTACCGATTACAAAGAAATCTTCTTTGCTTTCTTTTAAAAGGCTTATCACTTTAATAAGAAGGTCCTCTGTCTTAATTATGACAAGCGCTTTACAAGGGCCTCCTACTTTAAAAGTAGTATATTTTTTTAGTTCTTCGTTGATAAGCACCTGTGAGTCTCCCACAAGTGCTTTTATTCTTTCTATCATATTTTGTTCTCTAAATTACATTACCATCTTTGCGGCACCATACATGCCTGCATCGTTTCCTAAGGTAGCAAGAACCATCTTGCATTCTTTTGCTCCTGAGAAAACGTACTTATTAAAGTTAGGAAGAACGTAATCCATGATTACGGTTCCTGCCTTTGAAACGCCACCGCCAATAACAAAAGCTTCGGGATTAATGATTGAAGCTATAATGGCAAGGCCCTTTCCTAAGTACTTACCGAATTCTTCAGCTATTTCAATGCAAAGAGCATCCTTTGCTTTTACGCCGTCAAATACAGCCTTTGCTGAAAGATCTGCTTTGGTAAGGATAGTTTCTTTGTTCCACTTTTCTAAATGCTTTCCGGCAAGATAAGAAATTCCTGTGGCTGAAGCGTACTGCTCGAGGCATCCGTGGTTCTTGCATCCGCATTCTCTTTCTTCGTTGTCTTCTATATGAAGGTGACCGATTTCACCGCCTGCGCCGTTTGAACCTGCAACGATTTTTCCGTTAATGATTACGCCGCCGCCTACTCCTGTTCCAAGAGTTACCATTACTACGCTTGAGTATCCCTTTGCGCCGCCTTTCCATGCTTCGCCAAGAGCTGCTACATTTGCATCGTTTCCGGCCTTAGTTGTAAGGCCTGTGAGCTTCTTAAGTTCATCGTTTACGTTAAACTCTCCCCATCCTAAGTTAACGGCACAATGAACAACACCGTTATCATCAATAGGTCCGGGAACGCCTACACCGATTCCGATTACATCACTTTTATCGATGGATTTTTCTTTTAACTTATCATCAATTGCTTTTGCAACGTCGGGTAAAATGTTTTTTCCGCCGTTTTCTTTTCTTGTAGGAATTTCCCACTTGTCAACGATGTTACCTTCTTTGTCAAGAAGTCCCATCTTTACTGTAGTTCCCCCGATATCAATACCAAATACATAGTTAGCCATTCTTTTCGTCCTCTTCTCTTTTCTTAGCAAAATTTTCCTGAATTCGTTTATAGAATTCCTGAGCGGCATTGTAACCCATTTTCTTCTGACGATAATTAACTGCCGCAGACTCGCAGATGATTGCAAGGTTTCGACCGGGACGGATAGGAATGTTATGGCAGACTACCTTGTTTCCAAGATATTCCGTATACTGTTCTTCAAGTCCCAGACGATCATATTCTTTATCTCTGTTCCACTCTTCAAGCCTTATTACCAAGTCAATTGACTGGGTGTCTTTAACGCTTGATACACCAAACAATGTTTTTACATCCACAATACCGATACCTCTTAATTCGATAAAGTGCTTGGTTACATCGGGAGCGGAACCTATAAGCGTATCATCGCTTACCTTTCTGATTTCAACGGCATCGTCACTTACCAGACGATGTCCTCTTTTAATAAGTTCCAATGCGGCTTCTGATTTACCGATACCGCTTTCACCTGTGATCAAAACGCCTTCGCCGTATACGTCTACCAATACGCCGTGAACAACGATACAGGGTGCAAGCTTTACATTAAGCCATCTGATAATCTCTGCCATGAAATCTGATGTTGATTTCTTTGTCATTAAAACGGGGATTTTCTTTTCATTGGCTACTTCCAAAAAGATTTCGTCGGGATACAATTCTCTGCAATAAACGATAGCAGGGATATCGTAGGACATAAGCTTTTCATATGCTTCACGCTTTTTCTTAGGCGGAAGGTTTTCCATATATGTATATTCAACAAATCCTATAATCTGGATTCTTTGTGCGTCAAAGTGTTCAAAATAGCCCGCAATCTGGATAGCCGGTCTGTTTATATCAGGCTGAGTGATCTTAATATTTGAAATATCAATATCCGGAGTTACGTTTTCAAGTTTCATTTTGTCTATTACTGCTTGTAATGCAACTGATGCCATTTTACTGCCTCCTTTTACTATTACATGGTACTTTTTGAGTGTAGCACAGAACAATAAATTAAGCCATGTCCTTATGGAAAAAATTCCATATTGAAACCGCAATATCCTCGGGTATTTCATCTACCTTTGAAAGTTCGTCGACACTTGCATTTTTAATAGCATCGATAGAATCAAACTTTCGCATTAAAGCAAGCCTTCTCTTTGGCCCAACTCCGGGAATATCATCCAAAACAGAATGAACCTGGGCCTTACTTCTAAGGCTCTTATGATATTCGATTGCAAACCTGTGGGCTTCATCCTGAATTCTTGTTATTAGTTTAAATGCTTCGCTTGTTTTATCTATTTCGATTTCAACGCCGTCTACGTAAAGGCCTCTTGTATTGTGATAATCATCTTTAACCATACCGCAGACAGGAATATCTATCTTTAACTCATTAAGCACTTCCTTACAGATATTTACCTGGCCTCTTCCACCATCCATAAGAAGTAAATCAGGAAATCTTGCAAAGCTTCCGTATGAAGCCTCAAGTTTTTCTTCTTCAAGGCGTTTCATTTCTTCAAAGCCGTGGGTAAATCTTCTTGTCAAAACTTCATGCATGCAGGCGTAATCGTTTGGCCCTTCAACTGACTTAATCTTAAACTTTCGATAGTCTCCTTTAACAGGCTTTCCGCCTTCAAACACCACCATTGAGCCCACGTTTTCAAAGCCGTTTGTATTTGAAATATCAAAGGCTTCAATTCGATTGATATCGGGAAGTTCGATTAATTCTCTTAGTTCATCAAGAGCGCCTTTGGTGCGTCTTTCTTCTTTTATTATTTTTTCTTTATCCTGCAAAAGAACCAGACTTGCATTTTTGTTTGCAAGCTCCACAAGCTTTTCTTTGTCACCGATTTTAGGAATGATTAGCCTTACTTTTCTTCCCTTTACAAAGGATAGCCACTCTTCTATAGCTTCCATTTCATCTATCTCTATGGGAAGCATAATCTTGCTTGGCACAAAGGGGGTTCCCGTGTAGTAACGCTTTATAAATTCAGTCAGCGTAGTCTTCTTTGAATCTCCGTCCACTCCGCCAATATGATGGTGCTCTCTTCCTATCATCTTTCCGTTACGTATAAAGAAAACCTGCACCACAGCGTCGTTTAAGTCCTGGGAAATACCGATTATATCTCTGTCTTCTTCGTCGGTATCGCTTATCTTTTGTCTCTCTATTACCTTTGCGGCGCTCTCCAGTAATTCTCTGTATCTGATTGCTTCTTCAAAGTCTAGTGCCTCTGAAGCCTTTTCCATTTTTTCTTTTAGTTCGTTAACAATGGTCTTATCGTTTCCGTTTAAAAAGTCTAATGCCTTTTGCACTCTTTCTTTATACTCATCGACTGAAACGTTTCCTTTACAGCATCCCACACACCTCTTCATGTGATAATTAAGGCAGGGCCTGTCTATCTCTACTCCAAACTCAACTTTCTTATTACAGGTCCTAAGACCGTAAGTGCCGTTTAAAAGTTCGATTGTATCATTAACTGCCTGAGCGCTTGTAAAGGGGCCAAAATACTTTGACTTATCTTTATTAGTTTTTCTTACCATCATAATCCTTGGGTAGGTTTCGCCCAGAGTTACTTTAATGTAAGGATAGGTCTTTGAATCTTTTAAAAGAGTGTTGTATTTGGGATTGTATTCTTTGATAAGATTGTTTTCCAAAACCAGAGCTTCAAGCTCCGAATCAACCAGGATGTACTCAAAATGATTGATTAAAGAAACCATTTTCTCGATTTTTGGAGTTTTCTTTGTAGACGCGCGAAAATAAGACCGTACTCTGTTGTAGAGATTAACAGCCTTACCAACGTAAATAACATTATCATTTTCGTCATGCATAAGATAAACTCCCGGTTTATGCGGGAGTTTACTTAGCTCGTCAGAAATATTAAACATCTGCTTCCTCTTTGGTAGTTTCGTTTGAGTCTTCGCAAACTGCCTTCGAAGTTTCTGTAGTTTCTTCTGTAGTTTCGGCTTTAGAATCCTTGCTTTCTTCTTTCTTCTCTTCTTCCGGATCGGGTAAGCCCTTTTCCTTTCTGAATATCTGCATGAATTCTTTACCTGTAATAGTTTCTTTTTCTATTAAGTGAGCGGCAATCTTATCAAGGATTTCTCTGTTTTCGGAAAGCATATCCTTGGCTTCTTTGTAAGCGTCTTTTAAAATCTTCATGACTTCTTCGTCAACGCCTGCCGCTGTAACTTCACTGCAATTAAGAACTCTTCTTCCTTCAAGGTACTGGCTTTCAATGGTTTCAAGTCCCACAAGACCGAAGCGTTCGCTCATGCCGTACATGGTAACCATGTTTCTTGCAATGCTTGTAGCTTTTTCAATATCGTTTGAAGCACCTGTGGTTACCGAATCAAATACCAATTCTTCCGCAGCACGTCCTGCAAGAAGGCCTACGATCATATCGTGAAGTTCTTTCTTTGAATTTAAGTACTTTTCTTCTTCGGGAACCTGCATTACATAGCCCAAAGCACCCATGGTTCTTGGAACGATTGTAATCTTTTGTACAGGCTCTGAGTTTTTCTGAAGCGCAGAAGCAAGTGCGTGGCCGACTTCATGGTAAGAAACAATTTTTCTTTCTTCCTTACTCATAATTCTGTCTTTCTTTTCTTTGCCCACCAAAACCTGCTCAACGGCATCAAACAAATCTTTTTGAGATACGAATTCTCTGTGTTCTTTAACTGCGTTAATGGCAGCTTCGTTAATCATGTTTGCAAGGTCCGAACCAACGGCACCGGATGTCGCAAGGGCGATAGCTTCCAAATCAACGGTATCGTCCATAAGCACATCTTTTGCATGAACCTTAAGTATTTCCACACGGCCCTTTAAGTCAGGCTTATCAACTATGATTCTTCTGTCAAAACGTCCGGGACGAAGAAGGGCTTTATCAAGGATCTCAGGTCTGTTTGTTGCAGCTAAAATCAAGATACCCTTTGATGCATCAAAACCATCCATTTCTGAAAGAAGCTGGTTAAGAGTCTGTTCTCTTTCTTCGTTTCCTCCGCCGTACTTTGAATCACGGCTTCTGCCGATTGCGTCGATTTCATCTATAAATATGATACAAGGAGCATTTTTGTTTGCTTCCTTAAATAAGTCTCTAACTCTTGATGCACCTACACCAACAAACATTTCCACAAAGTCTGAACCTGTAAGTGAAAAGAAAGGAACGTGTGCTTCGCCTGCAACGGCTCTTGCAAGTAATGTTTTACCTGTTCCGGGAGGGCCTACAAGCAAGGCACCTTTAGGAAGTTTTGCGCCGATTTTTACGTATCTTCCGGGATTATGCAAAAAGTCTACGACTTCAACCAAGCTTTCTTTTGCTTCATCTTCTCCGGCAACATCTTTAAATGTCACACCGGTTTCTTTTTGCACATAAACCTTGGCGTTTGATTTGCCAACGCCACCCATCATTCCGCCGCCACCGATTTTCTTTGAAACGTAACCCATAACGATTACGAACAAAACAAGGGGCAGTACGTACATAAATATAATCTGAATTAATGCGCTTGAATTATCGGGAATTACTTTACTTACTTCAACTCCGGAAGAAAGAAGTCTGTTTGCCAAAGCTTCTTCATCTTCAACGGTACCTGTGTAATAAACTATCTGGGTGCTTCCCCAAAGAGTCCTGTCTTTTTCTTCCTCAACTGTATGAATTTCTATTCTGTCATCCGATACAATGACTTTTGATACTTTTCCTTCATCAAGCATCTGAACAAATTCATTGTAAGGAATTACCATGCTTCCTACTTTTGAAACCACACGGGTAATTGAAAGTATTATTAAAAATACCACCAAAAGTGCCAAAAGCATGGGCGCCAAACGCGGTCCGGGGCCTCCGGGCGGATTATTTCTGTTATTTTGATTATTTTGATTATTATCGTTATTCATATGTCCTCACCAATAGTGCAAAAACGCGCTTACTTTGCTTTAATTATAAGTAACATACGATATTCACGCAATAACCAGAATGTGAAAAAAAAATAAATAGATTATATATTTTGTCTTGAAAAATCAATTTGATATCTGTAAAATCAAGCGTGAAAGAAGGAGACTTTATATGAAGATTGGATTTGATAATCAGAAGTACATTTCCATGCAGTCTGATCGAATCTTAAAGCGAATTTCATCCTTCGGCGACAAGCTGTATTTGGAATTTGGCGGAAAGCTATTCGACGACTATCACGCATCCCGAGTTTTACCGGGATTTGAACCTGACAGCAAATTGAAGATGTTACTTCAAATGAAGGATAAAGCCGAGATAGTAATAGCCATCGGCGCTGATGCCATCGAGCAAAACAAAAAACGAGGCGACTTGGGAATCACTTACGACCTCGATGTTCTTAGATTAATAGACGCATTCACTAACGTAGGTCTTTACGTTGGCAGCGTTGTCATCACTAAATATGCAGGCCAGCCCGCAGCTGACATGTTTCGTTCAAAACTCTCCGCATTAAACATTAAATCATACTTGCACTATCCCATCGAAGGATATCCCAGCAATATTCCTCTTATCGTAAGCGATAACGGATATGGTAAAAATGATTATATTGAAACCACAAGACCTTTGGTTGTTGTTACAGCCCCCGGTCCCGGAAGCGGAAAAATGGCTACCTGTCTTTCACAGCTTTATCATGAAAGCAAACGCGGAGTAAAAGCAGGCTACGCTAAATTTGAAACATTCCCTATTTGGAATCTTCCTTTGTCACACCCTGTTAACATTGCATATGAAGCTGCAACCGCAGATTTAAATGACGTTAACATGATTGACCCCTTCCACTTGGAAGCATACGGTGTCACAACGGTAAACTATAACAGAGACGTTGAAATCTTCCCTGTTTTAAATGAAATCTTTACTCAGATTTTAGGTTCAAGCCCTTATAAATCACCTACAGATATGGGTGTTAACATGGCAGGTAACTGTATCATCGATGACGAAGCCTGCATTGAAGCTTCAAAACAGGAAATTATAAGAAGATACTTTACCACCCTTTGCGAAGCAAAGAAGGGAACAGGTACCAAAGAAGCTGTTTACAAGCTTGAGCTTTTAATGAAGCAAATGAACTTATCCGTTAATGACAGGCCCGTAGTAGCTGCCGCTTTGGAAAAAGAAGCCCAGACTTCAATGCCTGCAGTTGCAATTGAACTTCCTGACGGTAAAGTCATTTCAGGTAAGACCACGGATTTACTTGGCGCCAGTGCCGCTGCTTTGATTAATTCTTTAAAAGAGCTTGCAGGAATCGATCATAAGCTTCACCTTGTAACTAAGGAAGCCTTGGCTCCTATCCAGACAGTTAAAACAAAGTACCTTGGAAGTATAAATCCAAGACTTCACACAGACGAAGTCTTGATTGCACTTTCAGTAAGTGCCGCTACAAACGCTGCATCTGCAGTAGCTTTGGAACAGCTTCCTTTACTTAGAGGATGCGAAGTTCATTCATCGGTTATTCTTTCACCGGTTGATGAAAAGTTATTTAAAAAGCTTGGCCTTCACTTAACCTGTGAACCTAAGTACGAAACAAACAAAAAGTATCACAACTAAAAATAAAGCACGGTTTTGATTATCCAAAACCGTGCTTTTTTATTCTTATTATCTATGCCTTCTTAGTGGGTGAAAGCTGTGCGAGTATTACAGCCGCAAACATTACCACACATCCTATTATTTCTCTACCCGTTAATCTTTGTCCCAAAATAAGGAAACCAAATACCGCAGAGAAAACCGATTCCAAACTCATTATAATACAGGCAACCGTTGCATTAACTCTCTTTTGTGCTTCCATTTGAAGTGTATAAGCTACCCCGCCTGATAAAGCGCCGGCATACACAATGGGAAGCCAGCAATTTAACACATCTGTCATAACAGGCTTTTCCTGAATCATAGGAATGATGCTTAACGCACCGGATACTGCAAATTGATAACAGGAAAGCTTAATTACATCCATATGTGGAGCAAACTTATCCACAGCTATTATCTGTAAAGCAAAGAGTATTGCACAGGCAAACATCCAGATATCCCCGGGGCTTATGCGAAATGTCTCGCTAAGGCACAAGAAATATAGTCCGATGATTGAAAGGCATACACTAATCCAGATATGCTTCGGTGGTTTCTTCTTTAACATAAAAGAAAAAATCGGTACTAACACTATATATAAAGCTGTAATGAAACCTGCTTTTCCGGCTGTTGTGTAAATAATTCCCACCTGCTGAGAGCTTGTTGCAAGAAACAAAAGTATTCCGCAGATACATCCGCCAAGCACTAAGTCTCTATTTTTCCAAGAGGTCATTACGCCGTCTTTTTTATCAAAAAACATTGCCACAGGCGCTAAAACCAAGGCGCCTATAATACATCTTATTCCGTTAAAAGTAAATGGGCCCACATATTCCATGCCTGCGCTTTGAGCAACAAAAGCAGCTCCCCAGATAACAGCAGTCAGTACTAACAGAAGGCTGTACTTTATATTGGTTTTCATATTTTAACTCCCGTTTTTTAGTTCAACGAGCCTATTTTATCAAATAGTTTTTAAATTGCAATACATCTGTGATAACGAATTATCGCTTTCACGCGTTGAAGTGTGAATATTTATGCAAGACGTGTTTATACAAATGAAAACACCGAACTTTCTGTTCGGTGTTTTCGTATAGGAGAGACATGATAAAAGAAGTAGTTCATAGTTCATTTCATTTCACATGTCCACTATATAATTTACTAATTAATGTGGTATTAACAATTTTCCCACACTCTAAATCCGTAAGAATCAAAGGTATTTCCCTTACCTGATTCAAATATAACTTTATAGTTTTCTCCTGCATTATATGAAGAAATTGCACCTGTACCTAAATTACAATCAACAATTATTTCTTTTCCGTCAAGTTTTCTTTTATAGGTGAATGTATCCTTTTTGTCTCTCAAAACTTCAAATTCACCGTAAGCAATTGCGGGGGTTTTCTTTCTGTAAGCTATAAGTGCTTTATAAAAATCATGTATTTCTTCGTCCATATCCTGCTTAAAAGGTGCGTTATCATTCCATGGAAGAAGCACTCTTGCATGGTCTCTTGTACCGGAAAGTATAATCTTAAAGGCCTCTTCTTCGCTCATCTTTTCTTTTAATTCTTCATATAAATTAATGGACTCTACGTCGTTTAATTCTTCCATTTTCTTAAATGGATAGTTTGTTAAGCCGTACTCATCTCCCTGGTAAATAAAAGGGGTTCCAAGAAGAGTTAGCTGCATGGTCGCTAAAAGCTTTGCCAAAGGCTTTCTGTATTTAGGATCAGGATTAACTTTACTAATCATTCTCGGATTGTCATGGTTATTATAAAATAAAGACATTCTTGAATTTGAACCATAATTTTCTGCCCAGTCGATTTGATAGTCCCTGTAATAGTTTAAGTCATACTTATAATCTTCAAACCTTGTATGCCCCGGTGTCTCTAAGTGGTCAAAAGAAAATGCCATATCAAGCTCATTTCTGTCTTCCCCTGTTATAAGCTTACACATCTGCATTCCAAGTCCCGGAGTCTCAGCTACTGAAAATGCGTTGAAGGGCTTAAAGGCCTTTTCCTTTATTTCCCTTAAATACTTATGAAGATTCGGGCCGTAGAAATAGTTTTCTATTCCTGTAATTCCCATAAGCGAGCCTATAAAAGGATCTCCGTCGGGTAATCCCGGCTCTTTTGAAATAGCATTAATAACGTCCATTCTAAAGCCGTCTACACCTTTTTCAAGCCACCACTTTATCATGTCTATTACATCTTCTCGTACGTCAGGATTATCCCAATTTAAATCCATTTGCTTCTTAGAAAAAAGGTGAAGGCAGGATACGTCTTCTTTCTCATAATAATTCCACGCTGAACCTGAGAAAAAGGACTTCCAGTTATTGGGAAGTTCCTTTCCTTGTCTGAATATGTAATAGTTTCTGTATTTTGAATCTTTATCGGCAAGTCCCTTTTTAAACCACTCGTGCTCATCTGAAGTATGATTTACTACAAGGTCCATAATAAGGTGCATGCCTCTTTTATGAGCTTCCGATAAAAGTGTGTCGAAATCTTCCATGGTTCCGAATTCTTTTAAAATAGCTCGATAATCCCTTATGTCATATCCGTTATCATCCATGGGAGAATCATAAATGGGGGATAACCACAATGCATCTATTCCCAAATTCTTTAAATAATCAAGCTTTGAGATTATTCCCTTTAAATCACCTATTCCGTCACCATTAGAATCCGTAAAAGTCTTAGGATAAATCTGGTAAAATACGGCTTCTTTCCACCATGCTTCTTTTATTCTTTCATGCTTAGTAACAGGAACGTCTTTTTCTGAATTTAATAAGCGAAGAAGCGCATCAAAGAAATTGGTCCCCACTTTTTTCTTTAGTAATGACTCAAGAGTTTTAAGCTTTAAATTCCCAACAATTGGATTTGTTATGAGGGTTTCCTTTTTCCCCATTGATGTAAGAACCTTCTTTAAAACATCGTTTCCTATTGGATTTGCATATACATCCTTAATTCTTGAATTTCTGTCCATTCTAACCTCCCTAACCTTCAACTCCTCGTATTTCCACAATCTCAATATTTTTTCTTAAAACAGGAAGAAACGCCTCCAGTTCTTCCTTTGTATACGAAGAAAAGCCTCTTTGAATTACTCTTTCGGAATCTTCATACCCCTGAAGATAATACTTCTTAGCTCCCTTTATAAGCTCAGCTATTTTTTCAAAGTTTTCCATCTTGTGCAATTCTTTTACTACAGTTGTCCTGAATTCATAATCGATGGGGCCCGAAATCAGCATGTCAATTGTTTCTTTTATCCTCTTTGTATCAAGCTTTACGCCGGCTACTATGTCATACTCATCAAGAGAATTCTTTATATCCATAGCTACATAGTCAATGAGCTTTTCATCTATGAGTTCTCTTATTACTTCCGGTCTGTATCCGTTAGAATCAAGCTTTACCTTTAAACCGATTTCTTTGCATTTTATTATAAAGTCTTTTAAATCTGAGTGGATTGTAGGCTCTCCGCCTGTTATACATATTCCCTCAGTTATTCCCTTCCTCTTTTTTAAGTGGGAAAGAATTTCTTCTTCAGGAATCGTTGGCTGAGAATTTGGGTTTAACACCAGATCCGCATTTTGACAATATGGGCATCTAAAATTGCATGATCCCGTAAAAACAGTCGCCGCCACAATCCCCGGATAATCAAGTAATGTAGTCTTGTTAAAACCATGAATCTGCATTTGATTAAGACCTCTTTTTTGTAGTATAGTAGTAACAGTTTCAGTATAGCACAAGCAACTGATTGTAAGGATTTTTAGATGAAAAAAATACTCTCAGAAGATGAAAAATACATGAAAGAAGCCTTAAAAGAAGCAAATAAGGCCTATAAGCTTGGGGAAGTTCCCATAGGGTGCGTTATTGTCTATGAAGGAAAGATTATCGGTCGAGGCTATAACCGAAGAAATACAGATAAAACCACCCTTGCACACGCAGAAATTTCCGCAATAAAAAAGGCTTCAAAAATAATCGGCGACTGGAGACTTGAAGGCTGTACTTTGTATGTAACCTTAGAGCCTTGCCAGATGTGTAGCGGTGCCATCATTCAAGCTCGCATTGACAGAGTTGTAATGGGCTCAATGAATCCTAAGGCAGGATGTGCAGGCTCCCTTTTAAATATTCTTGAAAACGAATCATTTAATCATCAGGCTCAGGTTACAAGAGGCGTTCTACAAGAAGAATGCTCCGAGATACTTGTTAAGTTTTTTAAGGAATTAAGAGTAAGAAATAAAATAGAAAAAGCCATGAAATCTAATCAGATTGACTTTTAGATTATTTTTTATTATTATATCAAAGCATGGGTTTTACCGTATCTTCACGGTCGCCATGTGTCGCATATGAATTATTCGGTCTTGCGCAACGAGAACCCACGAACCGTGTCAGGTCGGGAACGAAGCAGCACTAAGAGGGACTTCTTGGGTGCCGCAAGTAAACTGGATGATTCGCGGCATGTGACGACTATGAAGATACGGTATTTTTGAGGATTTAATTATGGATTTCTTTTCTGAAGACACATATACATCACTTTATTCAGGATGCAGGCTTTGCCCGAGAGATTGCGGAAAAGACAGAGCCGATTCTTTCGGCGTTTGCAACGAGCCTGACAGACTTTTTATCGCAAGAGCAGCTCTTCATATGTGGGAAGAGCCCTGTATCAGCGGCGATAACGGTTCCGGCGCAG
Source organism: Lachnospiraceae bacterium (assembly GCA_016291405.1). Lineage (GTDB taxonomy): Bacteria > Bacillota > Clostridia > Lachnospirales > Lachnospiraceae > UBA1258. The sequence goes on from JAEEXG010000030.1 coordinate 19,308, forward strand.
TATTTTTCAGCGGTTGTCCACTAAAATGTGTTTTCTGTCAGAATCACGATATTTCTTCTTCCAAAATCGGAAAAGAAATTTCTATCGATAGACTTATTCAAATCTTCTTTGAGTTAAAAGAAAAGGGTGCAAACAATATTAATCTTGTTACACCCACTCACTATATTCCACACATTGCCATAGCCGGTTTAATAGCAAAAGAAAAAGGCTTAGACATTCCTTTTGTGTACAACACAAGCGGATATGAAAAGCCCGAATCTCTTGATTTATTAAAGGATGTGGTATCTGTTTTTCTTCCCGATTTTAAATATCTAAAAAAAGAAACCGCTTCAAAATACTCAAAAGCACCCGACTACCCGAATGTTGCCAAAAAAGCTTTAGAAAAAATGGTGTCAATGGTTGGTGCTCCTGTTTTTGACAAAGAAACCGGTCTTATTAAAAGCGGTGTTATTGTAAGAGTTTTGGTGCTTCCCGAGCACACAAACGAAGCAATAGATATAATCAAATATCTTTATGAAACTTATAAAGATGATATCTATATAAGCATCATGAGCCAGTATACTCCCATTCCATCAATTCTTCCAAAAGATAAAGAATTTGATCCTTTAAGAAGAAAAATCACAAAAAGAGAATATGACAAAGTAATAAACGCAGCATTGGATCTTGGCGTTAAAAACGCTTTCTTCCAGGAAGGTGATGTTTGCAAAGAAAGCTTTATCCCTGCTTTTGACTATGAGGGCGTTTGAGAATTTAATCTGTACTCTTTAGGCGATTGCCCTACCTCTTTTTTAAACAGCCTGTAAAAGTAGCTTGAATTGTCGTATCCGACGCATTCTCCTATGTCATTTATTGACATCTTTGTATTTCTAAGTAAATACATTGCCTGAGAGAGTCTTTTCTTTTGGCATAGATCCGTATAATTTAATCCCGTACTTTTCTTTATAAATCTGCTTAACTCGTATTCGCTTTGACCTAAAATCTTAGCAAGTTCCCTTAATTGTCCATCCTTATAGTTTTCTTCGATATATCTGTATACTTTTAAAAGAATTTCGTTGCTTGCATTTCCCTTTCCGGTATATAGCTTTTCAGACATATTCATAAGCTGCAAAATCAAAAGTCCCATTGTTATCTGATTTATGCTTCGCTTTTCCATCTGTTCATTTAAGATAGACCAAATCAGGTTTTCTACAAGGTTTTGAATCGGAAGCACATCCGCAACCTTAAAATGTAAATACCCTATTTTATCATCCTTACCAAGCATACAATCTAATATAAAAGTCCTTATAGGGTTTTCTTCCACAGCCATCATTTGCAAGGCTCTGTCAAAGAAAACGGGCTGAACAATGAAATTTACCGCTATGTCCTCTTCTCCTGCGGGCATTATCTCCTGTATGGCGTTTTGGTTTAAAAACAGTAACTCGCCTTCATTTAAAACAATCTTTTCGCCATTAACAATGTGGGTGGTGCTTCCCTTACACATGTAGATTATTTCAACGTAATTATGGGAATGAGCCGGGAAATGCACAAACCTTGTATGAGGCCTAATATGAATAAGCTTCCCGTTTTCGAGAAGCTTATGTGAATCGATGATATTTTCTTCTGAACCCATATAAAGGTTCATATCAACATCCCTTCCTTTAAGGATGTCTTGTTCTTCCTTCGTGATTTTAGAAAGAACATCAATAATTTCACTCTTCATTTTTCTTCCTATTCAAGTGAATCCAAATACTTAATGTAATTTACAACCATGAGTGCAATCTTAAAGGTAAGTGCATCGTCAAATGTTCTTACATCAAGGCCTGTAGCCTTTTCAAGCTTTTCAAGTCTGTAAACAAGAGTATTTCTGTGTACAAAAAGCTGTCTTGAAGTTTCTGATACATTAAGGTTATTTTCAAAGAACTTATTTACTGTTGTAAGTATTTCTTCATCAATAACATAGGGCATACCTTCTTTAAATATCTCATCTATAAAGATATGGCAAAGGTTTTCGGGAAGCTGATAAATAAGTCTTCCGATACCAAGAGATGAATAAGAAATGATTTCTTTCTCAGCATAGAAAATCTTTCCGACATCAAGAGCAAGCTTTGCTTCCTTGTAAGACTTTGATACGTCCTTTAATTCGTTAACCTTAGTACCAAATGACACTCTTACTTTAAGCATTGCCTCGGTATTTAATATATCAACGATTGTCTTTGAAATATTGATTAAATCATCAATACCTGAACAATCCGTAACATTCTTAATTAAAATAATATTCTTTTCATCTACAGCTGTAAGATAGTCTCCTGCCTGCTGTGAAAACATTCCTTTTAATACTTCCATAGCAGAATTGTCTTTTTCAATTCTTGCTTCAATAAGGAATACTACTCTCGGAATATTTACATCGATGTGAAGCTTCTTTGCTCTGTTATAAATATCTACAAGCAAAAGGTTATCAAGCATAAGATTCTGGAAGAAGTTGTTTCTGTCAAATCTTTCTTTGTATGCTACGATCAAAGCCTGAATCTGTGATACCGCTATCTTAGCAACCATATATACATCTTCGGTCATTCCTTTTGCAACCAGAATATACTGAAGCTCGTCTTCATCATATATCTTAAGCAGGTGATGAGCCCCTATAACCTGAGAATCTGCAGGTGAAGCAACAAAAGAATTTATGAAGTCACTTGAAATATCTGTAGGTTCAAATGTTGATGCAATATTTATTCCGTCCACATCAAATACGCAAAAATCAATCTTTGTTATAGTATGCAAATCATCTATACTGTTCTGAATTATCTGTCCGGTTATCATGATTATCCTCCGCTTTACTAACAATTATAGCATACTTCATTATATTACAATAATTTTAATCATACGGAAATTAAACTTTTGTAAAAAAAAGGCACCGGCAAATGCCGATGCCTAAATTTTTTACTAGTTGGTAATAACCTGTTCTGTTTCCTTATCGAATACGTGAATCTTTTCAACGTCAAGAGCGAACTTGATTGAATCGCCGGGTCTTGATGTTGTTCTGGAATCAACTCTTGCTGTGATAGGGAACTCAGCAAGATCGAAGTATAAGTAAACTTCTGCACCAAGTAATTCGTAAACCTTAACGGTTGATTCGAATACGCTCTGAGGTGATGCTTCGATAAACATCTGTGAATCGTAAACATCTTCAGGACGGATACCGAATGTAACGGTCTTTCCGTTGTAACCGCCATCGATAAGCTTCTTAGACTTTGCAGGAGGAAGAGCAATTGCCTTACCTGCGATATTTAAGTAAGCAACGTCACCCTTAACTTCTACAACTGCATCAAGGAAGTTCATCTGAGGTGATCCCATGAATCCTGCAACGAAGAGGTTGCAAGGCTTCTCGTAAAGGTTCTGAGGTGTGTCAACCTGCTGGATAACACCATCCTTCATAACTACGATTCTGGTACCAAGTGTCATAGCTTCTGTCTGGTCATGTGTAACGTAGATGATGGTTGTGCCAAGTCTCTGGTGTAACTTAGCGATCTCAATTCTCATCTGTACACGAAGCTTTGCATCGAGGTTTGAAAGAGGTTCGTCCATAAGGAATACCTTAGGGTTACGAACGATAGCACGTCCCATAGCAACACGCTGTCTCTGTCCACCTGACAAAGCCTTGGGTCTTCTATCAAGAAGGGGTGTTAAGTCAAGAATCTTAGCAGCTTCCTTAACCATCTTATCGATTTCGTCCTTAGGAACCTTTCTTAACTTAAGACCAAATGCCATATTGTCATATACTGACATATGAGGGTATAATGCGTAGTTCTGGAAAACCATCGCAATATCTCTATCCTTAGGTTCTACGTCATTTACTACTCTGTCACCAATCTTTAATTCGCCGGAAGAGATATCTTCAAGGCCGGCAATCATACGAAGTGTTGTAGATTTACCACATCCTGAAGGTCCAACGAAGATGATGAATTCTTTATCTGCAATTTCAAGGTTGAAGTCTTTAACAGCTTCAAAACCGTTGGGATATACTTTGCAGATGTTTTTCATTGATAAACTTGCCATAATTATCCTCCTAGTTTGTTACGGGGACTTAACTACCCCAGTCAACCTGCTAACAGTATATAAAAAATATAACTTTAAAACTATGCTAGTTTTGACCAAATTTTAGTCATCAACTTGTAACTATTGCCAATTTTAAAGCCCATCCTTTTTTTCGCTAGTCAGCTTTAATAAAGGATGAGCTTTTATGTGTACATATTCAACAAATTTTTATCTTTTTACGTCTTCATTGTAGAAAGCAAGTTGATTTTTTCCACGTTTCTTTGCTTTATACAAAGCCTGATCCGCCGCAACATATAAATCTTTAAAAGTTTTTGCGTCGTCAGGGAAAATGGCTGCGCCTATACTTGCGGTTGCGGAATACTTAACGTAGTCTCCTCCTGCTTTAAAATCATGGAAGAATTTCGTGATTCTGTTTGCTTCCCTTTCAACCGTCAGATCATCATTAACATCCTTTAAAAATACCATGAATTCATCACCGCCGGTTCTTCCGATGATATCAGTCATTCTAAACTCGGTTTTGATTTCTTTACCAAGAGTTCTTAACAAGGTATCGCCAAAGGCATGTCCCATTGTATCGTTAATCTTTTTAAAATTATCTATATCAAGAATAAACATCATAGCCCGTCCGTTTGGATAAGCTTCTATGTATTCTTGTATCTTTCTTTCTGTCGCGGATTTATTGTTAAGCTCCGTAAGAAGATCCGTATCCGCTTTATCTTCAAGCACACGGCCTCTTTCTTTATATTTAACGGAGTTAAGCACAAGTGTAGCAACAACAAAAGCGGCAAATACCAATATAACAACAGACAGCTTTATTACCGTATTCTTTACATTTGTAAAGAAACCTGACGACATTTTGTCTATCTGTGACTGTCTTACGCCGTAATACAAGCAATAGGTACTGCTTCCTATGGGAGCAGCCGCTATAGTCCTTGCATCTTCTTTATATACCGCCTCCAAAGCAGAAGCTTTTCCGTTAAAAAGCCTTACTTTAAATACGTTGAAATCTTCTCTTGAAACCACACTGTCATCAATATTGTCAAGCACGTTCTCGCCTGATAAAAACATACTGTCAGAGTCCTGATGGTTTAAAAACTTTCCGTAAATCTTTCCTTCTTTATCGGTTAAAGCAAGAAACGATACTTCCTCGTAGCCTTCTCTGTAAAACTTAGAAGAAATGTCTTTAAAAGAGAAAGCGCAAAGTACACATTCCTTTTTTCCTTCAATTGGCACCATGGCCGCTACGTATGTATCGGGATTTTCTTCATCCGTCGAATACAAAACGAAAAACTCTCTTTTTGAAGAAAAGGTTACGTCCGATAAGTCCAAAGAAACAATTCTGTTTCCCGTTTCATTTACGGCTCTTTTATCCTCGTTATAAAAAATAATTGTTTTGAGATTGGATTTTTCTACCGCAAGCTTTGCGTATTCCTTGGCTGCTTTGTCGCTGTCCTTAGCCAAAGACGCAATAATTAAGCCAATACTCTTGGCTTCATCCATTTCTCCTTCCATGCGTGCAGCCCATTCCTTTGCACTGTACGCAAGCCTATCCCGACTATGATCCTTAGAATTTGCTTTACCCTCGCCCACAAACTTAACTATAAGAAAAAAGATAATAATAACAAAAGCAGCGCCGATAAGCGTCCATGAGAGGGCCGAATTTCTTATCTGCTTGTTTTCTTCCATTACTCCTCCGTCTTATCAGAATTGTCAGTAACCGTTTCTAAAGTTTCCTTTTCCCCTTCAGTTTCTTCTGTTCCTTCCGATCCGCCTACACTCCAAGAGAAATCATCATTCGTGCTTGCTGTTTCAGGCTCGAATCTCTTAAATGTTTTGGTGTATAATTTTGCGCTTAAATAAGCGGGAAGAGAAAACCAGAAAAGCACCGTCAAAGGTATTAAAAATGATGCCGTTTCAAATCGCTCCACAAAGTAAAGAATTGCCCAGGGGAATACTCTTAAAAGTACCATGAGAATTGTTCTGGGTAATGCTAAAATGCTCATAAAGAAAGCGTTCTTTATTGTGGCTCCGGTCTTATTGTCAAAGTGTGACAATACAGGGAAAACGTATAATCCTGTAAACAATAAGAAAACTACCGCAGCTATTACGCCTGCCAAAATAATGGGCTTTGGAATAGCGCCCGTATAAGCGGCAAGAACTTTGTAGTCCACATAGAAAACAAACATGATGGCCAGCATTATAAGCCATATAACCGTTGCCTGTTTAAAGTTTCTTTTAAAGGATTTAAAGAAGTCTTTTGTGATATAGCCTTCTTCATCACGTACCATTTTTAAGCACACGTAATGAAGCGCCGTAAAAGAAGCCCCTGCAGTTACGATTGGGATACTGCATACAACCGTAAGAATGTTCAGCCACAAAATATCGGTCATCCTGCTTAAAAATTTCATCAAAGGGCTGTCAAGATTAAAAAATTTCATTTCCTATTTGTCTCTCTTTTCATTTATTTCATTTGCTTATATGTATTTTCATAATTGCTTTGAAGCTTTCTGTACATAGTAAGCATTTCATCAGATTTCACCTTTACACCTTCCATGATGGAGTCATAGTATGTAACGGCTACTCTGACAATTTCTTTGTTTAGTCGGCCTTTTTCGGCTTCTTCCCTAAGAATGTTAAGCACCAGTTCCTTGGGCTTTGGCTCACGGTAACTTCTTGGGCTTGTAAGACCTGTAATGGTGTCCGCTACCTGAAGTATTCTTTGAAGCACGTTCATCTGATAATCTTTTAGTTTGTTTGGATATCCGGAGCCGTCACCTCTTTCGTGGTGTGCCATAATGATTTCCAAAACGCTGTCATCCAAGCGACCCTTAAGTATTTCTTCGCCGATTTCAACATGCTTACGAAGGGTCTCCATTTCTTCATCGGATAATTTTCTGGGTGCTTCCACTATTTCACGGGAAATAGCGCACATTCCCGCATCGTGGAACAATGCGGCATAAAACAGATTATCTTCTTCATCCTTAGAGATTGCAAGTTTTTCACCGATTGAAGAAGCGATGTGTGAACAGGTAACTGTATCAAACATCGTGTATTCACTTCTGAAACCAACGCAATACATTAGTCCCAAGAGCATTTCTTTCTTTTCTTCATTGGTAAAAATCAAATATTCATAAAGCTCATCAAGCTCTTTTTTATATTCTCCGCTTGATAACTTGCTAAATACAGAGTATTTCTTCTCGGCCTGATATAAAAGCTCCAAGGCCTTGGGAGAATACTTAACTCCCGACTGCTTTTGAAGCATCTGATAGTCAAAGTTTGAACCTAAAATATTTGAATAAAGGTCCATTTTTTCTGCCACGTTTAAGCAGTCTATTATATCGTTAAATTCGTAGTCCTTTTTAGGGAGCTGATTAAAGTCTGTATGATGGTAAAGCAGTATTTTTGCCCTGTCTTTAAAAGGGGTTAAATATAGTAAAAATAAATACCCGTAAATCGAATGGGGCATATACTCTTTTGTCTCGTATTGAAGCTGGTCCTGCATATAGTTAGTACGGAACGCACCGATATCATGCATTGTTGCTATAAATGCAAATTCCGCAACTTCATACATTTCATATTTGTCCATGATTTGAAGCATCTTATACAAAATATAAGATGTTCTTGTACCATGATTCATGACCTTAGGGTCAAGACACTTAAATACATCACGCACTATATAGTAAATATCTTTACTGTGGAGCAACTTCATAAGAAAACCCCCAAGTTTATCTTTCGATTGCTTTATTTACTACCATCGGCTGAAACACTATTCCATCCGCCTTTTTCAGTTCATCGGATTTTACAAACCCGATTCTTTCGTAAAAGCCTACCGCAAAGGGCGCGGCATTTACGGTCATCTCTTTTTCGCCATTAGGGAGTAAGTCCTGTAAAAACGAAAGAAGAGCCCTTCCTACCCCTGTCCTATGATACCTTTCATCAACAAACAAAAGCGATATATGATTTTTACTTCGTAAACTTGCCACCCCGATTATATCATCTTGGTCTTTAGCAACTATTACCTTGTAATCTCCGTTTTGAAACATTTCAAAAAGCTTTTCGCTGCTTACAAATTCAAGGAAAGAATCTGTTCCCTCTTTTCCGTATTCGGAAGCTTCAAACTTAAGAAACGTTTTCCAGGCAAGCTCCATTGCGGGCTCCCAGTCAGAAATCGTGGCGTTTGATATCGCTATTGTTTCTTTCATTGCTCTTTAACAATCCAATTGTAAATATCGTTATAAACGATATCTCTGTCTTTTTCGTTTAATATTTCGTGCCTGTCGTTATCGTAAAGCTTTAACTCAACACGCTGCATACCCTGAGAAAGAAACTGTTCATATACCTTTTTGGGGCCTTGAGAATAATCACCCACAGGGTCCTGTGCTCCGCTTGTAATTAAAACTCTTAAAGTAACGGGCATCTTTGAAAGATTCTTTTCTTTATACAAACGCCAGATAAGCTCTGCCAATGTCTTAAATCCGTTACCTGTAAAGGTAAATCCGCATCGATTATCGGCAATGTATTTTTCAACCGTCTTTTCATCCGTTGAAAGCCAGTCGTAATTGGTCTTAGGATTTTCAATCTTTGCCAAATACGCTCCGAAAGACATATTGTTTATTCCGTTGCATGGCTTTTTACTTTTACCGAATAGGCAAGCAAGGGCGGATGCTATTTTAAGGCCTACCACCATGAACTTAGGCTGCATTCCGGTTCCCATAATAATGGCACCGTCTATGCCTTTTCCGTATCTGAATAAATAATTTCGGAGAATAAAAGAACCCATAGAATGTCCGAGGATGTAAAAAGGAAGCCCCGGGTAGAGTTCCTGTGTGATTTTTTTAAGACGATGAACGTCTCTTACCACAACGGTTGCAGGGTCTTGCTTACAAAAGTAACCGTAAAGACCGTCGGCAGCACTTTCTCCGTGTCCCAAATGGTCATCCGCAGTTACCAAGAAACCCTTCTCAGTCATGAATTTTGCAAAGTCTTCATACCTGTCCACATGCTCTGCCATTCCGTGAACAATCTGAAGAATTCCTACCGGTTTGTCGGTATCAGGAATCCATCTTACCGCATGAATTTTGCTAATGTTATCCCTCGAGTCAAAAAAGAAATCTTCTCTTTTCATTTATGCCCCCATAAATATACTTATACAGAATTTATTATATCCCAACATGTGCCTTTAAGCAATAAAAAGGGAGACCGCGGTACTATTAAATAAATATAAAAAAGGTCAAAAGATTAAACTCTTTTGACCTTTAATACTGCGTAAATTTTTAAGCTATTTCAGAGCCTGCGGGGAAATCCTTTTCAGGAACCATTAAAGCAAGATTTCCGTCGGGATCTTCTGCGCAAAGAAGCATTCCTTCAGACACAACGCCTGCCAAAGTAGCGGGCTTTAAGTTAACTAAAACCATAACTTTCTTTCCAACCATTTCTTCGGCTGAATAGTGTTGCTTAATACCTGAAACAATCTGCTTAACCTGATTTCCGATCTTAACCTGTGAGCAAAGAAGTTTCTTTGACTTGGGCACTTCCTCACACTTAATGATTTCACCTACTGCAAATTGAAGCTTAGCAAAATCATCATATGTTATTTCGGGAGCAACCTTTAATTCGATTTCAGGTCCTTCATCCTTCTTTTCTTCGGATACGCCTGCTTCAGCCATCTGAATCTTGGCGATTCTTTCGGCTTCTTTGTACACATCGTTAATATCAAGACGTGCAAACAAAATTTCAGGAGTCTTGGTTACAACGGTCTTATCCTTAAATAAACCGAACTTATCAAGTGTATCGAATTCTCTTAAAGAAGCATTTAACTGTTTTGAAATCTTCTCAGCGGTTTCAGGTAAGAAAGGCCAAAGAAGGCTTGCGCCGATAATAATTCCTTCGCAAAGGTTGTAAAGAACTGTAGCAAGTCTATCCTTCTTTGCTTCATCTTTTGCAAGCACCCAAGGCTCCGTCTCATCAATGTACTTGTTGCATCTTTTAAAGAGTGTAAAGATTTCGGAAATGGCATCTGCCACATGAAGATCCTCCATCTTTTCTTCGACTCTTCTGTATGTATCTGTGCAAACAGCTTTTAAGTCATCGTCAACAGTTTCGTTAACGTTCTTGTTTTCTACCACGCCGTCAAAGTACTTATTGCTCATTGAGATGGTTCTGTTTACAAGGTTACCAAGAACGTTTGCAAGGTCGGCATTTGTTCTTTCTGTCATAAGATCCCATGTGATGGAACCATCGTTTTCAAAAGGCATCTCGTGGATTAAGAAGTATCTTACCGCATCTACGCCAAAGAACTTTGCAAGATCGTCAGCATACAAAACGTTTCCTTTTGACTTACTCATCTTTCCTTCGCCGGCAAGCAACCAAGGATGTCCGAATACCTGCTTGGGTAAGGGTTCGCCTAAAGCCATTAAGAAAAT
>JAEEXG010000086.1 GCA_016291405.1 Lachnospiraceae bacterium
AAAACCACCATTACGGACAGGCTTGTGGACAGATTCGGAAAAGATGTATCGGTTATTAAGCATGATAACTACTATAAGGCCCATCATGAGATGGATTATTCTGAGAGAAGCAAGCTTAATTACGACCATCCCAATTCCTTGGATACTGATTTGATGATTGAGCATATCAAGGCTTTAAAAGAAGGAAAGAGTGTTGAATGCCCGGTATACGATTTCACAATTCATGACAGAAGCGATGATACCGTTACCATCAATCCCACAAAGGTTTTGATTATTGAAGGAATCCTTATTTTTGAAGACAAGCGTCTTTGCAAAGAAATGGATATAAAGATCTTTGTTGATACCGATGCCGACGTTAGAATCTTACGACGTATTTTAAGAGACGTTAAAGAGCGTGGCAGAAGCTTAGACAGTGTTGTGGATCAGTATCTTACAACGGTTAAGCCCATGCACGAGCAATACGTTGAGCCTTCAAAGAAGAATGCAGACATCATTATTCCCGAAGGCGGACACAACGTTGTGGCCCTTGATATGGTGATAGACAGAGTTAACGCTCATTTAACGGGCAAACATATATAATAATTTTCAGAAAAGGTTTTGTGATTATGGCTAAGTTATATTTTAAGTTTGGAGCGATGGGTTCAAGTAAATCCGCGCAGGCTCTTATTACCAAGTTTAACTACGAAGAACTTGGAATGAAGGTTTGGCTCATTAAGCCAAGTGTAGATAACAGAGACGGAGCGGATGTCATTCAATCAAGAATCGGCCTTAAGGCTACGGCTTACGTTATCACTCCCGAGCAAAGCATAATCGAAGAATACAGAAAAGTCGGAAAGCATGATGTTATTATTTCCGATGAAGCTCAGTTTTTTACTCCCGAGCAGATAGATGAATTAAGAACACTGGTGGATGAAGATGATATTCCGGTGCTTTGTTATGGATTAAGAACCGATTTCCAGACCCATTTCTTTCCCGGTTCAAAGCGCATAATGGAGTTGGCTGATTCCGTTACAGAGATTAAGACCGTTTGTGCCTGCGGTAGAAAAGCAACCGTTAATGCAAGAATTGATGCAAACGGCAACATTATTTATGAAGGCTCACAAGTTCTCATAGGGGGAAATGACAGCTATGTCGCGATGTGCCACAAGTGCTGGAAAGAAGGAAGAAAAGTTATCAGAAAAAAATAACGACCCAAATAAAAAAAGACGCATCCTCGGCAGGTGTTTTCTTGCTGTGGGTGTGTTTCTTTGCTTATTTGCGGCCTTTTTGTTTGTATTTAAGGTAACTCAGAAAACCACCGAGTTTCATGTAGAGTTAGGAACCAAAGTATCTAACGATATTTCCGATTATATTAGCGGAAAAGATTTCTCATTAAAAATCTCAAGACTGGATTTAAGTAAAGTAGATGAGGAAACAGTCGGCACTTATGAAGCAAGTGTCCGTTTTCTATACAAAAAATTTACTTATGAAATCATAATTGAAGACACCACGGCACCCGAAGTTTTGTTTAACACGGGAAGTTATGTTTGTGAAAAAGATGCTGACGTTGATTTAAGTAGCTTTGTAGATAGGGTTATTGACGAAAGCGAAGTTTCATATAGCTATATTAACGTTAATGAAGATGAGACAATTACCAGGAATTGTGACAACACTTTAGTGTTTTCAGATAAAGGCATTCACCCTTTATTTATGAGGGTTACCGATGCTTACGGAAATTCATCTGATTACTATATGCCTGTAAGAGTAGACACAGCTCCATATTTGTACGGCACTTTGGATTACTATGTGGCTGTTGGCAGTGAAATAGATATTACTTCCGATGTACATGCAAAAGATGAAGTGGACGGGGATTTATCTTCAAAGGTTGAAGGAAGAGTCTCGGCAGCTTATACAAAGTATCCCGGTGACTATGTAATAACATATAACGTAACGGATAGTTACGGCCTTACCGCTACCACAAAAGGGCTTATTCATACCTATGATCCACTCATGATTCAGGATATGGTAAACACAAAGAAATTAGATCCCTTTGCTTTAAACGTAGCAGGTGTTATTAATCCTTATGATTGCGGATATATAGAAGAATCAAACATGGATGCCGCCATAGATAATATAAAGCATGCGGTTGTAAGAATTCATTATGAGACACCAAGAACAAGAACTTTTGGCAGCGGATACATTGTAAAGATTACGGATAAAGAGATAATTTGTGCCACCAACAATCATGTGGTTACAGACAGAAATTACGTAACGGTTTCTTTTTACGACGGAACAAATGTTGAAGCAAGAGTGGTGGCGGGTAAAGTGTCTCCCGACATTGCATTTATTAGCATAAACAGATCTGACATTGAAGACTTTGATAATCTTGACTTAAAGACCATTCACATTAACAGAGGTTATTATGAAAGCTTGTCTTCAAAGCCTCAGTTTGAAATGGGTATGTATTGTATCAATGAAAACGGCTCTCAGTGGCTTGAAAGAACCGGTAAGATTGTAAGAAAATCAGGAAAGCTTGATAAGTATTTTGAAAATTACGATTATGCCGTTACTCAGATAAGCGTTCGCTTGACTCCCGGAGTGTCAGGATCGGCCATTATAGACTCTCATGCAAACCTTCTTTGCATGGCTGCCTTTTACTGGGTGCATGACGGAAACACAGAGTATTACGGTGTGTCCGTAACAGACATACTTGACTATTATAAAGAAGTATTTGGGCAAAGATTAGAGTATTATTAGGCAAAATTCGTGTTATACTAAGTAATATGTGTTTAACAATATTATCAGATAGGATATTTATAAGTGGAAGATAATCAGGGAATAAGACTAAATAAATATATAGCCATGTGCGGCGTTTCCTCAAGGCGTGATGCTGATAAGCTTATTGAGCAGGGGAAAGTTAAGGTTAACGGCGTGGTGGCAACTCAAGGCACCAAAGTAATGGAAGGCGACAGCGTTAAGGTTGGCTCAAAGCTTATAAAGCCTTCCGAAGAAACCGTGGTGCTTGCTTTCTATAAGCCGGTGGGAGTCACTTGTACAGAGCGTGACGAACATGCGGAAGTTACGATTTCAGACGTTTTAAAGTATAAAGAAAGAGTTACCTATGCAGGGCGACTTGATAAAGACTCAGAAGGCCTGTTACTCATGTCTAACGACGGGCAGCTCATTCAGGATATGATGAAGGGCGAAAACGCTCACGAGAAAGAGTACATCGTTAAAATCAATAAGCCTGTATATAAAGAGCTTTTAGAGAACCTTTCAAAGGGTGTATATCTTAAGGATTTACACAAGACCACACGTCCATGCGTGGTTAAAAAGGTTTCAAAGGATACATTTTCAATTGTGCTTACACAAGGTTTAAATCGACAAATTAGACGCATGTGTGAGGCATTTGACGTAAAAGTGTTACAACTTAAAAGAATAAGAGTTGTTAATGTGACACTTTCCGGTTTAAACCCGGGTGAATACAGAAAATTAAGTAATGAAGAAATAACTAAACTCAAAAAAGCTGTTAATAAACAAAAATGAAGGGATAATTGACACGGTTATGGCATCTGACAGAGAGAGAATGACAGAACTCATTCAGGTATTAAATAAGGCTAGCGAGAGTTATTACGCTAAAGATGAAGAGATTATGTCCAATTTTGAATATGATGCTCTTTATGATGAGTTAGAGGCTCTTGAAGAAAAAACAGGTGTTATATTATCCAATTCCCCCACTCAGAAAGTGGGCTATACTTCAGTAGATTTTCTTCCTAAGGAAACTCATGAATCACCCATGCTTTCTTTGGGAAAGACAAAAGATGTCAATGAACTTAAAGAATGGCTTAAAGATAAAGAAGGTTTGCTTAGCTGGAAGTTAGACGGACTTACCATAGTTTTAACCTATGAAAACGGCGTATTGTCAAAGGCTGTTACAAGAGGTAACGGCGAAGTGGGAGAAGTTATAACAGATAACGCAAAGACCTTTATTAACCTTCCCATAAAGATTTCTTTTAAAGAAAAGCTTGTGCTTCGTGGAGAAGCTGTTATTTCTTATCCCGATTTTGAAAGAGTAAATGCAGAAATAGAAAATGATGAAGATAAGTATAAAAACCCGAGAAATCTATGCTCCGGTTCAGTTCGTCAGTTAAACAGTGAAATTACCGCAAAAAGGCACGTGCGCCTTATTGCGTTTTCTTTGATTTCATCTGAAGGAACTAACTTTAAAACAAGAAAAGAAGAGTTTGACTTTTTAAAAGACCAGGGCTTTGAAGTGGTTGAACACTTTAGAGTAACTAAAGATACTATCGAATCTGAAGTTAAAAACTTTGCAAAGAAGATTGAATCTTATGAAATCCCTTCAGATGGTCTTGTATTAACCTACGATGACATTGAATATGGAAAGAGCCTTGGTATGACTGCAAAGTCTCCAAGACATTCAATCGCCTTTAAATGGCAGGATGAAACAGCTGAAACAGTTTTACGTGAAATAGAATGGAGCCCCTCAAGAACAGGGCTTATTAATCCTGTTGCAATATTTGATACCGTTGAGCTTGAAGGCACTTCCGTGAGCCGTGCAAGCGTTCACAATCTATCCGTAATGGAAGAATTAAAGCTTGGAATCGGAGACAGAATTCTTGTTTATAAAGCAAACATGATTATTCCTCAGATTGCAAAGAATATAACTCAAAGCGGAAATTTAGAGATTCCTAATTCCTGCCCTTGTTGTGGTGGAAAAACGGAAGTAAGAACCCTGAAAGAAGCTAAGAGCCTATATTGTTGTAATCCCGAATGTCCCGCAAAGCAGATAAAGAAGTTTTCTTTATTTGTAAGCCGCGATGCCTTTAACGTTGACGGTTTATCAGAGGCTACTTTAGAAAAGTTTGTTGATGAAGGATTTATAAAAGAATACTCAGATATATTTGAGCTTAAGGCACATAAAGATTCGATAGTAAATATGGAAGGCTTTGGAGAAAAGTCTTTTGAAAATCTAATGGATGCCATTGAGAAAGCAAAGGATATCACACTTCCTAAGTTTATCTATTCACTTGGCATATTAAACGTTGGCCTTGCAAACGCAAAGCTTATTTGTAAAACCTTTAATTATGATGTTGATAAAGTACTTTCTTTAACCAAGGAAGACCTTTTATCCGTAGAAGGAATAGGTGAAGTTATTGCCGATTCCTACGTGATGTATTTTGGCAATGAAAAGAACAAAATGCAGACGGAAAAACTTCTTAAGACCATACGAATGCAGAAGGAAGATGTGGCATCAGCGACAGATTCCTTACTTAACGGAAAAACTGTAGTCGTAACCGGAAGTTTAAACAGGTTTGGAAATCGAAAGGATTTGCAGGAAGAAATTGAAAAGCGAGGAGGAAAGGTTTCTTCAAGCGTCTCTAAAAACACGTTTGTTCTTGTAAACAATGACCTGATGTCTGCGTCTTCCAAAAACAAGACTGCCAAAGAACTTGGCATTCCGATTATTTCGGAAGATGATTTCATTGAAAAATATTTAGGATAGAAAGCGAGAACTAAAAATGCCAATTAAGATACAAGATTCTTTGCCTGCCCAGGCAATACTTGAAAATGAAAATATATTTGTAATGACTGAGTTTAGGGCTATGCACCAGGACATTCGTCCTTTGAATGTGCTTATTTTAAATCTTATGCCAAACAAAGAAGTGACAGAAACTCAGATTTTAAGAAAGCTTTCAAATTCGCCTTTGCAGGTAAATGTAGAGCTTTTACAGACTCAAAGCTATACACCCACTCATGTGGATGCCAATCACTTGGAATCTTTCTATACGACCTTTGATAAGGTTAAAAACAGAAAGTTTGACGGAATGATAATCACAGGAGCACCTCTTGACTATGTTAAATTTGAAGACGTTGCTTACTGGAAAGAAATGACTGAAATCTTTGACTGGGCAGAGACACATGTACACTGCACATTCTATTTGTGCTGGGCATGCTTTGCAGCGCTTTATTACTATTATGGTTTAGAGCGTTTTGACAGAGAAGAAAAGTTATCAGGCGTTTACAAGCATCATGTATGCAAGCCCACATCCCCCTTATTCAGAGGCTTTGATGATGAATTTTGGGCTCCTCATTCAAGAGCAATGGGAATTGAAAAAGAAAAGATTGAAAATACTCCCGGCCTTGAATTAATGGCTTATTCTGATGAAGCGGGTGTTGCAATCGTAAAGACCGAAGACTCAAGAAAATTCTTTGTGGGCCTTCATGCAGAATACGATGCAAATACATTGTCGGATGAGTATTTCAGAGACTTAAACAAAGGGCTTAATCCTAAGATTCCCTGCAATTATTTCCCTGATGACGATCCTACAAAGAAACCTGTTGTAAACTGGAGATCCACAGGACAGCTTCTTTATACAAACTGGCTTAACTATTATGTATATCAGGCAACGCCTTATGATATCAACACAATCGGTGATAAACAGTAAAAGAGGAAAACAATGGATATTTCAGAAAAAGTAAAGTTACAAAGAGAATATTTTAAAAGCGGAAAGACACTTAATGTGTCTTTTCGTCTTAATGCCCTAGATAAGCTTGAGAAGGCTATTAAAAA
>JAEEXG010000087.1 GCA_016291405.1 Lachnospiraceae bacterium
CCCCGGCATTCATAAGACCACCGAAAGTGGTGATCAAAGTGCAGGGTAAGCCCATAAGTATTCTTTTTAAACAGCTGATTCTTTCTCTGGTGATTTTGTTTCCGTGAACATCGGCCTGATAGAATATCGCATCCTTTGCAGGATAAATGCGTACATTCTTATCGTACATTCTGTAGTCCTCGTAGATTTCTTTTGCACGGACATCACTGTACGTAACGATTATCTTATTTGGGAATCCTTCGGATAGAGCAAAAGCCATGTTCCACTTTTGCGAATCCACGCAGCCGCTTACGGCCACGCATCCCTTCTTTTTTAAAAACGCCTTAGCTTCCTTGGCGTTTGAGAGCCCCAATATGGGGGCGGTTAATGCTTTCATTTATTGGGTCCTTAAAACTTTGCGATTGTATTTGTTCATAGCTTCGTCTGTTTCATCTGCAAGTATCATAGATACTGCATCACAGGCATTTTCCAAAGATTCGCTTAATGCGTCCACATCTTCTTTCTTAAAATGCCCAAGCACCCAATCCGCAAGATCCATTCTCGGAGGTTTCTCGCCTATTCCAACTCTTATTCGTTTAAAATCTTCGCTTCCTAAATGGGCGATAATGCTCTTCATTCCGTTGTGGCCTCCGGCAGAGCCTTTCTTTCTGACTCTAAGTCCTCCAACGTCTAAGGTAATATCATCGTATATTATAATAAGCTCATTTTCGATATCGGGCTTATAGTAATCAACAAGCTCTCTTACGCTTTCCCCACTGGCATTCATAAAGGTTTGAGGCTTTGCAAGGATAACTTTTTTTCCGTCAATTACGCCCTTACCGATTTTGGCTTTATGTTTCTTTTCGTTTACATCGATTCCATACTTTTTTGACAACGCATCAATCGCCATAAAGCCGGCGTTATGCCTTGTCATATCATAATCTTTTCCGGGATTTCCAAGTCCCACTATTATTACCATTTTGTCTTACTCCATTAAAAAGGGGTGCCTTAAGGCGCCCCCTTTTCTTTCTTATTCTTCGATAGGTGCCGCATCGTAAGCATCTAAGATCTTTTTCTGCAGCTCATCTCTGGTTGCAGATGTGATGGGGTGACATATGTCTCTAAACTCCCCATCTGCGGTTTTCTTTCCGGGCATTGCGATAAACAATCCCTTTTCACCTTCGATTACCTTAATATCGTGGATTACGAAAACCTCATCGATTGTAATCGACACTACCGCCTTCATTTTTCCTTCTTTGTTGATTCTTCTTACTCTGATGTCAGTAATATTCATTTTAGCTTCCCCTTTTTACTGTTAAATGATATATCTGTCATTCTCTTCGATCACTACCTCAATGCCTTCCGATGCTTTGTGGTATGAATTGGCTCTGATGGTCGCATGGCTTTCAACAATGCAATCTTCAATGTGTGTATTATCGCCTATATATACATCGTTAAGAATGATCGAGTTTTTAATAAAGCAATTGTTGCCCACATAGGTTTCTTTAAATATAACCGAATCTTCCACGGTTCCGTTTACGATGGTACCGCTTGAAATAAGGCTGTTTCTAACCTGAGCTCCAACATTGTACTTTGCAGGCGGAAGATCGTCCACCTTTGAGTAAATGTCGGGATACTCTCTAAAGAAATACTTTCTTATTTCGGGCTTTAAGAAATCCATGTTGGTGTAGAAGTAATCTTCCACGCTTGCTATATTCCGCCAGTATTCCTTGATCTTATATCCGTAGATTTTCTTTACATCTTTTTGACGAATCAAAGCGTCTCTTACAAAATCATATCTGTCTTCAGATACGCACTTTTCAACCATTTCGATAAGTGCTCTTCTTCTAACAACATATATACCGCAAGAGATAGTGTTTGACTTTGCCACAATGGGCTTTTCTTCAAACTCTTCGATTCTAAACTCTTCGTTCATTTTCAAGGTGCCGTATCTGTCGATTTCCCTAAGGTCATCGGCATCTCTGCAAACCACCGTAATGTCGGCCTTTTTGTCTATGTGATACTCAAGGACCTTATTATAATCCATTTTGTAAACACAGTCTGCCGAAGCAATTACAACGTATGGCTCGTGAGAGTTTTTAAGGAAAGAAAGATTTTGATAAATCGCATCCGCCGTTCCTCTGTACCAGTAGTTATTCTCAGCCGTAACGGTAGGAGTAAATACAAACAAACCTCCCTGCTTACGTCCGAAGTCCCACCACTTAGAGGAGCTTAGATGCTCATTTAAGCTACCCGAATTGTACTGGGTAAAGACTCCGACCTTTTGAATATGTGAGTTTGACATATTACTAAGTACAAAGTCTATGCTTCTGTAGCTTCCCGCTATGGGCATTGCCGCAACGGCTCTCTTTTGAACAAGTTCTTTCATACGGTGGCTTGAACCACCTGCCAATACTATTCCGATCGCTCTCATGCTTCTTCACCTGCCTTTATGAGCGTGCTTCCGCTCTTAATGATTCCGTCAGGATAATCCTCCGGCAAGGTATTGCCCATAACCACACAGTTTTTACCGATTCTTACACCATCGGGTATAACTGTTTTTTCTCCTATGGTAACTAAGCTTGCATTATATATATTGGGATTTGTCTCGTTGGGAGCTTCGTCTCCGTCTCCCAGGAAAACGTTCTTTCCTATCTTTACATTTTCCGCAACTATAGACTTGTTACACTCGGCGCCTTCCCCAACCTCTACATCGTTCATGATGATTGAGTCTCTTATCACCGCGTTCTTTCCTATAATTACGTTTCTTCCTATAACAGAGTTATAAACCTTACCATAGATTTCGGTTCCCTCACCCACGATACTTCTTTCTATGACACTGTCTTTAGATAAGTACTGAGGAGGAAGGGCCTCACTCTTTGTGTAGATTTTCCAATACTCTTCGTAAAGGTTAAACTCGGGAACCAAATCGATAAGCTCCATGTTTGCCTGCCAGTAAGATTCAAGGGTTCCTACGTCTTTCCAATATCCGTTAAATTCAAAGGCGTAAAGGTTCATGCCCTTTTCGTGGCAATAAGGAATTATGTGCTTACCAAAGTCCAAAGCCGGCTGCTCGGCCTTTGTTATAAGTGCTTCTTTTAACACTTTCCAATTAAATATGTAAATACCCATGGAAGCTAAATTGCTTCTTGGGTGCTCAGGCTTTTCTTCAAACTCCGTTATCTTTCCGTCGTCATCCGTAATCATGATTCCGAAGCGCTTTGCTTCTTCGATGGGAACAGGCATTACGGCAATGGATACGTCTGCGTTATGCTCCTTGTGATAGTCAAGCATTACTTCGTAGTCCATTTTGTAAATATGGTCGCCTGAAAGAATCAGGATGTAATCGGGATTATATGTTTCCATGTAATCCAGGTTTTGATATATAGCATTAGCGGTACCTGTGTACCACTCACTGTTTTCGCTTTTTTCATAGGGAGGAAGCACCGTCACACCACCGATGTTTCGGTCTAAGTCCCAGGGAATACCAATTCCAATGTGCGTATTTAATCTAAGGGGCTGATACTGCGTAAGCACACCTACGGTGTCTACCCCGGAATTAATGCAGTTAGAAAGGGGAAAATCGATAATTCTATACTTACCGCCAAATGATACAGCAGGTTTTGCCATTTTCGCCGTCAATACCCCTAAACGGCTTCCTTGTCCCCCGGCAAGGAGCATGGCAATCATTTCTTTCTTGATCATATTGCCCTCCCGTATAAAATATAGTCTTCCAATCTCTAGTTTAACGTAAAATCTGTCTTTTCGCAATGCACGTTTCTTCATATGTTGCGTTTTTTTCAAGTGATGATATAATAAACTCTGCGTTATTATTTTTAAGGTATATTTTCCTTACAAAGAAGCCATGGAGAAATCAAATGGAAATTAGATTTGATAAGCCGATGCACGTTTATTTTATTGGTATCGGCGGTGTCAGCATGAGTGGCCTTGCAAGCATTCTTTTAACGGAAGGTTTTAAGGTTTCGGGTTCTGACGCCAAAGAAAGTGAACTTACAGAAAAACTTTCAAAGTCCGGCGCGAAAGTTTACTACGGGCAGAAAGCTTCAAATATAACCAAAGACATAGATTTGGTGGTTTATACTGCGGCCATTCATCCCGATAACCCTGAGTATCAGGCTGCGGTTTCTTTAAGCCTTCCTATGATGGTAAGAGCCGAGTTTTTAGGGTTACTAATGAAAAATTACAAAAACCCCATAGCCATAAGCGGTACTCACGGAAAGACCACCACCACTTCAATGATTTCGGAGATTTTGCTTAAAGCGGATTTTGACCCCACCATTTCAAACGGCGGAATCATAAAGTCGATTAATTCAACCATGCGTGTGGGAAGCCCCGATTACTTTGTTTTTGAGGCCTGCGAATACACAAACAGCTTTTTAAGCTTTTTCCCCAAAGTTTCCGTCATTTTAAATGTGGAAGAAGATCACCTCGATTTCTTTAAGGATATTAATGACATCAGAAATTCCTTCCACCGCTTTGCGCTTTTGCTTCCCAAGGACGGATTTTTGGCAGTTAACGGAGAAATCGAAAACTATAAGGACCTTACAAAGGACTTATCCTGCACTTACAAGACCTTTGGTCTTTCTTCAGAGTTTGATTACTCTGCATCAAACATTACATATAATAAAGAAGGCTTTCCTTCATTTGTATGTTTGGAAAAAGAAACCGGTGAGAAAAAAGAAATCACCATTTCTCTTCCCGGTGAACACAACGTGAAAAATGCCCTTGCGGCAATCACCGTTTCAAGACACTTTGGCGTAAGCTTTGACGTTATAAGCGACGCACTTAATAATTTCAGCGGTTCAAAAAGACGTTTTGAATATAAGGGAGAATTTAACGGCGTCACCGTTTACGATGACTACGCTCATCACCCTTCGGAAATCAAAGCCACATTAACCGCTGCCAAGAACAAAGCACACAATAGGTTATGGGTTGTTTTCCAGCCCCACACCTACACTCGTACCAAAGCCTTTTTAAATGAATTTTCAGAAGCTCTTTCCCTTGCGGATAAAGTGGTTTTAACAGACGTTTACGCCGCCAGAGAAAAAGATGAGTATGGCTGTAACGCCACAAACCTTTATGAAAAAATGAAGGCCGACGGTATCGATGTTACATACATAAAAGAATTTTCAGACATCGAAAAATTTGTTAAGCAAAATTGCACTAAGGATGACCTGTTGATAACTATGGGCGCCGGAGACGTTGTAAACATTGCCGATGAGTTGGTTTTAAAATAATTATCCACTAATCCACATTTTTTTGATCGATTTTTCTTTCAAAAAATTGTGGATTATTTTTTGCCCAAAATCGCCTTAAAAATTGGGCTTTTATAAATTTATATCCACATTATCCACACTATCCACAAAAGTGCTTAAAACCTTGATTATACCTGCGTTTTCAGCGTTTTTTACATTTGCTTTTCACTTTTTCTTTGCTAATATTTAATCACTGTTATAAACAGGGTAAAGGGGCGTATTTATACATGAGTTCATTGACCATTTACAAAGACAGTTACGTTGAGTCCACTGTTATATCGAACCGTTTTATTGACGAGTTTTTGGCAGAGGCCAACGACGCTCAGATAAAGGTCTATTTATATTTAGTTCGCATGATGAGTGCGAACCTGCCAACCGGGGTGTCCGACATGGCAGACAAGTTTAACTACACAGAAAAAGACATAATGAGGGCATTAAAGTACTGGGAGAAAAAGCATTTGCTCACCCTTGAATTTAATGAAGCAAAGGCTCTCACCGGTATTCGTTTCTTATCAAGCATCGCTCAATCTCATGAAGAGCAAAAAACCTTGGCTCCCATTGTTCCTTTAAAGCTTGTTTCAAGCGAAGCGCCTGAAGAAAAGGCGCCTTCCAAGAAAGAAGAAAAGGAACCTGAAAAGCCTTCCTATGAAAACATTTCTTACTCAAGAGATGAGCTTAAAAAGTTTAAAGAAAATCCCGAAACGGGACAGCTTTTATTCATTGCGGAGCAGTATTTAAAGAAGCCTCTTTCTTTATCCGATATTGAGATTCTTTACTTCATCCACTACGAGCTTAAATTCTCCTGTGACTTGATTGATTATCTTCTTCAATATTGCGTAGAAAGAAGCCAGAAGTTTTCTTATATTAAGAAAGTTGCCATTGCATGGGCAGAAGCAAATGTTTTAACTCCCAAGCAAGCAAAAGCTTATTTAAAGAACAATTTCGATAAGCCCGTATATACAATTTTAAAATCCTTGGGACGTTCAAACACTCCCACACCTACCGAGGCAGACATTGCCACCAAATGGTACAAAGATTACGGTTTTACATTGGATATTATCGATGAAGCCTGCAAGCGAACAGTTTTGGCGGTGGACTCTCATCGTTTGGAATATTGTGACAGAATTTTATCTTCCTGGAAAAAATCAGGCGTAAAAAACTTAAGCGATATCTCGGCGTTGGATGCTTCCTACAAAAAGCCTAAGGCAACCACACCTTCTACCAAGAACACATTTAATCAGATGATTCATACAGATTACGATTTT
>JAEEXG010000031.1 GCA_016291405.1 Lachnospiraceae bacterium
CTTATCTAAGTAAGGTGTTTTTATAAAGCGGGGATATATATGAAAAATATTTTGTTTGTGGCAAGCGAGGGTGTTCCTTTTATTAAAACAGGAGGCCTTGCTGATGTGGTGGGTTCGCTTCCTAAGTGCATTGACAAGCGTTATTTTGATGTAAGAGTGTTCATTCCAAAGTACGCCTGCATGAAGGAAGAAATGAAGAGCAAAATGAAATATGTGACTCATTTCTATATGGATTTTAACTGGAGAAATGAGTATGTAGGTGTGTTGTCTGCAGTGGAAGACGGCATTACTTACTATTTTATTGACAGCGAATATTATTTTAACGGTTCAAAGCCATACGGTGACAGCCCGTTATTTGAAATCGAAAAATATGCATACTTTTCTAAAGCAGTTCTTTCAGCATTACCCCTTATAGATTTTAGACCGGAAGTTATTCATTGCCATGACTGGCAGACAGGCTTAGTGCCCGTTTACTTAAGAGAGCGTTTCCAGGGTAATTCATTTTACAAAGGAATTAAGAGCGTTATGACCATTCATAACCTTAAGTTCCAGGGAAGATGGAGCGTTAATGAAGTTAAGGCAATTACCGGTTTATCAGACTATTTCTTTACACCTGACAAACTTGAATCTTATAAAGATGCTAACCTTTTAAAGGGTGGCCTTGTGTATGCGGATGCCATCACTACCGTAAGTTCCACCTATGCAAAAGAAATCCTTACAGACTTTTACGGTGAAGGCTTAAACGGCCTGTTGGGAGCTAGGGCCAATTCCTTAAGAGGTATTGTAAACGGTATCGACTATACGGAATTTGATCCTTCAAAGGATAAGTTCTTAAAGTATCCTTTTGATGCCATTACTTTCAGAAAAGAAAAAGTAAAGAATAAAACAGCCCTTCAGGCAGAGCTTGGGCTTTCTGTTAATCCAAAAGCTATGATGATTGGTATCATATCAAGACTTACAGACCAAAAAGGCTTTGACTTGATAGCTTATATGATGGATGAAATGTGCTCTGACAATATTCAGATTGTGGTGGTAGGTACCGGTGAAGAGCGCTATGAAAACATGTTCAGACACTTTGCATGGAAGTATGGCGATAAGGTTTCAGCAAATATCTATTATTCAGAAGAGCTTGCTCATAAGGTATACGCAGCATCAGATGCCTTCCTTATGCCATCCCTCTTCGAGCCTTGCGGATTAAGCCAGCTTATAGCCCTTCGCTACGGCACACTTCCCATTGTAAGAGAGACGGGCGGATTAAAAGATACCGTTGAACCTTACAATGAATACGAAAGCAAAGGAACAGGCTTTTCGTTCAGCAATTACAACGCTCACGAGATGCTTAACTGCGTAAGAAACGCAGAAAGAATATATTACGATAAGAAACGTGAATGGAATAAAATG
This sequence comes from Lachnospiraceae bacterium, assembly GCA_016291405.1. Lineage (GTDB taxonomy): Bacteria > Bacillota > Clostridia > Lachnospirales > Lachnospiraceae > UBA1258. The sequence continues at coordinate 1,402 of JAEEXG010000031.1, forward strand.
GTAGACAGAGCGATGGCTCAAGACTTCTCATGGGAGAAGAGTGCGCTCAAGTACCAAGAGATGTACGACTGGTTAATAGGCTAAAGCCTATTAACCAGTCGTTTTTGTTTATAGTGCATAAAAATTTTGCCTTACTTTTATGAAATCATACAAAATACACAAGAATGAAACGTTTCCATATTGAAACGTTTCCAAAATGGTGTTACACTCTCTTTGTAAATGAAAACGTTTCCAAAACGGATTCAAGTAAAAGGGAGGTTAATATATGAAAAAGAAACTTGCATTACTTTTGGCAGCTGCTATGACAGTTGCTTCACTTGCAGGTTGTGGCGAAGCAAAGACACAGCCCGAGGCACAGACTCAGACTAAAGAGACAACAACTGAGACAAAGACAGAAACAGCTACAGAAGAGACAACTTCCGAAGCAACAGGTTCTGTTTACTACTTAAACTTTAAGCCTGAAGCTGATGAAGCTTGGCAGAAACTTGCAGCTGACTACACAGCAAAGACCGGTGTTGAAGTAAAAATCGTTACAGCAGCTTCCGGTACATATTCTGAAACTCTTACAGCTGAAATGGGTAAGAGCTCAGCACCTACACTTTTCCAGTGCGGTAATGAAGAAGGCTTAGAGACTTGGAAAGATTATTGCTTAGATCTTTCTAACACAGACTTCTACAAAGAAATGACAACCGATGACTTTAACTTAAAGGGCGAAAACGGCGAAGTTTACTGCGCAGGTTATTGCTACGAAGCATTCGGTATCATCACAAACAAGACTCTTTTAAAGAAAGCAGGATACGAAGTTACAGACATTAAGGATTTTGCTTCTTTAAAGAAGATTGCAGAAGACATTCAGTCAAGAAAAGATGAACTCGGATTTGCAGCATTCACATCTGCAGGTTTGGACGGTTCTTCATCTTGGAGATTCTCAGGTCACCTTGCAAACATGCCTTTGTTCTATGAATTCAGAGATGACAAGGTTACAAGTCAGCCCGCTGAAATCAAAGGTACTTACTTAGACCTTTACAAGAACATCTGGGATCTTTACATCAACAACGCTACATGCGCACCCAACGAAATCACAGCTAAGACAGGTGATGAATCCGAAGCTGAATTCTTTAACGGCAAAGCAGTATTCTATCAGAACGGTACTTGGGAATACGCTAACCTTACAAAGAACGGTATGACAGATGACGATCTTTGCATGATTCCTATTTACTGTGGAGCAGAAGGTGAAGAAAAAGCAGCTCTTTGCTGTGGTACAGAAAACTGCTGGGCAGTTAATGCTAAGGCAAGCGAAGAAGATATCAAGGCTACACTTGATTTCATGTACTGGGTAGTAACTTCTGACGAAGGAACACAGATGATGGCTCAGGAATTCGGACCTATTCCTTTCAAGGCAGCTAAAGAATCTTCAAACGTATTCTTCACAAACGCAAACGACCTTATTGCTAAGGGTAACTACGTTGTAACATGGGCATTTAACTATACTCCCAACGTAGATGCTTGGAGAGAAGGCGTTGTATCAGCACTTCAGCAGTACTCAGCAGCAGGCGGAGACTGGAGCAATGTTGAAAAGGCATTCGTTAACGGTTGGGCAGCTCAGTACCAGGCAGTTAACGGCTAATACATATTAAGTTTCTTGATAACTTAAACTTAACCAAAGTAGGGGGCGGGCAGTTGGCCCACCCCCTTTTTTAAGGAAACGATATGAAGAAGAAAAATAAATCGGACGGAACATCATTAAACAGTATATTGATAAGAAAACCGATTAAAAGGTGCTTTCCAATTTTCATTTTACCTACACTGCTTGCCTTTTCGGTTGGCTTTGTGTGGCCTTTTATTCAGGGTATTTACCTTTCATTTTGTAAATTTACCATAGTATCCGATGCAAAATGGGTGGGCTTTTCAAACTACAAAAAAGCATTTATGGATGCTTCTTTTAAACACGCTTTTTGGTATACGGCATTATTTGCAATCGCATCGATTTTATTTATTAATGTCATTGCATTTTTCGTGGCGTATGCACTTACTCAGAAAATTCCCGGTTCAAACTTATACCGAACCGTTTTCTTTATGCCAAACCTGATCGGTGGTATCGTGCTTGGCTATATATGGTCCATGATCTTTGACGGTATCCTGTCAAAGTACGGAACCTTCTTAACTGCAAAAGCAAGTTATGGTTTCTGGGGACTCTTAATCCTAATGTGCTGGCAGCAAGTCGGTTACATGATGATTATTTATATCGCAGGTTTGCAGGGCGTATCGGAAGATATGATGGAAGCTGCAAAGATAGACGGCGCAAACAGATGGCAGACCTTGTTTAGAGTAACTATTCCTAACGTTATGCCTTCAATAACCATCTGTATTTTCTTAACCCTTACAAACTCCTTTAAGCTTTTCGACCAGAACTTGGCTTTGACAGGCGGCATGCCCACTTTGTTTGGGGATGACGGCACCATGATAAATTCAACCGAAATGCTTGCTTTAAACATATACAAGACATTCTATACATCGGCTAAATCAAGAGGTATTGCTCAGGCTAAAGCGGTTGTTTTCTTTATCCTTGTAGCGGTAATGGCTTTGATTCAGCTTAGATTTACGCGTAAAAAGGAGGTGCAGCAATAATGAAAAAGAAAAGTTCGATACTTTCAATTGTTGTGGCTGTTTTCTTTACGCTTATAAGCATCGTTTATGTGATGCCCATAGTGGAAGTTTTGATTAACTCATTTAAGTTAAACAGCTTTGTAAACACAGAAACATTTGCACTTCCCACTAAAGAATCCTACGCCGGATTTGCAAACTACATAAAGGGTATGACCTTTGGTAATTACCCCTTCCTAAAATCCGCGTTCTTTAGTGCTTACATTACAATTACTTCAACGGCCCTCATTATTATCTGCACTTCAATGGCTGCCTGGTACATTGTAAGAGTTAACTCACTTGTTTCTAAAATCGTTTACTATTTATGCGTTTTCTCGATGATAGTGCCTTTCCAGATGGTAATGTTTACCTTGTCGGGAACCGCTGACAGATTAAAACTTAATACTCCTTACCTTATCCCAATTGTTTATCTTGGATTTGGTGCGGGCCTGGCAGTATTTATGTTTTCAGGATTTGTTAAAGGTATTCCTCTTGAAATAGAGGAAGCTGCCGTAATTGACGGTTGCAATCCCTTGGCAATTTTCTTTAGAGTAGAGCTTGCAATGCTTAAGCCTACCTTAGTATCGGTGGGAATCCTGGAAGTTATGTGGATTTGGAACGACTATTTGCTTCCTTACCTTGTGCTTGACAGGACCATGTACATGACAATTCCCATCCATATTCAATACCTAAAAGGAAGCTACGGCTCCGTTGATATGGGCGCTACAATGGCCATCATTATGATGAGTATTTTCCCTATAATTGTTCTGTATTTATTCTGTCAGAAGTATATAATAAAGGGAGTAGCGGCAGGAGCGGTAAAGGGTTAGACATGACTATTAAAGATATTGCTAAAGAAACCGGTTATTCATTGGGAACTGTATCAAGGGTATTAAACAACCATCCAAATGTAAGTGAAAAGGCAAGAAAAGCCATAATGGAAGTGGTTGATAAACACGGATTTATCTTAAACGTAAGCGCAAAGAATCTAAAGCAGAGTCAGAGCGAAAACATAATCATAGTGGTAAAGGGAACATTCAACGAACTCTTTCCCGTTATGGTGCAAAGAATCCAGATGTTTTTTAGAGAAACAAGATATACCCTCATTACAGAGTATGTGGATGAAGAATCGGATGAAGTTACAAGAGCAAGAGAAGTATGCCTTGAAAAAAGAGCAATCGGCTTGATTGTTCTTGGAGGAAACAAAGAAAACTTCGTTAAAGGCTTTGATCGGATTCACATCCCTACGGTTCTTGTCACAAACTACGCAAAAGACTGGGGATTTGATAACCTTTCAAGTGTTGCGACAAACGACTTGGAAGGAGCTAAAAAAGCAGTTGAATATCTTCTTAAGATGGGTCACAGAAGCATTGCTTTGGTGGGCGGTACCACAGGTTCCGATACATCAGACGAAAGAAGAATCGGATGGGAGGAAGCTCAGAAAAAGTATGGGCTTAAGCCTGAAGAATTCGGTCCCGAAGAAAAGGGAAGATATTCTTTTGAAGCAGGTTACAAAGCAATGGATAAAATCTTAAAGAGCGGTAAGAAAATAACCGCAGTGTTTGCCCTTGCAGACGTAATGGCAATCGGTGCTGTTTCCGCAATTTCTGATGCAGGGCTTAAAGTGCCTGACGACATTTCTGTTGTGGGATACGACGGAATTCCTATGGGTGCATATTTTTGCCCCAAGCTTACAACCGTTAAGCAAAGCATCGACAAAATCTGTGACAGAAGCTGTGAAATACTTGTTGATTGCCTTGAAAATGAAGGCACATCAAGACATGAATACATACCTTTTGACCTTGATTTAAGACAAAGCGTTAAAGAAATATAACCTATGGAGGAATGAACGCTATGAGACAAAGTGGCATATTGATGCACATTTCATCACTTCCTTCACCCTATGGTATCGGTACCATGGGTAAAAGCGCATTTGAGTTTGTGGACTTTTTAAAGGCTTCGGGCCAGACCTGCTGGCAGTTACTTCCCGTAAATCCCACAGGCTACGGAAATTCTCCTTATCAGGGATTGTCCACATTTGCAGGAAACCCTTATCTTATCGACCTTGATTTATTGGTTGAGGATGGGTTACTTAAGCAAAATGAAATCGATAAGTATGACTGGGGAAAAGACCCTAAAAAAGTAGATTTCGGAGCTATGTTTTTTAATCGGGAAAAAGTGCTTCTTTGTGCCTACAAAAGGTTTAAAAAGAACCCCGATAAAGAATTTGAAAAGTTTTGTAAGAAAGAAAACTGGTGGCTTGATGATTTTGCTTTGTTCATGGCATTAAAGCAAAACCATAATTACAGACCATGGAATGAATGGGAAGAGGGCCTTAAGCTTAGAAAACAAAAGGCCATTAAAGAAGCTAAGCTTAAGTATCAAGAAACCATCGATTTTCATAAATTTGTTCAGTACGTATTTTCAAAGCAGTGGACTCTTCTTAGAAAATACGCTAAGGATAACGGAATAAAGATCATAGGTGACATACCCATTTATGTGCCCTATGATTCTGCCGATGTATGGGCAAATCCTTTAAACTATCAGCTTGATGAAAATCTTGATCCCATCAAGGTTGCAGGCTGTCCTCCGGATGCCTTTGCAAAGACCGGTCAGCTTTGGGGAAATCCCATTTATGACTGGAAGAAGATGAAGGAAGATAAGTTTTCCTGGTGGGTAAAGAGACTTTCTAAAAATGCGGAGTGCTTTGATGTAATTAGAATCGATCACTTTAGAGGGTTGGAAAGCTACTGGGCTATTCCCTACGGCGATAAGACGGCGGAATTCGGTAAATGGGTTAAAGGCCCCGGAAAGGCTTTTGTTAACACCATTAAGAAAGAACTTCCGGATGTTGAATTTATCGCTGAAGACTTAGGTTTCTTAACACCTTCTGTTAAAAAGCTTCAGTTAGATTCGGGCTTCCCGGGTATGAAAATCCTTGAATTTGGCTTTGATGCCACAAAGAAAAACGACTATACTCCCGATTGCTATACAGAAAACTGTGTTTGCTACACAGGCACTCACGATAACGAGACGCTGATTCAGTGGAGCAAACGCATTGCACCAAAGTGCGTAAGATTTGCCCGTAAGTATTTAAAGCTTGCAGAGACGGATGATTTGTGCGAGGCTATTATAAGGGCCGGCATGAATTCAAAGGCTGACCTTTTCATGGTACAGATGCAGGATTATTTAAAACTTGGAGCTGATGCCAGAATGAATACGCCAAGCACTTTGGACCCTAAAAACTGGGTATGGCGCATGAAGAAGGGAGCAAATACAAAAGCCCTTTCAAAGAGACTATATAAACTTACTAAGGAAGCAGGCAGAATTTAATATTTTATGGAAAGACAGATTAACGGTAAGATTACAGATTTTAATGAGCCCTTTATAATTCAAAGAGCAGACCCTTATGTTTACAGGCATACTGACGGAACCTACTACTTTACAGCGTCCGTTCCGGAATATGACAAGATTGTTCTTAGAAAAAGCGATTCTTTAAAGGGGCTTAAAGATGCTAACGAAGTCGTAATCTGGAATAAGCATGAATCGGGAGAAATGAGTAAGCATATTTGGGCTCCCGAATTACATTTCCTTGACGGAAAGTGGTATATCTACTTTGCCGCAGGAATGGAAGAAGATAAGTGGCGCATTCGTCCTTTCGTTCTTGAATGCGAAGGAAATGATCCGTGTAATGATAAGTGGATAGAAAAAGGAATGATTCAAAAAAGTGATGACGATATTTATTCCTTTTTATCATTTAGCTTAGATGCCACAATTTTTGAAAACAAGGGCGAAAGATATTACGTTTGGGCAGAAAAAGTGGCTGCAGGAGTGGGAATTTCGAATTTATATATTGCAAAGATGGAATCTCCCACAAAGCTTAAAACTGCGCAGGTATTACTTACCACTCCCGATTATGACTGGGAAAGAGTAGACATCTGGGTTAACGAAGGCCCTGCAGTTTTAAAGCATGACGGAAAGATTTTTCTTACCTATTCAGCCAGCGCTACAGGCGAATGCTATTGCATGGGAATGTTAAGCATTGGTGAAAATGAAGATTTATTGGATCCCAGAGCTTGGGTTAAAGAAAAGAAACCTGTTTTATCATCAGATGCAAATAAAGGTTTCTTTGGACCCGGACATAACAGTTTCACGAAACTTCCCGACGGAAGTGATGTATGTGTGTTCCACGCAAGAACCTATAAGGATATTGAAGGAGACCCTTTATACGATCCAAACCGTCACACTATGCTTATGAAGGTTGAATGGAGCAAAGATAACACACCGATTTTTTCTTATGAAAACATGATAAAGTAACAGCTAATCCCTCAAGGCTTAGGCCATAGAGGGATTTTCTTTCTTTACTTAAGGTTTCTTTTCGCTTACACTAGTCTTAGGCGTGGGTTAAAAAACTATATGTTTTTAGGGGTATAAATGAAACATTTGGTGGAATGGTTTAACTGCATAAGCATAAAGAAAAAGCTGCAGGTCCTTTTGGTGGTCTGCATTTTTCTGCCTCTTGTTTTAACCGATACCTTTATTCTTGCCATCATGGTAAATGCCGAAAAACGTGACGACCGTGCCAGAATGGTCGATACGGCGGAGTCTACGAAATACATTATTTCGTCTTTTGTTGAATCCTCATACAATTTCATGAGCGATTTAAAAACAAACATTAACTTAAATCTATTTGCAAACGCAAACTTTGAATCCAACTTAGATTATTACGACAGATACTATAAGATTAATAAAAACACCACCTTTGCAAGCGAGCGCGCAAATGCAACCATTTATTCCGATTCTCCCGGTGTAGTAAGCGGCGGTCATTTTAAGGCTTTAGAAGGCGCAAAAGAAAAAGAGTGGTATAAGCAATTTGAAAAATCGAATAATGAAAACTTTATTTACATAGATTACACAAAGGTTAACTGGATGAGCGGAAGAGTATTTGCTATTATTTCTGACTTTAACTACTACGACAGTTTTCTTGAAACAGTTTCAGAAAACATTATTTATCTTGATTTAAACTATAGCGAAATTGTAAGTCAGCTTGATAATGCCAAATATCCTTTTACGATTTATGTTTGCTACGGAGACCAAATAGTTTTTTCAAACGATCAAAAGGGAGGTATTTACGCTCCTTACTTTAAAATGACGGATGAATTATATGACAAAGTGGCATATAAAGATAATTTTACGGTTTTAAAGAAGCCTTTTAACATATATGTTCTTCAAGGTGAAAATATAATTTGGAAGGCAATTAAGGATAATATCCTTTTGATTTTGGCCCTTCTTTCTTTAAATGTTTTGCTTCCATACATAGTTATGGTTGTGTTAAACAAGTCATTTACCGACAGGCTTACCATTCTTACAAAGAAGCTTGATGAAAATGAATCAAATACTCTTTCTATGATAAGTAACATTAACGGAACGGATGAAATAAGCATGCTTATGCAATCCTATAACGACATGGCCACGAGACTAAATAACCTTATAGAGACAGAGTATAAGGAACGTTTAACGCGTCAGGAAACGGATATCGCAAGGCAACAGGCAGAGCTTTTGGCCCTTCATTCGCAGATTAATCCGCACTTTCTGTTTAATGCCTTAGAGAGCATCAGGATGCACAGCGTTATAAAGAAAGAAAACGAAACCGCAAGAATGGTTGAAAAGCTTGCGGTTATGCAAAGACAAAACGTTGAATGGGGAAATGATTACGTTACCATAAGTGACGAAGTAAAGTTTGTGGAAGCATACTTAGAGCTTCAAAAGTATCGCTTCGGAAACAAGCTTATGTATGAAATAAACGTAAACGAAGACTGTGAAAACTTTTTAATCCCGAAGATTACACTTGTTACTTTTGTTGAAAATGCCTGCATTCACGGAATGGAGAAAAAGACTTCTTCATGCTGGATCTTTGTTCGTATATATAAAGATGACGGAAGTCTTGTTATGGAAGTAGAGGATACGGGAAACGGACTTCCCGATGAAGTAATCTTAGAAATGATTGATAACATCAATAACGTAAACCTTGATATGTTAAAGGGGCATAAGGGAATCGGAATACTTAATGCCGCTTTGCGACTAAAGATGTTTTCAGATAACAAAGTTAAATTTGAGATTGAAAGCGAACCCGGAGCCGGTACGCTTGTCACCATTAAAATTCCCACAAGAACAGGGGTATAGCTATGTTTAAAGTATTGTTGGTTGATGATGAGCCCTTTATTATTCAGGGATTATCAATGCTCATCGATTGGAAAAAAGAAGGATTTGATATTGTTGCCACGGCATCAAACGGGGAAGAAGCTCTTGAATATATTAAGAGTGAAGCTCCGGATATTGTGTTTGCGGATATTAAGATGCCAAACATGACAGGTATAGAACTTCTTAAAAAAGTGTATGAAGAAAAGATAAGCAGTGCAAAGTTTGTTATTTTAACAGGCTTTGACGACTTTGACTACGCAAGAAGTGCCCTAAAATATAAGGCTTTAGATTATCTTTTAAAGCCCATAGGAAAAGAAGAGCTTCTTAATGTCTTAAAAAAGGCTTCGGCTGAATTAAATGTAGGTATGAAGGCTAAAGAAAACGAAGTTGTAAGGCAAAGAGAAGAGTACTCAAGAAGAGTCATTTCCGTATTAAGAGGAAAGGCTGATTCTGAGACCGTTGCTTTTGTAAAAAACTATCTTGGGGATATTAAGGGTGTTAGATATATTTCTTTTGAACTTGATGAAAACAGCGAAAAAAATGCCCTTCTTTCAGACGAAGAAAAAAGACTTTCTTTAAAGGCTTTGTATACGAGATTGGTTTCTTTGGTGGGAGCTGACTTTAGAGTTATCTACGATGTTTCTTTAAGAGGAAAAAACTATGATGTTGGAGTAATTTTAAGCGACGACCTTTTAAAGGGCGAATCTGAAAATGATTATATAGAGTCATTAAAAGAAAAGCTTACGGACAGTTTTGACTTTGATATAAGCGTTTTGGTGGGGAGTAAGGTTTCTTCCATCGAAAAGCTTTCCGATTCCTGCATGGGAGTTTTGGTTGCAAACTTTGTAACGGGATTTCAAAGCAATAAAGGTAACGGTAAGTGGGAAGTTAAAGAAAAGAGCGTAGACAAGGCGTTTATCGATGAGCTCCTTCACTTTGTATATACAAATGATACTGAAGCTATAAAAGAAAACGCAAAGAAACTGGTTTCTTTGTTTAAAGCATCCGATTCAAGAATTGTGGGAATGGTCATTAACTACATGATGTTTGAACTCTCTCACATGGTGGTAAAAACGGATGAGAGCATTGACCAGACGGAAGCTATTGAGTATATAAGCAAAAATGCTTTTGAAGGCGCTGATATAGGAAATAACGATGAAAGCATTTCCCTTCTTTTAACAGACTTTGCCGAATACATTTATCAGCTTCGCACCAATCAATCGGGAGGCGTCATAAAGCAGGTGGAAGAGGATATAAGGGTAAACTATAAAGATAATATTACCTTAAAAGAACTTGGTAAAAAGTACTTTATAAACTCAGCTTATCTTGGGCAGCTTTTTAAGAATAAATACGGCATTTCCTTTAAAGATTATCTTCATAAGATAAGAATTGAAAAAGCGGAGGAACTCTTAATCAACACGGATCTTAAGACTTATGAAGTGGCGGAGGCCGTAGGATATAAGGATGTTGACTATTTCATAAACAGGTTCATTGAGGATAAGGGCTGCACCCCCGCAAAATTCAGGAAACAGATTAAAGGATAAAATTCCCCCGGCAAATTCTATATTTTGTCGGGGTTTCTTTTAAAGTTTCTCGGTTGTACACAATTTGTTCACATTTTAGAATAATTGTGTAAGAGGAACTTACGCAAAAAAAATAGAGGAGGATTTTTATGAAGAAAAAGTTAGTTGCATTGAGCTTAGCTTCAATCATGCTTGTTGCTTCACTTGCAGGATGCGGAAATAAGACCGCTGACACACCTGCTCCCGCAAGCAAGACTGAATCTACCGAAAGCTCAAAGACCGAAGTTGCTCAGACAGAGACAACTCCCGGTGAGGTTACAGATTTTACTTTCTTTATCACTATGCCCGGTTCTGAAATCAATTCTGACAACGAAATCGCTCAGATTATTGCAGACAAGTACGGCGTAAGAATTAAGGAAACCTGGCTTACAGGACAGACAGCTTCCGAAGCTACAGGTACACTTATCGCAGGCGGCGAATATCCCGACTTCATCGATTCAGATGAAATGCAGATGCTCGTTGACGCTGATGCACTCCTTCCTTTGGATGACTACATTGATGCTTATCCCGAATTCAAAAAGCTCTGGTTTACAGACGAAGAATGGGAAAAGTTCCGTCAGCCCGATGGACACATCTACTGGATCAATCCTTTCGGAAACACTCTTGGACAATCTAAGGCTACAACACACAACGATGAAGCTTTCTGGATTCAGGTAAGAGTTCTTGAATGGGCAGGATATCCCGAAATCAAGACAATGGATCAGTACTTTGATGTAATCGAAAGATACATCGCAGCTAATCCTACAATGGATGACGGTACAGCAAACATTGCTTATACAATCCTCTGCGAAGACTGGAGATACTTCTGTCTTGAAAACGCAGGACAGTTCCTTGCAGGTTATCCCAACGATGGTTCTGTAATCGTTAACAAGTCAACCATGACTATCGAAGATTACAACACATCAGAAGATACAAAGAAATACTTAAAGAAACTTAACGAAGAATATCAGAAGGGATTTGTTGATCCCGAATCCTTCACACAGAACTATGATGAATACATCTCCAAGCTCTCAACAGGTAGAGTACTTGGTATGGTAGACCAGTGGTGGGATTTCGCTTACACAGTAAACGATGTATTTAAGACACAGGGTCTCGATGAAAAGGGATGTAACTATGTATGCTTAGGTCTTACCACAGAAGAAGGTATGGACAACAGATGGCACACATACGACGATACAGTTAACCAGGCATCAGGTGTTGCAATCTCTGTAGATTGTAAGGATCCCGATAAGGCATTTAAGTTCCTTGTTGACTGTGCTATGGATCAGGAATTACACGATTTAAGATTCTGGGGTGTTAAGGGTGTTGACTATGATGTTGACGACCAGGGACTTTACTATCGTACAGACGAACAGAGAGTTAACTGGGCAGATACTTCTTATCAGGCAGCTCACCGTTGCCAGTACAGCTACATGCCTCAGTGGTCAGGCACAAGCCGTGACGGTAAGAACGCTAACAAGCCTGAAGAACAGCCTTCAGAATTCATGAACAACATGGCTAAGCCTTTGGTTGATTGCTTCAACGCATACGGCGTAACCACATACCCTGAAATGATCGGTTCTGTAGTTGAGACAAACGGACCTTGGTTCCCTATGTACTCATATTCAAACAACTTCACAAAGGATACACCCGGTGGACTTGCTTGGACATTGATGGGCGAATGTAAGCATGAATGGTTGCCTAAGGTTGTTATGGCACCTGATTTCGAAAAGGGATGGAGCGATTATATGGCAGCATACAACGCTTGCAAACCTGAAGATTTCTTAAAAGAAATGCAGGATATTCTTGATACATTCAAATAAATAAAATTATAAAGCGGCAATGGTGGATATCATGAAGCTGTTGCCGCTTATATTTATTTAATGGGAGTCAGTATGGCTAAAGAAAAGAAAAACAAAAATGTTGATGAAATAAAAGACAGAAAAATAACATGGAAAGAAATCAAGCGTCAGAAGGCTCTTTTGATAATAAGTTTCTTTATGCTTGTTTACGGAATCGTGTTTTATTACCTTCCGCTTGCAGGCTGGCTTATGGCATTTCAAAAGTATAAGCCAAAGCTTGGTATTTTCGGTTCAAAGTTTGTTGGACTTGAAAACTTTAAATTCCTTTTCATGAATAAGAGCGTCGCATTTTGGCCGGTGGTTAGAAATACGTTCTTTATGGGCCTTTTAAACCTTGTAACCCAAACGGTTATGGCGGTTTTGTTTGCAATTTTATTAAACGAAATCAAGGCAAACGTTATAAAGAAACCCATTCAGACAATTTCTTATTTGCCGCACTTCCTTTCATGGATCATTGTAACCGGTATTTTGCATGATGCATTGTCAAACTCCGGTATCGTAAACGAATTGCTCATTAAATTCGGCATTACGGACAGAGTAATCGACTTCTTTGCGCATCCTGAGTATTTCTGGGGAATCGTTGCTTTTGCACACTGCTGGAAAGAAACCGGATGGAACGCAATTATTTATCTTGCGGCCATTACAGCCATAGACCCGTGCCTATATGAGGCGGCGTCAATTGACGGTGCAGGTAGACTTCAAAAGATAAAATACATCACACTTCCAGGAATTAAGCCTACATTTATGATTCTTTTACTTATTAACATAGGTAATCTTTTGAATGCAGGTTTTGAAGTTCAGTACTTACTTGGTAACGGATTGGTTAAGAAAGTATCGGATACCATCGATATTTTCGTACTAAAGTGGGGTATTTCTCAAAATGACTTCTCACTTGGTACTGCCGCAGGTATTTTTAAGAGCGTCATCAGTATTACATTGATTTTGATATTTAATAACATCGCTAAACGTAACGGCGATGAAAGACTATTCTAAGGGGGTGGAGTAAATGAGAAAACATAAACATTACACCGCCGAAAGCATTATTTTTGATATTTTCATTGCAATCTTTATGCTTGCATTCATTATTATCACAGTGTATCCGGTTATTAACACCATCGCCATTTCCTTTAATGACGGAACGGATGCCGTAAGGGGCGGTATCCATTTGTGGCCAAGAAAGTTTTCCATGAGAAACTTTAAAACGGTTCTAAAGATGGAAGACTTATTGGTAGGAGCAAAAAACTCCGTATTAAGAACGGTTTTGGCAACACTTTCTTCACTGTTTGCATGTGCACTTTTGGCATTTGTATTAAGCAGAAAGAGATTCTTGTTTAAAAGGGGATTTTCACTTTTCTGGGTTATCACAATGTATGTAAACGGTGGTATGATTCCTACTTTTGTTTTATACAAAAGCTTAGGACTTACAAATTCCTTCTGGGTATACGTTGTGCCCGGTATGGTCAGCGCCTGGAACATGCTTGTATTAAGAACCTACATGCACGGACTTCCGGATTCGTTGGAAGAGTCGGCGCAGCTTGACGGAGCGGGGTATTGGACCGTATTTACAAAGATCATTTCACCTCTTTGTAAACCGGTTTATGCAACCATAGCTTTGTTTGTGGCGGTTTATCAGTGGAACAGCTGGTTTGATTCAATGCTTTATAACAGACTTGCTGATGAACACACCACACTTCAATACGAGCTTATGAAACTTTTATCATCGGTTATGCAGCAAAGCACATCGGCTGAAGCCGCAAAGAACAGTGCTGCAACAGTTACGCCGGTAACCATAAGAGCAGCAGCGACGGTAGTAACCATGCTTCCTATCATTTGCTTGTATCCTTTCTTACAAAGATATTTCGTTACCGGTCTTACCATCGGTGGCGTTAAAGAGTAACATAAAACAGTCCTTTCGTCTATCGAAGGGACTGTTTTTCTTTATTTTAAAGGAAATTTAGATTAAAAATGGTTACCATAACTTATTGACATAAGTTTACAAACAATATATAATCAAAAATGTAGTCAATTAACCTATATATTGTATTTGTTCCAACAAAGGAGTAGCGAATATGAAATGCCCTTTTTGCGGTCATCCCGACACCAGCGTTATTGATTCAAGACCTGCAGACGATAACAGTTCAATCAGAAGAAGACGTGTTTGCTCTGCATGTGATAAGCGATTTACCACATATGAGAAGGTTGAAACTATTCCTTTGATTGTTATTAAGAAAGATAAAAACAGAGAGACTTATAACCGTCAGAAGCTTGAAAGCGGAGTATTAAGAGCCTGTCATAAGCGTCCGGTATCGGCTGCTCAGATCAGCCGTATAGTTGATGATGTTGAAACCGAAATCTTCGGAATGGAAGAAAAGGAAATAGACAGCCACGTTATCGGTGAGCTTGTTATGAACAAATTAAAGGATGTTGATGCGGTTGCATATGTAAGATTTGCGTCCGTTTACAGAGAGTTTAAGGACGTTAACACCTTTATGGATGAGTTAAAGAGAATGTTAAAATAATAGTGCATATAATTTAGAGCACAAAAGAAAAACTTTTGTGCTCTTTTTTGTTGACTGCCGTTAATTATTAGTATATAAGTATATTGTTAAATAAATATCGAAGATAGGAGATAAAAGAATGAAAGCTTTTAAGAACATGTGGAGGCTGATACTTTTATCTGCCACACTTACTATTGCACTGTGCGGATGTGCAGGCGATAAGGCGGGTGAATCTTCATCACACATTACCATTGGTATTCCTCAGGATTTAGAGGACAGTCTTGACCCAAGCGAAGCGCTTGCGGCAGGAACAAGAGAGATATTGTTTAATATCTATGAAGGCTTAATGAAGCCCGATAAGAATGGTGATTTATACCCCGCCGTGGCAGACAGCTACACAATTTCAGAAGATGGACTTACCTATACATTCCATGTAAATCAGGATTGTAAGTTCCATAACGGCAACAAAGTGACGGTGGAGGATGTTTTATACAGCATAGATAAAAACGCCGATCCGTCAAGCAATTCAGCTTACGCATCGGCGTTTACTGATGTTAAATATTATGCAGACGGTGAAAACGTAGTATTTGAATTGCCCGAAAAGAATGCGGATTTCCTTCAGTACATGACATTGTCAATTATTCCTAAGGACAATCCCAATCCCGCCACCAACCCTATTGGTACGGGCCCTTACAAGTTTGTATCAAGATCACCTCAGGAAAATATTATTTTAAAGAGATTTGATGAATACTGGGGCGAAAAGGCTTATATTGAAGATGTAACACTTAAGATCTGTGCAAATGCCGATTCAATCGTAATGGATTTAAAGGGTGGTTCCGTAGACCTCTTTGCTCGTATCACAACAGCTCAGGCTAAGCAGCTTGAAGGTTCTGATTTTGAAATCTTAGAGGGAACCATGAACCTTGTACAGGCTCTTTACTTAAATAACGATTTTGAACCTTTTAAGAATGAAAATGTCAGAAAAGCATTATGTTATGCTGTAGATCAGAAAGAAATCCTTGATATGGCATTTGATTCAAAGGGAACACCCATCGGTTCTTCAATGTTCCCGGCATTTGGTAAGTATTACGTAGATGAAATCAACGACGTATACGAGCCCGACATTGAAAAGGCTAAAGAACTTTTAAAAGAAGCAGGATATGCAGACGGTTTCTCTTTTGAAATCGCAGTTCCTTCAAACTATCAGCCTCATATCGACACAGCTCAGGTTATAGTTGAGCAGCTTAAGAAAATCGGCGTAAACGCAGAAATTAAGCTTGTTGAATGGGATTCATGGCTTAACGATGTTTACATCGGAAGACAGTTTGAAGCTACAGTTATCGGTGTAGACGCTTCTCAGATGACAGCAAGCTCAATGCTAGAAAGATTCGTTTCCGATTCAGGAAAGAACTTTGTAAACTTCAAGAGCGATAAGTATGACGAAACATACAAAAAAGCTATTGAAACCACAAACGACGAAGAAGCTACAGAATACTACAAAGAATGTGAATGGATTTTGGCCAATGAAGCTGCCAATGTTTACATTCAGGACTTAGCTCAGCTTGTGGCTATAAACAAAAAATATACAGGATATGAATTCTATCCCATCTATGTATGTGATATTGCAAAGATTAAGCCTGTAGAATAATAAATGAAAGAAGGTGAGAGCATGAAATATATCTTAAAGAAGATAAGTACGCTTATTGTAACTTTATTGATAGTTTCTGCTCTCGTTTTCTTTGCTTTTTCTTTTATTCCCGGAAACCCCGCAGTTTCAAAGCTTGGCACTCAGGCTACCCCCGAAGCCATTGAAAATTTGATGCACGAAATGGGCTTAGACAGACCTGTGGTTACAAGGTATTTTGAGTGGATAGGCGGAATTCTTCACGGAGATTTCGGAACTTCTTACAGTTACAATCAGTCTGTAACATCTTTGTTAAAAGAAAAAATTGTGATAACCATGCTTTTATCGGTAATGGCTATCGTTCTTACCGTGCTTATTTCTTTCCCTTTGGGAATCTATGCTGCCAGAAAATCCGATTCAAAACTTGATGTTATTATTACATCCGTAAATCAGTTCATTATGAGTGTACCCTCTTTCTTTTCGGGTATAATAATAACCTTGATTTTTGGTGTGGCCCTAAAAGTGTTTTCACCGGGAGGCTTTGTTTCTTACAAGCAAAGCTTTGTAAGATGCCTTGGATATTTATTCTTCCCAAGCATTTCCATTGCACTTCCTAAAATTGCCATGGTGGTTAAGCTCCTTAGAGACACTGCGTTAAAAGAAGCCGATAAGGATTACGTGCGAACCGCTTATTCAAGGGGTAATCGCACGAGAGCGGTATTTTATAAGCATGTATTAAAGAACGCCTGCATTCCCGTAATTACCTTCTTGGGAATGGCCTTTGCGGACATCATTGCAGGTTCTTTGATAGTAGAGCAGGTATTTTCCGTACCGGGCCTTGGACGTATTTTACTTACATCCATTTCCGGAAGAGATTACCCTGTAGTTGAAGCAATCATTTTGCTTCTTTCTGTTTTTGTTGTAGTAAGTAACCTGATTGTAGATTTACTCTACAGAAAATTCGATCCCAGGATTCACGTATAGAATATGAGAGATAAAAACAAACGAGTAAAGTTCATAATCGGCTGCGTGCTTACGGGTTTAGTGTTTATTATGATGCTTTCGGGCATTTTCTATACACCCTTTGACCCTATGGAAATGAACCCTTCCACAAAGCTTATGGGGCCCACTTTGTCCCATATTTTCGGCTGCGATAACTTTGGAAGAGATATCTTTTCAAGAGTAATGGTTGGCGTAAGAGAGACAATGCTTGTAGCAGGTTTAGTTGTTATCATTGGAACACTTGTGGGCACTATTGTAGGCACCATAACCGGCTATTACGGAGGATGGCTTGACGAAATCATTATGCGCTTAAATGACGCGGTTTTAGCCTTTCCTTCTGTTTTGCTTGCTCTTTTGATAATAGGTTTATTAGGTGGCGGAAGAAACACCTTAATTCTTGCCCTTGGAATCGCCTTTGTACCAAGCTTTGCCCGTATCGTAAGAGGCGAAGTGTTAAGAATAAGAAACCTTGATTTCATTCAGTGTGTAAAGCTCTACGGAGCTTCTGATTTACGTATTATATTCGTGCACATATTGCCAAATCTTAAAACGGTATTATTGTCAAGCATCCTTATTGGATTTAATAATGCCGTTTTGGCGGAGGCAGGCATGAGTTATTTGGGAATGGGAGTACAGCCTCCCAATCCAAGCCTTGGCCGTATGCTTTCAGAGGCTCAGGCTTATATATTTTCAAATCCCTTAAACGCTATTTTCCCCGGTATCGTTATTGTAATGATGATTCTTGGTTTTTCACTTATGGCGGGAGGTCTTGAAAAGTAATTATGAGTATGCTTACAGTTAAAGATCTTTGTATAAAAGTTCATGACAGAAAAACCACGGATACCCTGGTTTACGATGTGGACCTTTCCATGGATAAAGGCGATATCTTAGGTATTGTTGGAGAATCAGGCTCCGGCAAAACCATGACGGCTCTTGCAATAGCAGGGCTTCTTAGCCGTCACGACATGGAAAAGAGCGGACAGATTATTTTTGAAGGAATCAACCTTTTGGAAGTTGAAAGAAAGGTTTTAAGAAAGATTCAGGGTAATGAAATCACCATGGTGTTTCAGGAGCCCCTTAATTCCTTTAACCCCTTAAAGAAGGTGGGCTGGCAGGTAGAAGAAGGCTTAAGAGTTCATACGGTAATGGATAAGATAGAAATGAAAGATCGTGCTATCGAAGCCTTAAGGGACGTGGAACTTTCAAATCCCGAAGCTGTATATAACAGTTATCCTCACGAATTATCGGGAGGCATGAGACAAAGAGCGATGATTGCGGCTGCTATGATTATTCAGCCAAAGCTCATTATCGCCGATGAACCAACCACTGCATTGGATGTTACCATTCAGGCAGAAATAGTGGAGCTTTTAAAGCGTATTAACAAAGAACGCGGAACCGCCATTTTGTTTATTTCACATGATTTAAGCTTGGTAAATACGCTTTGTGAAAACGTATTGGTGATGCAAAACGGTTTGGTGGTTGAAAGCGGAAAGTGTGATAGCATCTTTAATAATCCAAAAGAAGATTACACAAAGAAACTTATAAGTGCTATACCAAAGAATCCGTTTTATAAAGGGTGATTAAATGGCTGACATTTTGGAAGTAAAAAACCTAAGTGTAAAATTTAAAAAAGATAAAAAAGACTTTTATGCAGTTAAAGACGTTTCTTTCACCGTTAAAGAAGGCGAGATTTTGGGCCTTGCGGGAGAGTCGGGATGCGGAAAAAGCACTCTTTCAAGAGCCATTTTAGACATTCAGAAAAAAGGCGTTGAAGGATATGTAAAGCACTACGCAAAGCGCCCCCAAATGGTGTTTCAAGACCCGGCCGGAAGCTTAAATCCCGCAAAAAAGATTGGGTTTATTTTGGAAGAGCCCATTAAAGTTAAAGGACACTTTGACAAGGAAGAAAGAAAAAGACGTGTTCTTGATATGTTAAAGAAGGTCGAGCTTAGCGAAGAGATTCTTGATAGATATCCTCATGAATTATCCGGAGGACAGCGCCAAAGAATCTGTATTGCGGCAGCTTTAATGCAGGAGCCAAGATTCTTAATTGCGGATGAACCTGTTTCAGCTCTTGATGTAACGGTTCAAAGCCAGATACTTAAGCTTTTAAAGAAGCTTCATGCCGAGCTTGGAATTGCCATTTTGTTTATTTCTCACGACCTTAGAGTTATTTACGATTTATGCGAGAGAGTAATGGTGATGAAAGACGGAAAAATTGTCGAAATGGGTAACAAGGAGGATGTATACTTTAACCCGAAAGACGATTATACAAAATCCTTAATGAACGCGGCAAAAACAAAATACGTAAAATAGGTTAAGTTTTGTAAAATCCTTCCGATATATATAATACCTGGAGGAAATAACAATGGCTATTAATCTTTATTCTGATTACGGCGGATTCTACAATAATTATAAAGTGGTTGACATTCCCAAAGTTGACTTAGAAGCTGTAAGTAAGCAGGAGGAAGTCAAAAAAATAGAGAATAGTGCTTCTATGGCTGTTGAAGTACCTGTACTTAACACGCCCGAAGTTTCTGATAATCGTTCCAAGATGGCAGATCTTGATAACATCTCTTTGAATTTTAACGCAGGAGATGATTATTCATACATCGGTTCAGATTTTGAAATTGAAAAGCTCGATATTCAGAAGGCTATTTCCGATATGAAGAAAGATAAGATTTTGGAAGATTACCAGTTCTTTGTAGGAGACAAAGAAGAAATGACCAACACCTTCAAAGACGAAGACGGATCCGTATTTCTTAAGTTCTAAAAAGTATATTAGGCGCCTTTTTCAAGGCGCCTTTTTTGTGGCCTTTTTTATCATTGATTTTTTTGTTAAAAACAGTTGAAAAGTGGCTAAGTTTAGTATAAAATAACTAGGAATTATTTGTGTTGTATATTTTAGGAGGAAATAAAATGATTTCTGCAGGCGATTTCAGAAATGGTGTAACTATCGATATCGATGGTGCTATTTTTCAGATTATTGAATTTCAGCATGTTAAGCCCGGTAAGGGAGCTGCTTTCGTTCGTACAAAGCTTAAAAACATTATCAACGGCGGTGTAGTTGAACGTACTTTCAGACCTACTGAGAAGTTCCCTCAGGCACGTATAGACAGAGCAGATATGCAGTATCTTTATAACGACGGTGACTTGTACTACTTTATGAACGTTGATAACTATGAGCAGATCGCTCTTAACACCGATACAATCGGCGACGCTTTAAAGTTTGTTAAGGAAAACGAAATGTGTAAGGTATGTTCTCACGCAGGTTCAGTATTCATGGTTGAGCCCCCTCTCTTTGTAGAGCTTGAGATTACCGAAACAGAACCCGGATTCAAGGGTGATACAGCAACAGGTGCTACAAAGCCCGCTATCGTTGAAACAGGCGCACAGGTTGCAGTTCCGTTGTTCGTTAACCAGGGTGACAAGATTAAGATTGACACTCGTACAGGCGAATACTTATCAAGAGTTTAATCTGTATATCAATTTATTGAAAGCCGAGAGACAACAATTACATTTGTTGTCTCTTTCTTTTTGCCTAAAGCTAAAGATGAGACGTCCGATTTATCGGATTATTTGTTTAACCGCGTTATCGGTTAAATCTGTTTTGAAAGGATACCCAATATGGATTTTAAAGAATTTGAATCAAAGACAATTGAATATTTTAAAGAAAAATACGAAGATAAGTACCAAATTATGGTAAGGGATGTGTTAAAGAATAACGGCGAAGTATTAAGAGGGATTACAATGATTAAAGACGATATAAATGCAAGTCCCACCATTTATTTAAACGATATGTACAGAGCCCTTTTGGCAGGAAATGATTTTGATTACATTATGCATGAGATTGATTTTATTTTAGAAAAGTCATCCCTGAAGGACGCTATAGACATAAGCTTTCTTTCAAACTATGACACAGTAAAGACTATGGTTCTTCCAAAACTTATTAATAAAGAGATGAACGAAGACTATCTTAAGGATGTACCCCACTTTGAGTTCCTTGACCTTGCGGTTTCTTTTTACGTAATTGTAGAAAATGAAACCTTTGGAGCCGGCTCCATTGCAATCAGCAATTCAAATCTCGAAGAATGGAACATAACAAAAGATGAGATGCTTGAAGAAGCCTTAAAAAACTATGACAGACTTCTTGGATGTACGGTTGAAAAGATAGAGAGTGTCTTACTTAAGATGCTAAAAGAAAGAGGAGTCGGTAGAGACGAAGATTTCCCGTATTTAACGGAAGAAGACGGCTTGTTTAATGCCCTTCCCATGTATGTTGTATCAAACAGAAAGAGGACTCTTGGGGCCGCATCATTACTTGATAAAAAGAAATTAAAGATGATAAGCAAAGAATTTTCTTCTTCACTTTATATTTTGCCAAGCTCAATTCATGAACTGATTTTCATTCCTTCAAACGTGGTGGATGATATTGATTACTTAAAGAGTATGGTAAATGAAGTTAACAAAACAGAAGTATCAAAGAGTGAGTTTTTATCAAACAGCGTTTACTATTACGATGCCGAAAAATCGGCACTTTCCGTAGCTTGAGAAGGCCTGTTTGATTGACCTTTTATTGCCGTTATGATATTATAAATGAGTTGAATTTTTAACGCGAGGTATGTGTCCATAGCGGCAAGCATCCGTAGTCTAATGGATAGAACGGAGGCCTCCGACGCCTTTGATGCAGGTTCGATTCCTGTCGGATGCATTATTATTTAAAGAGAAAAGGGATTATGGATAAGAAGAACTTAAAAGATCATATTTCTTTCAAAGAAGTATTACATAATATAAGCAGTTCAATAAAAGACAACCTTCTTTACTTTAAAGAATGGATTTCGGATTACGGAAAGATTTTCCTTCCGCTTTCTTTGCTTATTCTTGTTTCAGTCACTGTCATTGTTTCATTAAATGCCAGAGAAAAGGTTGAACAGGCCGCAAAAGAAGCTTTGGAAGTGCTTGAAGAGACAAAGTCCGAAGTTCAGGAAGTTAAAGAAACAGGGTTTGAAGAAGATGCTTATCCCGGAATCAATTCTTTGATGCAAATCTATTACGAGGCTTTGGAAATGGCAGATATCGATATGCTTAACGATATTCAGAGCGCCGTTTCAAGTACCGAGTCAATTCGCCTTCAGAAGATGAGCGAATATCTTGACAGATATGAAAACATTCATGTTTACACAAAGCCGGGTCCCTACGCTGACACTTACATAGCGTACGTATCAACAGATGTTTATTTGAAGGGAAGAACGGAATTTATTCCCGGACTTCAGGCATTTTACATCTGCATGGATGAAAACGGAAATTATTATATAAACAACAGCGAGCTTTCTGAAGAAGAAGCCCTTTATATCAAAAACGTTACAATGCAAAGCGATGTTCTTGACTTAAAGAACTCAGTCAATGTTTCATACAGTAACATTATGGAAGATAACCTTGCATTAAGCGAATATTGGGCAGATACATCGGTTGAAATCGACTTGGCCGTAGGAGAGCAGCTTGCAAGCGAAGCAAAGCTTTTGGCTCAGCTTGACGAGTCGGAGAATCAGGAAGCTGAGGAAGAAGCTCCTGTAGATGAAACGGCTGAACCTGTTATTAGAAAAGTAAGAACAACAGACCGAGTAAACATTCGTAAGTCTGCAAGTTCTGCAGCCGATAAGATCGGAACGGCTCAGGCAGGAGATACATTTGTCTTACTTGAAAAGATGACAAACGGATGGACAAAGGTAAGCTATGAAAGCGGAGAGGCATATATAAGTTCTCAGTATCTTGAAGAGCTTGAAGATATAAGCAATATCGAAAGCTCCGGCACAGTTACCGTTAACACAGCTTCGTTGAATGTTCGTTCAGAGCCCGATGCATCGGCAGGAAAGCTAGGCGTTCTTGTGGAAGGCCAGGTGGTTGATTTAATTGAGAGAGCGGATGGTTGGTGCAAGATTAAATTCAATGGTCAGATTGGATATGTAAAAGAAGAATACGTTAAGTAATTAGCCAATAAATCGGTCGGAATTATCCGGCCGATTTTATTTTGAATACCTGTATACAAGTATGGTTGTACATTTAGCACAAAAAATAAAACAAAAATTTTACTAATTTAATGTAATAAAGTTATTGTGTACAAAAGCCCATTCGTTCTATAATCATTGCAGTATAAAAACGTGTGGTTTTATCTAGGAGGAAAATTTATGTCGTACGTTGATGATGTCTACAAGTTGGTGGTTGAAAAGAACCCCGCTCAGCCCGAGTTCCATCAGGCAGTTAAAGAGGTTTTGGAATCTCTTAGAGTAGTAATTGAAGCTAATGAAGAAAAGTATAAAAAGGATGCTCTTTTGGAGAGACTTATCACTCCCGAAAGACAGATTCTTTTCAGAGTTCCTTGGGTAGATGACAAGGGACAGGTACAGGTTAACAATGGTTTCCGTGTACAGTTTAACAGTGCAATCGGACCTTACAAGGGTGGTTTGAGACTTCATCCCAGCGTAAACCTTGGTATTATCAAATTCCTTGGTTTTGAACAGATTTTCAAAAACTCTCTTACAGGCCTTCCCATCGGTGGCGGTAAGGGTGGTTCAGACTTCGACCCCAAGGGCAAGTCAGACCGTGAAGTAATGGCTTTTTGCCAGAGCTTTATTACAGAGCTTTATAAGTACATCGGAGCAGACACAGACGTTCCTGCCGGTGATATCGGTACAGGCGCTCGTGAAATCGGCTTTATGTATGGTCAGTACAAGAGATTAACAGGTCTTTACGAAGGCGTTCTTACAGGTAAGGGATTAAGCTACGGCGGATCTTTGGCAAGAACAGAAGCTACAGGTTATGGCCTTTTATACATGACTCAGGAAATGTTAAAGTGTAACGGAATCGACATTAAGGGTAAGACATGTGCCGTTTCAGGTTCAGGTAACGTTGCTATCTACGCTATCCAGAAGGCTCAGCAGCTTGGTGCAAAGCCTGTAACATGTTCTGATTCAACAGGTTGGATTTATGATCCCGAAGGAATCGATGTTGCACTCCTTAAGGAAGTTAAAGAAGTTAACAGAGCACGCTTAACAGAATATGCTAAGAAGCGTCCTTCAGCTCAGTATCATGATAAGGCTACAGAAAAGAACAATCAGTGGGAAGTTAAGGTTGACATCGCTCTTCCTTGCGCAACACAGAACGAGCTTAACCTTGATGATGCTAAGAAGCTTGTAGCTAACGGCGTAATCGCTGTTTGTGAAGGTGCTAACATGCCTACCACTTTGGAAGCTACAGAATACTTCCAGGCTAACAAAGTTTACTTTGTACCCGGTAAGGCTGCAAACGCAGGCGGTGTTGCTACATCAGCATTGGAAATGAGCCAGAACTCAGAACGTCTTTCATGGACATTCGAAGAAGTTGATGCAAAGCTTCACGACATTATGGTTAATATCTTCCACAACCTTGATGATGCTTCAAAGAAATACGGCCTTGAAGGAAACTATGTTGCAGGTGCAAACATTGCAGGTTTCTTAAAGGTTGCAGATGCTATGACAGCTCAGGGAATTGTATAAACGTTCGACAAATTATAAACCCCTCCGATTTTTCGGAGGGGTTTTTGTATTTGTTTGTAAATGAGAAGATTTATCGGAAGAAATACGTTACAATGTAATGAGCATAGATTTTTCGTGCGGAAGTTTTTAATCACATTTTAGGAGAGTTATTCGTATGATAAACAAAGAATTATTTTCAACTGAACCGGATACTTCTAAAGTAAGAGTTACCGATTCCTTCTGGAAAAACAGAATGGAGATTGTCCGTACCAAAGTTCTTCCTTATGAATGGGAAGCTTTGAACGACAGAATTGAAGGAGCATCCACAAGTCATGCGGTTGAAAATTTCAAGATAGCTGCAGAGCTTACAAAGAAAGGTCTTGTGGGAAAGAACGATAAGGGAACCACAAAAACGGAAGGTGCCCAGGCGGTTGATACCGGAGAAGGCGGCTTTAAGGGTTTTGTGTTCCAGGACAGTGATATTGCAAAGTGGCTTGAAGCTATTGCTTATACACTTACATGGCATAAGGACAGTGACCTTGAAAAGACTGCCGATGAAGTTATCGACCTTGTGTGCGCAGCGCAGCAGGAAGACGGTTATCTTGATACTTTCTATATAATCAACGGAATAGATAAAAAGTGGACAGATCTTAAGAACAATCATGAATTATATTGCTTTGGGCATATGCTTGAAGCTGCTGTGGCTTATTATCAGGCTACGGGTAAAGATAAGCTTCTTAATGCAATGAAAAAGTATGCTGACTATATAGACAGCATGTTTGGACCTGAGGCAGAAAAGAGACATGGTTATCCCGGACATGAAGAGGCAGAGCTTGCATTGGTAAAGCTTTATAATGTCACAAAAGAAGAAAAATATTTAAATCTTGCAAAATACTTTATAGATGAGCGCGGAAAAGAGCCCAATTACTTTACTGAAGAATGTAAGGAAAGGGGAGAGAAGATTCCTACCATAGAAGACCTTGCATATCATCAGGCTCATAAACCTGTAAGAGAACAGGAAGCCGCAATCGGACATGCGGTAAGAGCGGTCTATCTTTATACAGCAATGGCTGATGTTGCAAAGCTTACTGAAGATAAGGGACTTATGGATGCCTGTGAAAGACTTTGGAAAGATGTAACAAGACGTCAGATGTATATTACAGGTTCCATCGGCTCGTCTCATTTGGGAGAAGCATTTACTTTTGATTATGATTTACCAAATGATGCCGTTTACGGTGAAACATGTGCGGCCATAGGTCTTGCTTTCTTTGCTAAAAGAATGCTTGGTATAGCTCCTAAAGGAGAATATGGAGACGTCCTTGAAAAGGTATTGTATAACGGAATTCTTAGCGGTATCTCTTTGGATGGCACCAGATTTTTCTACGTAAATCCTCTTGAAGTTGTGCCTTACAAGAACCATATGGATGCAAGATTTAGGCACGTTAAAACAGAGAGACAAAAGTGGTTTGGATGCGCATGCTGTCCTCCCAATATAGCAAGAATCACGGCGGATCTTGGAAGCTATATTTCATCAAGCAATGATAAAGCATTTTACACACATCTTCCCATAGGCGCCGACAGCGAAGCTACAATTGCGGGCGTAAAGGTAGAAGTTAGCGTTACCGGCAACTATCCTTGGGATGGCGATATTGAAGTTAAGATTAACCCTGAAACTCCGGTTTCATTTACATACGGAATAAGGATTCCTTCATGGTGTGATAGCTTTACTGCAGAGTTTAACGGTGAAAAGCTTAATGCTTCTTTAAATGACGGATACCTTCTTGTAAACAGAGAGTTTAAGAAGGGCGATGTGCTTAAGCTTTCACTTTCAATGGAAACAAAGATAATTGAAGCCGATTCAAGAGTTCATGCGGATCACGGAAAAATCACTGTAATGAGAGGTCCTGTGGTTTATTGTCTTGAAGAAGCCGATAACGGAAGAGACCTTTATCTTTTAAGTTTGGATGCAGATGCAAGCTTTAAGGTATCAAAAGAAACCGAGCTTGGCGGAATTAATGCCCTTTACACAACAGGATACAGAGAAGTAAAAAAAGAAGACGACAGATTATACAGACCTGCCGGTGCAATTGAATTTGAAAAGACTAAACTTAAGTTTATCCCTTACTATGCATGGAACAACAGAGGCGAGGGCGAAATGACGGTTTGGGTACAAAGAAAATCTTGAAGTCATCATATTTGTTGAAGGTGCCCTTATATTTGTGATATCATGTCATAAGAATAAAGAGGTGAATATGGCTAAAGATATTTTGATAATAGGAATAGCAGGCGGTACCGGAAGCGGCAAAACCACCATTACGGACAGGCTTGTGGACAGATTCGGAAAAGATGTATCGGTTATTAAGCATGATAACTACTATAAGGCCCATCATGAGATGGATTATTCTGAGAGAAGCAAGCTTAATTACGACC
>JAEEXG010000088.1 GCA_016291405.1 Lachnospiraceae bacterium
CACAGAATTTGTAGTAATCCTCTGCCAGTATGTTAAGTGCCGGATTGGAAAAGCAATAGCCTTTACGGATCCCAAAGGTAAATACCGCTTTTAATTGCTGAAGCATCTTTTTCATTGCTTCTTTCTTGGGTTTTCTTGTGAGAAATTCCTTGACGAACCATTTCCTTAATTCATCCTCGGTGATTAAAGCAATGTCTTTATTCTTAATGCTCTGAGGTATCAATTTGTGATAACGACGGTATTCCTTAAGTGTCAGTTCTGATCTTCCTCGATCTCTTTTGCCTTCAATAAACCTGTCAAAGGTTTCGTCAAAAGTTTTAGTTTTGTCGTCTTGTTCCTTGTAGAATTCATATAAGAATTCATAGAGTTTGTCTTCGGTAGGTTTTTGCACCGCCTTTCTTTTACCGTTGACATAGACATGCGTGCACCAATAACCATTATGATATTTGTCACTAGAATTGATTTGAGCAACTGCATGTTTGTGTTTTGCTTTTACATATAGCTTTTTCGCCTTTATGCTTGTCATATCTGTTAACCATTCGGCGATTTCCGGGCTACGTTTCAATAATACCATAAGTTCTGCTATCTTATCTCTGTCCAAGACCTCATTAGCGGTGCTGTTCTGATCGGGAACTAATTTGTTGTTATCTGCTTCATTCATAATGAAGTCCTCCTGTAGGTTTATTTGCCTTGCGGCATGTAAACCGCGTCACCCGGGGGTGACGCAGGAGGTCTTGGTTGTTACCAGAGCTTGATAGGGAAGTGTAGTTCCCGATGTTCATCTGACGGCTCCACCTCGACTGTTTTTTAGTAACCGTCTCCGTTCCTTTTCTTGTGCTGCGAGAGCATCCAGCAGTTCGGGCGGAACCAGATCCAACTGCTTTTTCAGTTTTGCATGTTTCTCCCTTAATTCATCGAGCCGTCCGTCCCTTTCTTTTATGGCTGCTTCCAATTCTGCCGTTTTGCCTTTCCAGTAACGGCCAACATCTTTCTGGTCATCAATTTGACCTTTAAGACTTTCCACATACCTGTCAACGGACTTGATCTGTTCCTTCATCTTCGCCATCTCGGGTGCATACCGTGATATGAGCTCTATCGCCTGAGCCTTTTTCTCTTTGCTCTTGATAAGGCCAATATCGTTGATCGCCTGAGAGATTTCTTCGAAGTGTTCCATCAACATATCTGCATTCTTGAATAGGTAGACGGGAAGATGCTTGCGGTGAGTCAGATACTTCGGGATACCGCGCTTAAGTTCCGGGAAATATACGGAAATGTGCTCGTAGAACATATCCTGCAGTTTCACCAGTCCCTGTGGTCCGCCGATGATCGTTTTGGAAGACAGTCGGCCGTCCTTGGTGATCGGCACGAAGCATATGTGCATATGCGGAGTCTTCTCATCCATATGGACGACTGCTGAAATGATATTTTCCTCGCCGAAAGTTTTGGCATAAAACTCGTAAGCTCTTCGGAAGAAGAATGAAGTCTCATATAATGACTTTCCTTGGAAGAACTCTGGTGAAGCTGTACAGATACTGTCCTGCATTACAACGCTGTCTTTTCTAACTTTGCATCCGACTTCCTGGATCCGTGCATCAATAAAGCCCTTATAGCTTTCAGGCGGGCCCTTGATGTGAAAGTTCTCTGACGTGCGGGTAAGATCGATATCAGGATTACTCTTGTATTCCTTTTTCTCTCGTTCGTGGTGCTTTGCAAGTCGGCCGACAGCGCCGGCTTTGCATTTGTTGATTCTCATAATTGCGTAAGACATTTTCTTAATCTCCTTTGTTTTGAGTTTTGTTTGTGTGAAATTAGAAAAGCCCCGCTTCCTTTAGCGAGGCTTTCTTAGGTTGCAAGATGTTAATAAGTTAATAATTCAGAGGGTATCCGTGAGTAACATCTTGCGGTTCATGCGGATTAGTACACCCGACAGATACCGAAGGACGCTCCTTATGGAAGATTGCCCGCAATAAGCGGCGGCCAATCTTCCAACGAAGCTCTGTTGTGTCGATATAAGAGCGCCAAACACCGGCGCACTCATATCTCCCCAACAGCCTCGAAAGTCATCACGAAAACAGTCGTCCACCGGAAGACTGTTTTCTTTCGACTTTCTTTCAGTATCTGTTTGGGTGTAACACACTACACCTTGTAAGCAAGGTGGTGTGCAAGAGGAGTCCCTCTTGACTCCCTTTAGCGGGCCCGAAAACGAAAAAAGCAGGCTTCGAACGCCTGCTTCTTTTCTTATTACGTCCCGCATCTTCGGCCTGCATGTGACGTAAGATGTTGATGCCCTGAGCCTATAGAATTATTAACATCTTAACATCTTACTTTGCAGGCCTTATTCGGCTTGCGGGAGCTTCCAATACCATCGTTCGTTCATGCGAACGGATAATATGCCGAGCTCCCGCTTCGCGCTGTTCGCAGTTGATCTGCATATACCGCTCTCTTTGAGCCGGTTCATGCACTCATCTGCGAGCATCATGCTTCCGTCAGCAAGAAGCTCTTCAAGAAAGCTTTTGGCTTCTTGCAGGCGGTCGTTTGGTCTTCCTGCGCCAGGACAGATGTCCAGGCTTCGTAAGAGTTCGTCAGCTTTCTTGTCTGAAAGGCCGGTGAAGTCCATACCTTTATCACTGAGCTGAAGAACATAAGACCCCATCTCAGGTGCAAGGTTCGACTTCAACAAAGACAAATACCGCTTGTCTTCGTCTTCGGGATCTCTGGCTAAAAGAAGGATACTTCTCACGGCACCCACAACATCAATTGAGCCGGGAACTCGGTATTTGGATCCGATGCCTGCCATCTTATTCAGGTGGTTAACGATAACGATTGAACAATCAGTTTCGCGTGCAGTCTGGATAAGTGCATTAAACTTAGGCCTAACTTCATTGGAAGCGTTGATGTTACCATCACCAAAATAAGAGGAGAGCGGATCCAGGACAACGAGCTTGGCACCAGATTCTTTGATTCCCTTCAAAAGACGAGGATCTTCGAAAGTGAGATGCTCTGTTTGCTCGTTGATAAACACAAGGTTATCTCTGACTCCGCCTGCCTGTATGAATCGCGGAACAATAGTGTCATCATAGTCGTCCTCTGTGCTTTGGTAGATTACCTTAATCGGCTCGGGCGGTTCTTGGTATTCCGTAAAGGGCAGCGGTTCACCTCTTGTCATATAGGCAGCAAGTGTGAGCATAAAGGTGCTCTTGCCATCTCCCGGATCTCCCTGAAGAAGTGTGATCTTCCCTTTGGGAATAAAAAAAGGCCAGAGCCATTTTACGGGTCTGACCTTTACATCTTTGGCGCTGATCAATTCCAGCGCCGGTTCATGTTTTGCCATAGGCATAACTCCTTTCTTAAAAGTGGAATAAAAAAGCGGCCGTTCATTCGTGAACAACCGCTATGTAAAAGAGGGTATTATTGTTTTGCTTGCCATGAGATTGAAGACCCAAATATATGTCCCTCCACTTATTAGTAATGGGAGAGGGTCAAATTGGACATAAAAAAAGCAAGAAACCTGAAATCTGACATAAGAAGTCTTAAATTTGACATAATTGGACATTTTAATCCGACATTTGTCAATAATCGCATTTTTAGTATGCAGGCATATTTGTGCTGCAAAATTACATTTTTGAAAGTAGTAAATTAGTCAACCTTAGGGCTCCCGTATTGCTGTTACGGGATCATGGGACTCTCACCCCGGTGGCATTTTGCCCCGCTGCGCTCATTGGGTGTGACGGCTCTCGGGCGGACTTTGATCCCGATTCAACGCTCGGCCTGTGACTACGCAGAAGTATCATTATCCCTTTGTATCTGTCATCGCCTCCCTCAGGTTGCAATCCTGATTCTGACTTATCCCCTTTATCGCTCTCTTCCCGTAAGGAAAGGTCATGGCGAGGTCGAAGTCAACTTGGCTCGGTATTTTAACGCCGATACAAGGAACGTACCCTTCGGTCCAGTATTAAGCTGGGTGTCCGAAGAAGAGCGAAATAAATCTCCCTTCACTATTACTGGACATTGCCCCCCGTTTTGGCCCCCCGTTTTTGGCGATAATTTTGAAAATGTCATAAAACTAGGCCCAAGGTGTTACCACTTTTTAACACCTTGGGGCATATATGACATTCCAAACGACCTTGGAATTATTTCGCCCTTCACTTACTAGGAATGGGAGAGGGCAAAATTATGTGGTCTAAAGCAAAAATCAAAGATTTCATAATGATCAATTCACTGCTATTGGACATAGCTCTCTGTTTTTGATTAGCAAAAATGTTTATATCTGATACAGAAGAACTTCATTACCTGTTTACAAAAGGTTTGTGGAATAGTCACTGATATTTGAGTTATAATCAGGGTGCGACACAATTAGATACTTTCCAACAATGGACGACGTTTGGTAAAAACGTTGGTCTCATTCATACCATTGTTGGAATGAAATTGTGTCGCAGCAATCGAGGCTGACGATTTTCGGTGCGGTAGCTTCGGTTGCCGCACTTTTTTGTATGGAAGCAGCGTTACAGATCGGGTGGCTAGCAGATGCATAGTAAATGTGGAACGTCTATACCAATTGCAATTTCTTAATAAATTTGGAACTCAAATGTTCAGCGTTAAACTACGACGACTATAAGATTATCGAGGTTAACTGCTAAATACGATTGATTAAAAATACAAATATAAGAGTGATGGAGGTAAATTATGAAAAAACAAACAATGGCGCTTTGTGCTGCAACGCTTGCTCTATTTATGCTGTTTTCAATGGCTAGTTCAAGTTCTTCAGGATATAATTCATATTCAGATGATTACAGTGATGATTACAGCAATTCTAATTTAGTTAGTTCTGATGTGGAACAAACTACTAAGGCTTCAACAACAACAACTACTACTACTACTATTGCTGAAACGACTATTGGCAAATTGGTTACACCATGTGAATTCACTATTGATAATGTTGTTTATGGTGTAGATGTAATGTCCCTTAATAGCATTCCTGGTGATAGTTATGGCCTTTATTCTTTGCCAAGTGGGTATATGTATTTGGTTGTTGGAGTAAATTTCATAAACAACTCACGCAGTGATATCTTTGTGAGCACTTCGGATTTTAGTGTTTATGCTGATAATAGATTGTGTGACGAAAAAACTGTATTTGTCGACGGTCTTGACTCCTATGCAACAATTTCCTCTGGTAGAGAGGCTCTTATTTATGGATTCTTTGCTGTCCCCAAAGATTATAAAACTATTGAGATAGAGTATCAGAAGTCTTGGCTTTCAGATAAAGTAATAATAACAGCAGGTAAAATTGAACCTTTGGATTAATATAACAATTTACTTCCTTTGCAAAGCTCGGAGGATTATTCCGAGCTTTGTTTATGCCTATGAATGATTACATACAGGTTAGTGATAGTCTGAAAAGTAATAAAAATAGTTCTATGATTGTTTTTGTTACTTGAAGAGAGAAAGGTAAAATACGAACTTGAGGAGAATTAAGTAAACAGTGAGATTCAATGGAAAAAGTGCTAAAACAATCATCTATTATTCAGTAAATACAATAGTACCGTTAGCTTTAGGTGTTATCTTATATGTGTTTACACGTCCTGGAACAATAATAAGCCAAATCATATATGATTGTTTTCAAGCAAACAGAAGAATCAATATTGCTTTACCAACTATTTTATCTGATTATGGTTGTGACTTCCTTTGGAGCTACTCGTTGGTGCATTGTCTTTTCCTTGTAAGTCGCTCTTACAAATTTTCACTTTTCGTTTGTATAGCATTTAGTGTTTTTATTGAGGTTATTCAACTGCTACCCTTTGTAAGACTAGTTTTTGATCCAATTGACATAGTAGTTGAAATCATAGGAATTATAATAGGATTGTGCATTATAACTATATTTGAACATTGCATTCAGAGTATTAATAATCGAAAGTAATTATTAGTAGTTGAAGATTGGCTTAAGAATGGAAGGTTAAGCCCGGGAACCACGTCCTTCAATGTTTTTAACTGTTCTTTGAACGCTCCTAAACAACTCTCAAATAAAAATAGCGATCGGATAGCCGATCGCTATTACTTTGGGCATACTTTCTTATTAGTCGTGTTTTTGTAGTAACTTTGTAGTAAACTACTGTTTCAAGAATATGCGAAAGCTCGCAAACCCCTGTATTTATTGACTTTTTACGACGCCCGTTGCATTTTTGGCGGAGAAGGAGAGATTCGAACTCTCGAAACCCTTTTGGGGTTTACACGATTTCCAGTCGTGCGCCCTCGACCAGGCTAGGCGACTT
>JAEEXG010000032.1 GCA_016291405.1 Lachnospiraceae bacterium
ACTGCCCGTTTTTATCGGTGGATTATTACGGCTCTCAGGAAAGCCGTGGCAAAATGAATTTAAAGACCTTACAGAAATCGGCGGAAGACCTGTACGACTATGCAAGAAGAAACTACCCGAATCGCGACATCTACGTCTTTGGCCACAGCTACGGATGTGGCATGGCCGCCTATACCGCAAGCGTGAGGGAATGTAAGCACTTAACCCTTGCCTCGGGCTATAGCTCAAGCGCCGTAATGTATAACAAAATAATCCCCATCTTCCACGGGCCCTTTAAGGTGTTTATAAAAAACAATATCCGTGTGGATGAATATGCCAAAGAAACCGCTTGCCCCGTGACTGTCTTAGGCTCCGATGCCGACACCACGCTTGATGTGAAGGCGCAGGAGGATTTGGTAAGCTGTTATGAGAATGCAACGCTTAAGATATTTAGTGGCATCTCCCACGAAGATTACTTTATGACGGATGAAGTGATTGAATATGTAAAAAAAGAAGTGCTGGAATAACCCGACACTTCACTGCTTCAAGGAAAGCATTGCATATGCTTATTAAGCTTTTTCTCTGCTCGAATACCACGCGCTAATAGCAGAGAACTGTTCTTGTGTAATTTGCTTGGATGTTAGCAAATCATCAATTATTCCATCTTGAATTAAACTATAGAAAGTTTTCTCATTATCTTTAGAATCTATTTTAATCGTTTTTTCTGACTCCAATTGTGCTATAACACTATCAATCATTTCTTTTTCAGATTTTGACAAAACATTTTCTGAAGCGAATTTTACTAAATCTTTATATGGCTTACTATCCTTATACTCGCTATCTTTAGATGTTTTGATAATAGCGAGCAAGCTATTCAT
Source organism: Lachnospiraceae bacterium (assembly GCA_016291405.1). Classification (GTDB taxonomy): domain Bacteria; phylum Bacillota; class Clostridia; order Lachnospirales; family Lachnospiraceae; genus UBA1258. The sequence goes on from JAEEXG010000032.1 coordinate 858, forward strand.
TAAATCATACAATTTAAACAGCTTTTGATTTATTTCTCCATTGATAGCCCTGTTTCCTTCAGTACTATGAACAAGTGCATTTCTATAGTGCGCTATTTCTCTATATATCTTTGCTAGAGAATTATTAAAAATCCCATTCATTCGCAAAGCATTTTCAAGCATTACTCGGTTATGATGAACACCTTTCGAAGCAGTCCGTCCCGCAAGTTGCTTCGCTCTATCCGATTCCTCAAGTACAAGATAAAGAATTTCCTGTAGTTGATTGTATTTTATAATAAAATCTGAATACGATACCGTACTACTTTCCTCGGAATAACCATCCTCAATTTCACGTTTCGCCAAGTCGCCCTCCTTTAATATAGCCTTTGGCGAGAGAAATAATGTAAATTTTACAAGAATAAAAATAAATGCCCCCAACACAACCAACGCTTCATCTGAAATAATATCAAACAGCCATGAGGCATGAGCATATATGCCGATAGATAGCAAACACAATACAATATCCACCAATCCATATATCATGAGTCTAATGAGCCATCTGAATTGTTTACGTGCCAAGCTTAGTTTGAGCACTTTTATCCCATCATCATCATCATCCAGAGCATTATTTCTTGCATCTAATAGGGCATATCCTGCAATTGATACTCCTATAAAGGTTCCTACTATTTGTGCGATAACGGAAAAAATATACAATATTTGTTCAGCTGTAAGCGCAAAGAGGTGAACTCTAAAAAAGAAAACATTATTTACAATAACAATGTTAGCAGTAATAAAATACGTTATTAGCTCGAATGAATCAGCCATCCATTCCATCTTATCAATTCTTCTGATATAATCACTCATATTCGCGTCCACAATGCATAGTATTATTAAAACAGTGCAGTATTATTATAATTTATTATAATAAATTAGGCAAACTAGAATCACCAAGAGATAGAAACGGCAGAATGAGGTTTTCTAATATCATTCAAAAAGATTACGTAATTAAAAAACCACGTAATCCCTAATGTTTCTACTATATCAATACAGTTTCTTCAGCTCAGCAACATACTTTTGAGATGCTTTTGCAATCTTATTAAGCAACGCTCTTTCTTCTTTACTTATAACCCCATCGTCTTTCATAGCCGCCATCTCGCACTGTTTAATAAATCTTTCAACCACCATAACTTGAGTGCCAATTTCCGTTTTAAGTAACGGATTAATGTCTGCTTTCATACCATTCCCCCTTTACTATTATTCCGCCATGTAGTCTGTACGCTTGGCAAATTCTGCGTTACACTCGGCTATCTCTTTCTTACCATCGATGTAATCTCTATAAATCTCCCAAATGTCAAGATCATTGTCGTCGAATGATTCATCCTCCGGCTGCCAGGATTTGATAAGCTCGATGCGTTGTTCTTTTGTGGTGTTTTTGATTGAATAGTTTTGCATTTTTCACCTCGCTTGCCACTCTTTACGCTCTTACACTATCCATACATCTAATATTCCTTTTCAAGTGAAGGTTTTGCAAATATATAGTTATCATCTTGAACCTTTGTAAATTCACTCATTAGAATGACTTTAGCGTTGTACTTTGAAACGCTAATTCTATACCTATAATCGCCTTCCTCAAGCTCAATATTATTCAAGTTAAAAACATACCTTCTATAATCATTTTGCTTCTCTAGAGGTACATATTTAATTGGCTCGCCGTTTCCTAATTTAATGCTATGTATTATCACTTCCTCAGCTTTTTCAAACTCTGAGCCAGAAACATCTTTGCAAAAGACAGCATCGTTCCCTTGCAATATTTCAATCGTAATTTTCTCTCCAAGAAAGACACCATAATTATCAATCGTTATTACCCCTTCATTACTATTATCTACTTCAATAACCTGCTTAACTTCAAACCATGAGTAGAAAACAGTCACCACAACAATGGCGACGGCAATCAAATACTTAGGTAACAACGAAGAAAATTTACCCTGCCTTTTCTTTTTTTGATTCTTTATTCTTTTTTTTACATGTTCCCTTAATGCTATAATTAATGAGATAATTAAAAAAACAAAGGCTATGCCTAGAAGCACTCTCCACACAATTTGTTCTGTTTCATATAGCAACGCATAAAGGCTAAAAAGAAGTAGAAGAATAATAAAACCATAAAGAAAGTTTTTTAAATCTGACAATAAAGTATTATACTTTACATCCGAATCGTTATTGACAGTCCTTTTATCCGCTTGACCATACTCCAATACATCATATCGATTTAAATCAGCCCACACTATAATAGCAATATCTATAAGAACTATTATCGAAAACATTGTGACGAATCCAATAAATACAATATGCATCCAACATACAGGATTATAACTCTCCGGAATAATTCTTCCCCATTTTTTTGTGTAATGAAATAATACTCCTACAAGCGGAGCCATGAGCGCTAAAATTGCCAAGATTATCCCCGATCTGTTGGTTCTACTTTCTTCCTTTTCTTCATTTTTCACTGGCTCGCACTTATCTTTAAGCTCATTACTTGTAGATGTGTTTAGCGTTGTTACCTTGTTATTACTCTCAAAATGTTGCTTGTTGTTTCTCTTTTTCTTATGCTTTTTATTTCCCATACCTTATCTTAGTACCTACCCTCTGTATTAATTGCGGTATACATCCTCATCTACTTCAATGACTACTGCCGCTACTTTAATTTCATCCAATTCAGTAAAGTCTTTTCATGAGCTAATACAATCCCAATTGCATAACTTTTTCAGAAACTGAAATAAATTTATTGTATAATTCTCTGTAATCTATTGTTTCCTTCTCCGTCTCATAAAAAATAGCCACATCTACATTCTTATTTCCAATCCTCTCGTATCTAATTGGCCGCATCTCATTTAAATGATGATAGCGATCTCCCTCTATTCCCACTACTATCCTAGCTTCCTCAACAATATAAGAAACAGATACAACATGCCAATTAATATACGGTGTTTTCCCTGCTCTACCTTGTCCAAAATGCCTTCCAATATTCCCACCATCCACTTTAACACCCCCTTTGGTATAAGGAAAACCTCCAGGCATTTCCTTGGCGCTAGGTTTAGTAGTTACAGCGTTTTTATCCGCTTGTGATATAAAAGCTTTATATTCTTTTTCAAACAAATCCATCGTCACCAAGCATCTCAATTCACTTTTCTTCTTAAGTATATCCTTCTGTTTTTCCTTCTGGATGTCCATACCTATTTTTGCATATCTCAGTAGAGCATCGAAATCCTCAATATTTGAATATATCTCCGGCTCCTTAATTCCCGTTAAGATAGCTATAACCATAATAGTCAAATCAAGCGCATACTGTATCAACTCTTTAATATCAGAATAAGAGATCGGATAATCATCCTGAATCCCCTTTTCATCAAATTTTCTCCTAATGTCATTATGAGCATATAATTCGTTTCTTTGTTTTCTTAGCTTTTCTTTCTTTTTGCTTAAGCTGCAATATCGTTTCTTATATAAGTCCAGTAACTCTGGAAAAGTGAAGTCCTTTTGTATTGGAATTGATTCTATATCGCAATCCGTAAATATTTCGAATAGTTTTCGCTGACTTGTAACAAACTCCTTAAAAAATATTTCTTCCTCTTTTCTTAATCTATACTGGTATGGTACCTCTTTCGAAAATTTCACTCCATCCGCTTCATATTCAATAGTCGTCCTGTTTTTCGGAAAGATATTTAAATTGTTCGAACATTCTTTGAGTAGCTTTCCAAGCGATAGCCCGTTATCGTCATAGAGTTTTGCAACTTCCATAAAGCATGTATTCAACAAGGCATTATAGGTCAAGTGATAAAAAGCCGGAAAATGCTCCAATACGCCATTATTTTTCTTTATAGCGTTACGATACTGATCAATCATCGAATAATAGCAATTGGCATTTAGCGCCTGACTATATAAACCTTTCGCAAAACTAATTAACTCTTCTTTTCCCATTCACTTCCCCTTGAAAATCTACTATAATTCTGCAAATCCCCGACTGTAAATTTGTCCATTCCGTCAGAATCGGTTTTACACTTTTTCAGACATTAATGGCTATTATTTCTAACAATTATAAAAATGCTATAGAACATCACTAATTATCCTCTGATTCTACAAGCATGTTTTGAAGCACACGTTTAACCTTTTTAGAAGAGAATATTTCTTCCAAAACGCAAATGAGTGCGTCATTGCTTTCTATTTTCTCTCCATTTCTGTATTTTATTTCTTCAGAGATTCCTTCATCCACCTCTAATGAAATAGGGAATAATGTACTATAGTTTAAAACAAACACCCTAAATCTATAATTTTTATTGCACAGTTCAAACTTATACTTCTTTACTCTAAAAAGATCATTAATGTCTTCTTTTCCAGCCAACTCATCTTCGATTTTTTCCTTAAAAGCAGAGCTAGAGAATTGCGAAGTATACTTTCCAAATTCTAACAGGGCATCGGCAGGCCCGGGCTGGTATTGTATTCTGCGGAAAACGGCAGACACTGCTCCCTGGGTAATCCTCTGTAGTTCCCTCACTTGTTCCCTAATAATGCTTATTGAATTATTCTTTTCTTGTTCCTTTTGTTCTAATAAATCTGGCCATAAGCTTCTCATTCCATTTTTCCTTTCCCAATTGAAACCAACAGAGGAAGATGATCACTAATTCTTCCGTCAATTGCAATGTCTTTAATCAGTTTTCTGCCTGATATTTCCTTTATATAATTCATCGATTCTATCCTATTAGCCAACTCTTTTCGTACTAATACTTGATCAAAACTATTCCAGTATAGAGGAGCACTATTGCTTGACGGATAGTAAAAAGATCCATAGATGTTCTCTTCTTCTGACAGGAACAAAAGAATTGGATTATAAAACTTCCTAATCCGGGTACCTTGATACGTAACGTATTCATTCTTTTCAATCAACCGTCTAAACAAAACAGCATTAAATGCGTCCTTTTGAATTATTTCTTCACTAAAAGGATTGCAGTTAAAATCGCCAATTACAACCGTTTTTCTATTCTTATCTTTTTTCTCCTGTACACATATGTCGTACACTATTTTCCGGATTTCATTTTTCCGATCATTCGAATCTGACCTTGGATTTGATTGCAAATGCAAACCAACAATGTTATATGAAACATCGTTAACTATACATGTATATAGTGTATATCGAGTCGATTCCACCTTTACTTTTGTTTCAACCGAACGTCTACATAATAAAGTTATCTTATCACACCCGCCCTTTCCATCATGCCGGGTATAATCGCCTTTCAGATCAGTTAATACTGTCTTAAAATCCGTTCCATGGTATTCCGCAAAGAGGGCCACATCTACATCATTTTCCTGTATAGTCTTCACAACCCACTCAGCATTACTATTATTCTTTAGATTCCAAAAAAAGATTCTCAATCCAGTTTCCACTCTCTCCACAAAAATACAATTATTTCCCTATATCACTATGACCATATCGCTCTTACCAAACTCATAGCCAGCCTTCTTCCTTTTTATTTCAATTCTTTGACTAGTTGGATATCAGCAGGTAACCAGCCTAAATCATCTAGCTTATCTAATGTAATCCATCTTGCCGCCTCATGTTCTTTAAGCACTAAATCACCTTTAATAATCTCACACCAAAAGCAGTCCATTGACAAATGGAAGGTCGGGTAATCATATTCAATCGTATGAATAAAATCGCCAACTTTAATCTCTGTATCAAGTTCTTCCATTATTTCGCGCTTAAGGGCTTGTTGCGGTGTTTCGCCTTCTTCTATCTTTCCGCCAGGGAATTCCCAGCCCCCTTTAAGCTCGCCATATCCTCTTTGAGTCGCAAAGATTATGGGTTCTCCATTCTCATTTGTTGCTTTAATGACTGCTGCCACTACTTTTACTGTTTTCATTAAATTGCCACGCTCTTATTTGCCTTTTCTAATAGTTTTGCTGGTATGGGTTCGTGCAATTTCCACACGAAACTAATCGGTTTACTTCCCTTATGACTTACATAGTCTGCATTTCCCAAGAAAACAAAGCTCGATGTATGCGATAGTGTTTTCTTATGCTCTCTTACAAAGAGAGAAACGTTTGTATTCATTTTATCATGTTCAACATACCGCTTCGCAGTTTTACTTGTATTGGATAAGCCGCTCTGTGTCTGCCAATGGAACAGCGTTTCACTGATTGCATAATCCTCATACATAGTTGAAGGAGAAAAGTCTTTCTCTGATTTATTCAGATTAATCAGAAAAACATCCGTATTTTTTGCATCAAAGAACTTGACGCCCTCTCTAAAATCCGGTGCTTGTTTTTCGTTGTAATAGTCAAATGCAGCCAGAATCTGTCTCGTGCTATAGTTGCAGTGAACATCTAAAGGGCACTCAAACGAATACTCATTTTCTTTTGCCACAAAATCGATATGTTTTAAATTGTAATGAAGAACCTGAAGAAGCTCATCCTTTACAAAATCCTGCTTTACTATACTATCAATGCCTTCAGCGATTGACGCGAATCCTTCTTTCTCTGGTGTTTTTCCATAGAAGGAATAGTAGAGCATATTTCTCATTAACCTTTCAATGTTGCTTGTTGGCTTCTGATTTTTCTCAATATACTTAATCCAGTATCGGAGAAGCCTGCTAGAATTAACCTGCAGAACTCCCGAAAACTTCTTATAGATTTCGTCCTCCACATCATCGTCAGATTCCAGAAGCCCCGCCCACTTACAAAGCCTTCTAAATGATCTACTTCCATCACTACGATACATTTCTACCATGGATATACCATAATAATCCAAGAAATAATCAAGTCTTAACGGAAGCGAAGTATCGCCTTCAAAATATCGTACCTTATTAGTTAGCGTCGTCTTATCTATCGTATTCTGCTTAAGATTGCTAAGAACATACTCTTTTGCAAGTTTTTCAAGTTCAATGTAGCACCCTCTCGGTATTGATGAAAAATCATCCTCTACAATCTTTTCGACAGATTTTCTTGTGCTTCCTATCATTGCCCTGAACTTTGATTCGAAGTTATACTTCTTATGAGCCTGCCCTATAAAATCAAGAACAGTCAAACACTCTTTATCCGGATGCAATCTAAGACCACGGCCAAGCTGTTGCAGAAAGATCGTCGCGCTTTCCGTTGGTCTCAAAAAAAGGATAGTGTCTACCTCTGGAATGTCTACTCCTTCGTTATACAAATCTACGACGAATATAAACTTTGTCTTTCCAGACACCAAATCTTCTTTTGCACCAGCTCTAATATCATCTACACTGTTAGCAGATAAAGCAATCGAAGGCACCTCATGCTCTGTAAAAAATTTAGCCATGAATTCAGCATGAGCTACACTTACGCAGAATCCTAATCCATGAACTTTTTTTATGTCATTAACCTTGCGCAATACTGTATTAAATATTAATTCAGCTCTTTTGGTATCAGCGGTATATATGCTTTCAAGCTCCGATATATCGTACTTTCCCTTCCATGTTAACCCGCTGTAGTCTATCGAATCGGAGACGCCAAAATACATGAATGGACTAAGCAATTTTCTATCTATTGCTTCTGCCAAACGCATTTCAGAGGCAATTCGCCCATCAAAGTAGTCCAACACATTTTTCCCGTCCAGTCTTTCAGGGGTAGCAGTCAATCCTAAAAGAATTTTAGGATTGTAGTAGCCTAACAAACCTTGATAAGACTGGGCCGCAGCATGGTGAAATTCGTCAACAATAATAAAATCATAGAAATCTTTAGCGGTATGCTCTTCGAAGTCAGATGCCACAAATGACTGAATACTCATGAAGAGGTGATTTTTCTGTGTAGGTTTTCTGCCATCAACATACAAATCCCCAAAGTTAAAATCATTTAACACTTCTCTAAACTTCTGAATGCTCTGTTCCAGTATTTCTTTTCTATGCGCTATAAACAAAAGCCTAGCGTTAGGATTTTTCTCATAATATCTTCTAAAATCAAATGCCGCTATGACTGTTTTTCCTACCCCTGTGGACGCCACAACAAGATTTTTGTAATGTCCGTTGACTTCTCTCTCAGCTTCAAGTGCATCTAATATTTCTTGCTGATATGGATAAGGGCGAATCGAACAAAGCAGGTGCATTCTGGAGGTTTCAAAATCATATTCTTTTGATAATTCAAATCCTAGTTTGCTCTTGCAATCATCATCTTCAGGATCAAACGTTTCAAAAGAAGGATTATTCCAATAGCTTTCAAACGTTACCTGACATTTGTTCACTATATCAAAGGATTCTTTTTCTGTTACCTTCAAATTCCATTCTAGTCCGTCAGTCAACGCCGGATTAGAAAGATTAGACGAACCTATATATACTGTTGAAAAGCCTGTGTCCCTCTTGAAAATGTATGACTTGGCATGCATTCTCATATGGTCAGTCTCATAATTAATCTTTACTTCTGTATTAGGCAACTGCGCTAACTCCATTATGGCCTTATAGTCTGTAGCCTTCATGTAGGTTGTAGCAATTACTCTAAGTTTTGTTCCAGTTCTTGATGTAAATTCTCTTAAATCTGGCAGTATCCTTTGAACTGCACTCCACTTAATAAATGAAATCAAAAGGTCTACCGAATCAGAACTTACTATCTCTTTCTTTATTTCTGAAAGCATAGAAGGTTCTTGCTTAGCACCAGTAAAAAGAGTGCTTTCCAACAGTGAAGTTTCTGGTCTTACTGTTTTGCTATTAGATATACTCCTTGAATTATTTAACTTCTGATATAGAGAGCGAAGCATCTCCCCTTTATCTAAAATCGATAACGCAGCAAAATCCTCATCTCCAGTTGCATTTTTAATATCATCAATTATTTCATTGCAAAGCTTAATTTGTGCAACAAGCGCTTCTTTATCTTCTGAACTATTGTAACTATCTCTTATATATCTAAGGCCTTTTTGCAAAACATATGAAATATATATAGTAAGCACCTTACGTGCATCATCGACATCTAACTTGGCTAAATCTATGTCATATTTTTCGGTATCGATTGCAGAAAGCTCATTGCTAAGCTTTGTATTTACTATTTGTTCATAGATTCCATCGTTTATCAAAATAGAAACCTCCCAAATGCTTTATAAATAATTGCAAACTCAATGTTATTCTATCACCTTATATAGCAAATCGCCACACTACATTCCGTGTGGCGATTAAATTTATTAATCTTCTTCATCATTTTCGAAGTAGTGCACTATTCCATTTATAAACACAGCACCTTTTGCTGACATTCCAGACTGCTCACATCTCATCTTCATTCTGAGCTGCTCCCTTCTTGTTTTTTCCTCAGCATCATCAGATGTCGAATCTAATATCAATTTTCTATAACTTGCCGCTATCGAACCTACATCCTCCAAGATAGACTTTTTGAATAATTCATAGCTAGCTACTTTTGACGTTGTACAACAGCAATGTTTGTTTGGAGATAATTCGTCCCATATCCACGCCTCATATCTATCAAAGTATCTATCTTCAGTGAATTCTACATAGAATTCTATTAATCCCTCTGCTTCGACAATTTCTATCGATCTCTTTCTCGATGTTGCCTTTTTCAAGAATATCCTATAAGGTTCATCTTCTAGTATCTCTCCAACCGACATATTATATAATTTCGCTAATTCAACTATATTATCTATTTCCGGTAATTTAATACCTCGTTCCCAATTACTAACAGATTTAACATCAACCTCTAATTCATCCGCGAGCACTTTCTGCGTCATGTCATAGAATTCTCTGATTTCCTTTAGTCTCATTCCAAACGAAACAAGATCAAACTTATACTTTTCATTCATATTGTTATTCACCTCCAACAAGTTAATGATAATACAGTCATATTACGTTTGAAAAGGAACCGGCGGTTCCATTTTGCATCTTTCCCAACATGAATTTCACATCCATTCTGGGAGTAAATTTGCCCCAAAATCCCTTAAATTCACGCATTTTGTCCCAATACTGAATCCATTTAAAACTGGGAGCAGTTTTTACCAATTTCTACTCCCAATTCAAAGCATTTTTGCTATTGGGACATTTATGGTGATAATCGCAGGTTTGGTGATAGGATTTTGCTCCCAATCTGACATTTATTTCGTATTAGCCCGAGGGGCGAGAATTTAAGGGAAAGTGGAGAAAATGGGCGGGGTGAGAGCGCTAAATTGTGCCAAATTAGAATTAAAATCATAAGAAAACCGCCGCATTTCTGCGGCGGCGATTCTTACATTGGTGTTCCGACTTCTATTAGATTTCCATCCAAATCATAGAACCTTACTACCTTTTGGCCCCAGCTGTGGGTCATAAGGCGGTTCACATACTTAATGTCCGGGTAAAGGCTTTCAAGCTTCTTTACAAAGCTTTCAATATCTTTTTCTTCAAAGTATAGTTCAGAAGCATTGTTTTCAGGAATGGTTTCTTTTTGCAAGAACTCTTTCCAATACTTCTTTTCCTGAAGCACCAAGCCTTCGGTGAGTATCATGTTTCCATCGTTATCAAGGATTGTTTCTAAGCCAAATACATCATGATAAAACTTCTTGGCTCTTTCTATATTTTCTACTACTATCAAAACGTTTCTTAGTTTCACTTTGTTTACTCCGCCTTATAGAACGTAGTGCTGATGCTTTCTTCGGTTTCCATATCTTTTACGAACATAAAGATTTGCAGGGTTTCTTTTCCGTCGGGAGCTGTGGTTTTTCCATACAGCGTTATATCGACATCGGAGACTTTGTCGGAAGCGTTTAAAAGTACGACAGCATAGTGCATTGAGCCGTCAAAATAGTCCTCTTGCTCTTCTTCTCTTGCTACATAAACTTTTTCTTCTCCGTTGATATTGGCGGTAATGTAAAGGATGTTTCCGTCCTTAACTTCCACATTGATTTCACCGGACAAATTATCTTCTCTGTCATCGCCTAAGTATTTATAAAATGATAAATACTTTCCGGTCCAATCGGGAGATACTTCATCTTCGTAAAGGTAAGTTCCTGCTATTTCTGCAAGCTTCTCTGTGTCGATTTTTTCGATTACCTTTGGAATGTTTACATTTAATAGTAATTTTTCTTCGGCATCCTTTTGATAAAGCTTAAGTGTCGCTTTCTTGCTGTTATCAAAGAAATGTGCAAGGCCTTCTTTGTTTAAGGTAAAGAAAAAAGAATCTTTGGTAAGTTTCCATGTCTTCCATGCGTCTACGCTCCAGTATTCTTCTTCCTCTGTCGCGCTTACAAATAAGTTGGCCCCCTGAGCATTCATGGAGATATTGGCGCTTGGTTCTTCTACATACAAATACAACTTATAGTCAGACCACTCTGCCCCTTCGGGAGCAATGAGCTTTTCACACACATCTCCTTTAACCAAAACTGCAAGTGTATCTTCTCCGCAAGGATAAATATTAACAGATACATCTTTCTTTTTGCATGCCGCAAGGGCAAAAGCAAAAATGCACATAAGTGCCACTAAAGCAATACGCTTAGCGTTCTTACTAAATGTTTTTCCCATATGTACTCTCCTCATAAGTATTATAATGGGATTATATCATCATTTTGCAGATATTGGTATAAATATTGAAATTAATAGGTCATAGGATTTGTTAAGTCGTAGGTAGCTGTTAAGGTCTTATCGGCTGTCTTTGACTTATAGTTATCAACTGTTACAGAAGTATCGAAAGGATTGTCTACTTTGAAACAGTACTGAGTAAGGTTTGCTTCGGTATCTGTAAAGTTAAGCTCCGTAAAGTTAAGCCAAATGCTGTACGATTGTGTGTCGTAATCGTATTCTCTTGATGCTGAAGCGCCGGTGATTGTTCTTCCTTTGATTCTGATTTCACCAAGGGGCTTAGCACTTGTGTTTCCGTCCAAGGTGCCGTTGTTAGAGATGTATAAGTAGTCTTTTCCGATATCTGCACTAAAGGTGTTTTCAGAGTTTGCTTTGTTTGGATAATAGTTTCTTTGTAATGAATTCCAGAAGATCATGTCATCGATAGAGAAATTGAAGTCTTCTTCTGTATAGGGTTTGCTGATATAAGTCTGGCCCGTCACAAAGTCGTCGTCTCGCACCCAACCTGTGTACCAGTGTGTGCCGTAGGTCCAATTACTCTGCGCGTCACTTTGCAGCATAGCTTCAAATTTAGAAAGGATTGCGCTGCTATAGTACATGTCGGGGTAAAGAGTGTATACCACGTTACCTGAGAGTTTGTACTTGGTGTCGCTTTCGTACTTGGTGCGGTCGTCATAGACTTTCTTTGCGTCTGCTTCACTTTGCATAACAATCTTCATTACGCCATAAACTGTTCTTCCCATTTCATCAAAGCAGTAAAGTGAGTACTGTTCGCCCGAAAGCTGCTCGCTTGTGTATGTGCCGTCATAATATGCCATGATGATGTAGTCATCGGTTGTAGGTTTAAAGTAAGAATCGTCTTCGGGATCTTTCTTTGTAATCTTTCCGACTGTGTCTTCGTCTTTATATGTGGCAGATGCTTTGTGCCATTCTTCCACTCGTTTCATCCACGAGTTTTTGTAGGTTCCGTCGTCGTAGTTACTGTAGTTATAAGAAATTCCTTCGTCGTATTCTTCTTCGCCTTCTCCGTAGTAGCTTTTTGAATACTGGAATTCTACATATTCTCTGTCGTTTCCGCCGTTAAGGATTACGCCATTCCTAAATAAGTATTTAGGGTCGTCGGTCGCTCCTTCAGGAACTGCTTCGATTGCAATGAATTCTCTTTCTTCGCCGTCTATCTTTGCTTTAATATAGAGGGCGCCGCTATCGGTTACGGTGATTTCAGAAAAGCCCTGAGATTCTGAATAAGAATCTGACATGTATGTGCCGGCCCAGTCGCCCTCGGGTTTCTTTGCTTCATATGCTTTACCGACTAGATCTGCGTACTGCATGATGTCGATTTTCTGAACTATCTTGGAAGCGTCTTCTTTATAGAATTCTTCTTCCTGTGAATCGTTAACGTTATATTTGGTTAAAACGATTTCTCCGCTGTCGGGGAGCTTGTCGCAGATGCCGTCCGCTGAGAAGCATATAAAGTAAGAGTCCTTAGTCACGTGGTTCTTATCATAAGGGCTTGAAATGTTTTCCCAGTTGTCTTCCGATACTTTATAGGAAATATTTCCGTAGAATGAAGAAAGGCCGATCTGGAAATTCCAGTCCTCTGTATGAAGGCTCATTCTGTTTGGGCTTTCTTCGTGCTCGCCAACGGGCATGAGCTTTTCGCATTCGGGGTCGTTTAACAAAACGGCGATTGTATCTGTCCCGATTTTATATATTGCCAAGGGGCCTTTAACGTCCTTGACTTTTTCTGTATTTGTTTCTTCTGTCGCTGTGCCTGTTGCACCTTCCGAGCCGGTTGTATTGGTTGCGCCGGTTGCACCTGCGTTTTTGTTTCCGCAAGATGCACATAGTAATAGGGTTAAGCACATTAGTATCGATAATACAAGTTTCTTTCCGAGTAACTTATTCATTTAGCGATTCCTCCTTTTTACACACAAAAAGAGTACGCTAAGTAAACGTACTCTCAAATGATATTATTAAATATTCGTATTATCGAGGGATTAACCGCGAAGGGGACTGGCCCAACAAGGGCGGCTTATTTGCAAAAGTCCTATGACTTTTGCAAGTGTATTGTCGAAAGTCCTATGACTTTTGCAAGAAACCGCCAAAACTCGTGCCATTTTTGTTGTCCATTACATTTTTATGAGGGAACTTTTAGGGGTTCGTTACATTTTTATGAGGGAACTTTTGTAGTTCCGTTACACTTTTATGAGGGAACTTTGCAAAACGAAACAAAAAAACATTACGCATGTTCATGATATAATTAATTTAAACACTTTGCTTTTAAGGAGGAATGCTGTGAGAAAAGGGAAACATATAAAACCGAAGATAATCATCTCACTTTTAGTTATTGCGCTTATCATTGCCCCTGCAGCTTTTTCCTTTATCAAGTTCGGAACTATCAATTATCCTAAAGTAGCCATAGCTCTTTCCTCTATAAATACAGGACGCGCTAAATATGTTGAAGTCAGTTCGAGGCCGACAAAAGTTGTCTTGGCAACACCGGACGACCCTATGAAAGCATTTACCGAATACATGGAAGAAAATGGATATACCATTGTAGAAGACAAACAACTCGGCGGATGCTACGTCGTGTCCAAGAATGATATTGAAGAGAAAATTTTCTTTTCTGTAAATAGTTATTATTCTTTATGGCGATGGGCAGGAAACAGTGACTAGAACGCTTGAATCTATTTTTGAGACGCTGTCAAATCCTGTGGAGCTCATGAGATACTTTAAATCACTTGTTACTTTACCGATAAACTCCTTTACGCCCTCAGTTCCGTCTTTTTCTAAGGAAGGCATCATGGAGCGGCCTACTGCTGCCGCATCTGCCCCAAGGGCCAAGGCCTTAAATACGTCGGCCCCTGAATCAATTGAGCAATCAACGATAATCTTTATATCTGTGTCTTTCAAAGCTTCTTTAATCTTAGGAAGGGCCATAAGAGGCGGCACAGCATAGGGAATGCGGCCGTGGTGATGGCTTATTATTATTGCTTTCGCACCGATTTCTTTACACTTAAGTGCATCAGCAACGCTTAAAACGCCTTTAACCACAAATGGTAAATCATAGGCCTGAACGTATCCTGCAAGCATTTCAGTAGTCTGGAAGGTCATATCTTCACCCACTACAACGTCATAGCCCTTTTCACCAAAGATGTGGTCTATGTCCATTCCGATTCCAAAGGCCCCCACTTCTTTTGCAAAGGCAAACTGGTCTTTCACCTTCCCGTTATCTTTATAGGGCTTTACGATTCTAACGGTCTTAGCGCCGGTTCTTACTATCTTTTCAAACTGATCGTTTTCCATCATGCCAACAAAGTTTAAAATATTACACTCCTTTGCGGCAATTGAGTATTCTTCTAACCCTGTTAAAGGGCGATTGTTGTAATTCTTTAAATGCGAAAAGGCTGGCGTCATAACGGGGCTATCAAAAACTTCTCCAAAGAATTCTGTCTTTGTATCCGCCACCTTTGAATCTATGTATCTAGGCTCTATTAATATTGAATCTAAGTATTTCTTTGTGATGACGTTTGCATCGGATTCTCTAATATAGTCCATTCAATTCCTCCTTTAGGTATTTCATGTATGTTAGGTATTCTTCGTCTGTGTTTAAGTGCTCTAAGATAATGGGCATGTCTTTATCGATTTCATGCATCTTTTCAGCATAATATCTTAAAGGAAACTCCCCGTCCCCGGGGCCACATTCTTCTAATCTAACTGTAAATTCTTCGCTTAAATGAACGTCTTTTATGTGGCAGCTTCTTATTCTTTTTCCAAGTAAGTCTGCGCACTTTGCAATGAATTCGTTGGCGTTAAAGTATCTGTCGATGGAATTTATCATGTTGATAACATCCATGTGCACTCCGAATCTTTCTCTGTCAACTTCATCAATAAGCCTTAAGTAATCTTCGGGGCTCATAGGCACCATCCAGGGCATGGGCTCTAGGGTAAAGTAAGTGTTTTTTACTTCCGCCCTATCGATTATTTCCTGGGTGGTCTTAACTATTTCTTTTCTCATTTCTTTTGAGAAGTTTTCTTTGTAGGCGCCATCCCATATGGGGCCGGTGGTGCCTGCCACGTTTACAGCGCATCTGGCTCCAAGGTAATCTGCAAGCTTAAGCTGATTTACGCAGTATTCAATGTTTCTTTTTCTCTCCTCAGGGTCTTTGGCCAAAGGGTTTCTCCAAATGCCCACTTCCGCAATCATAAGGCCTGCTTCATTGGCAGCCTCTTTGTAGGCATCGATTTTTTCTTTATCTTCGTTACTTTGCACCGGGAACACCACTGCTCTCATGCCAAGAGCGCTTTGGGTGTTGGCCCAATCTTTTGGGGATGTGTGTTTAAGGGGTGATGATGTACCTAATCTCATAGATGCCTCCTTTATGGGCGCTTATACTAAAAAAAGAATCCACGATAATATTATATCGTGGATTTATGGATACTAGAAATAATTATTGTGTTTGTTTTTGTTAATATATGGCATTTATTCACCCATAGACTCTATAATTAGTTTTAGATAATCGCTTCGATTATAAAGCACTCTGCCTACCTCAATTCTGCCACTACCAATTCTATAAAAAGCACTATACTTTTTATGTGTTACATAGTATATACCGGTGAAAATACCTTCATATGTCAAGCGCTTACCTGTTCTAGGATGTTTTGATATGTTATTAATCTTAACACGAAGCTCATCAATATACTTATCGGCTGTGTCATAATCCATGGATGCGGAATATATTTCATCCCACGCTTGCTCAATATCATCCAATGCTACCGAAGAATAAGTTACATTATATTCAGTCACAACTTTAAACCTTTCTCCGCTTTTCTTTAAGGCGTGCATAGACCTCTTCATCTGTAAGCCAGCCCTTTTCTTCTCCTGAAGAAAAACCCTGATTTAACTCGCTCATCAGCCGAACCATAGCCCTCGCCTTGTCCAATGCTTCATCATCAGCAATGTCATGAAGGCTGTATTCTCCGTGCCCGTTTTTTGTAAGATACACAGGCTTTCCTTCTTCAACCTTTTCAAGTACCTGACCATAATTTCTCAAATCTGAAATAGGTGCAATTTGTGGCATAGTTCTACCTCCTTCTATAATTCTATTCTAATACTTTCTAAATATTTTTCAACATATTTTTCGAATAATTTTTCCCGCTATTTTACGATTACTCCGCCACCGATGGCACATCCATCTTCGTCGTAAAAGACTGCGGACTGTCCGGGAGTGGCTGCTCTTACGGGCTCTTCGAAGGTGATTTTGACTTTGTCGCTATCGACTCTTTCAATAACGGCCTTCTGAGCGTTATGTCTGTAGCGAACTTTCGCCTTACATTCAAGCTTTTCGCCTATTTTAATATCTTCAATGCTTTGAAAGTTTAAGTCATTACAGAATACTTCTTTTGTAAAAAGGGCATCTTCTTCAGACAGCACCACTTCATTGGTTTCAGGCCTTATTTCTTTAACAAACATAGGGTGTCCAAAGGCGATTCCAAGGCCTTTTCTCTGGCCTATTGTATAGTGGATGATGCCTTTATGGCGCCCTAAAATTTCTCCTGACTCGCTTACAAAGTTTCCTTCGGGAGGCACTCTGTCTCCTGCATATTCTTCGATGTAATCTGCATAATTTCCGTCGGGTATAAAGCATAATTCCTGAGAATCGTGCTTTTCAGCTACTTTAAGGCCTACTTTTCTTGCTATATCTCTTACTTCGTCTTTACTTAACTTTCCAAGAGGCATAAGGGTACGTGCAAGCTGCTCTTGAGAAAGTCTATAAAGCATGTAGGTCTGGTCTTTTGACGCGTAATCAGCGGTCTTAACGGTTAAGCGACCGTTTTCTTTCTTCACTATATGAGCGTAGTGGCCGGTGGCGATATATTCTGCCCCCATGGAGTCTGCCACTTCAAGCATCTTATCCCACTTAATCTTTCTGTTACATCCCACACAGGGGCTTGGAGTGATGCCGCATAAATAGTCTTCCACAAAGGGATCCGTTACATGCTTTTTAAAATCTGACATGCAGTTTACGGCGTAATAGGGGATGTCAAGTTGAGCCGCAACTGCCTGAGCGTCTGTGATTTCGCAGCATCTGCTTTCTTCTCCGTTAGCTGCCGTCCATATTTTAAGGGTGACTCCGATAACGTCGTATCCTGCTATTTTTAAAAGGTATGCCGTGACGGCGCTGTCAACGCCTCCGGACATTCCCACAATAACTTTTGACATGTTTTTACCTTTCCTTTATGGCCTCTTTATAATGGCCTAAGTGTATGCCGATGTGGCCTATGCCAAGGATGATGCCTGATACAAATAATATAATACTGCGTCCGTAAATAGCCATTACCAACACCGCTAATACGGGAAGTGTGGCCCCTGCAACAGGGAAACCCAAAAGGGATGAATAATAGTCTTTCATAAACTTAGGGCTTGCAAAGTATCTAAACCAGTAGCATTCGTAAAGGATCATAAGCACAAAGGCCAAAATCCAAAAGACAATCCTTGGATTGTACCAAATACTGCTTCTTCCAAATACTACTAAGGGATCTAAGCATTTAAAGATTAATAAAGAGCAGGTAACAAGCACTTCTCCGACTCTTTCTAATATAAGCAAAACCTTGTTTTCGCCGGTAACGTAGTTTTCATAGCCGATTGGCTTATTCTTTGTCCAAAATATATTAGGTATAAAAAGCATAAGAAGAAACACTAAGCCACTTACGCAGAATCCGACAGTTAAAGGGTTTATTTCCTTTATTGCAAGATTTGAAACAGCAACAGAACTTACGCTGCTTCCATATATTTTTATGATGGGAGCTATCATTACATTTGGAGCTTCAAGATTTGTGTGGTAAGAGCCGTAAATGCCCATGATTCTAACTTTTCCCACTCTTTCATAAGCGTTTAAAAAGTTTTGGATCATGTACTGTTCTCTTAAATCTTCCATTTTCTCAGGGCCTACGCTGTAATACTCTTCTCCCTGTTTCATGCACTCTACGGCAAGTCTGTATTCTTCACTGTCCTCAAGGCCGTTTTCTTCCAGGTACTCAAGATACGCTTGTCCTGTGGTGTCATACTGATGGTCCACATCCGTTCCGATAAAGATAGTGTCGGGACAGTTTTCTTTAATCGTCTTTAAAAACCTTAAGTATGCGGGCCTATGGCTTAAAGTGCCTTCAAGGTTTTTATAGTACATATCAAGGATTTCATCGTTATCCGCCTTAAGCCACATATTTAAAAACTTGGCCGAAGAAAAGGGAATCTCCATAAATAAAATCCGCTGCCCGTCATCATATCGCTCTTTCCAGACGCTGTATTCGGCATCGTAAAATTTCTTTAATCCGTGGCTTTCTCCGTAAAGCTCGATCTTAGTGTCGGCGCTTGGGTAAATATCCGTATCATCTTTAACGTTATACACGATGATATATCCCGCCGCAATCAAAACTGCCAGTGTCAAAAACGCTATAATAGACTTGATTCTTCCTTGCATATTCCCCCTCCTATTGTTATGTAAGGTTAGCGTGTCAGGTTCTTTATCCAATTGCCCTTTTTGTAATGCCAAAAGGCAAAGGGCATTTTTGCAAATTCATCGGTGCACATTAACAGATACACAATTATTGACGGTAGCTTAAGCACAAATGCGCTTATAAGTCCAAGGGGCACCGCAAAGCCCCACATACAGATTATATCAAGCACCATTCCGTAGCGCGAGTCTCCGCCGCACCTAAAGAGCGATGCTATAAGTACCGTGTTTACCACCTGTCCCATCTGGTAGACCGTGCTTATAAGTAACATGATTTTTAAGTAATGAGCCGCAGTGTCCGTTAAAAGAACAAAGTTTGGAATAATCGGCGTTAAGGCTAGTAATATAAGCCCCTGAATTACGGAAGCTAGAAATGCCACCTTCAAAATGGATGAGGCGTCGCTTTTGGCTTCTTTAAGCTTATTTTCACCGATTTCTTTTCCAAGCATAATGGAGGCTGCCGCAGAGATTCCAAAGCCTGTTACGCTGATTAGGTCTCTTGCGACGGTCACAATCGAGTTTGCCGCCACTATGTCTTCTTCCAAATGGCCCATGATGATTGAATTCATGTTAAAAGCAAGGCCCCACATTGCGTCGTTGATAAACGCAGGGAGGCAGTACTTTATAAAGTCTGTCACCAGATACTTTGGAATCTTAAACATGTTTGATAGGCTCTTTGGAATCACCTTTTGCCTAAAGAAATCGATAATGCAAATCAAAAGCTCGATTCCTCTTACAATTGTTGTGGCAAGGGCCGCTCCCACGATTCCAAGCTCCGGAAAGGGGCCAAGGCCGAAAATCAAGCATGCATTTAAAATGATGTTTGCCCAAAGTGTGGTAAAAGAAATTGCCGTCGAAAGCATTACTCTTTCACAGCTTTTCATTATGGATAAATAGGGCTGAGATATACCTGCAAAGAAGTAAGAAAGAGCTACCACTCTTAGGTACTTGGCTCCTTCTTCCTGAAGCTCCGGTATATTAGTCCAAATGCTTATAAGCCAGTGAGGCACAAACACTGCCAAAAGTGTGGCAATTGTGCAAAGGAATACGGAAATGATTAATCCGATTCCAAGTATTTTTGAAACTGTTTTATTGTCTTTCTTGCCCCAATACTGGGAAGCTAAAATGGTAACGGATGATGCCAGTCCAAAGAATACGATGTTTAATATAAACTGCACCTGTCCTGCCAAACTTGAAGCGGAAAGGGCTGTTTGATTGTATCGCCCAAGCATCACAACGTCTGCCATGCTTACGGCGTTTGTGATAAGGCTTTGTATCACAATGGGAATCACCAGCACAAAAAGCTCGTGGTAAAACCCGTCTCTAACCTTTAAAAAGTTTTTAACACGCATAAATCACCTAAATTACTGATTTTTAAGTATTTCGTCTATTACGCCGGCCTGGTTTTCATATTCACCAAGGCCTGCCTTTATTTCTTCCATTCTTTCTTTATAATCACTTGCTCTGTCAATGCCTGCAGCCTGCAAAGCATAGTAATGAAGGGCCTGGTAGTAGTATTTACCTACGTTTCCAAGGGCTCTTTCCTGAGATGTTATTTTACTCTGAGTGGCTTCTTTAGCTACAATCCACTCATCGATTCTCTCAAAATTCTTATCTTCCAAGCGATATTCCATGTTTTTTATGTTGGTGCCGGATGTGTAGTTTGCACTCTTTATTTCGTTAAGCACTTTAATGCCGTTACCAACTGCTACGAGTGTAAGGATGATTACGGCAATCTGAAGGCCGAGTGTTAATCTTGATTTATTCTTCTCCATACTTTGCCTCCGCTTTCTCGCATAAGAGCGCATTTTTCTTTACATTTGTCATTGCATCAAATGCATCCATCTCTTCGTAAGGGATGTCAAAGTAGTATGATACCAAAGCGCGAAGGTTTTCTTTTTGCTTTTCATAGGTCTGCATGTGCTCTTCTTTATAGCTTTCCGCTATGTACGTATTGTACTTAGCTGTCGGATCATATCCGCTTATATAGTTTTTGTATCTTTTTAAAAAATCTTCATAGTAATCGCCCACATAGCCTGCTCTTTGGTCGATAAGATTTATGTATTCGTCGTTTCCCTTTTCATAGTAATTCTCTGTTCTAAGCATGGATTCAAGGGACTGAATGACATTTCCGTAGGAATAGCACATAGCCTTCACCAAATCATATTCTTTAAAGCCGGGCTCTTCGCTTAAGTATCTTAAGGCGTTTTCATCCCACATGGTGGTGATGCCTAAATACTCATCCTTTGCTTCATAGTCTTTAAGCATTGAAAGGACTGCAGGTTTATTGGCTCTTGCTCTGTTTGCGGCCATTTTTCTTGCAATTGTAAATGCATTTCTGTAGGCTATAAATTCTCCCAAAATCACTGCCACCAAAACAGCAGCAATGGCTATAAGTGCCGCATTTTTGCTAAACTTCTTATTCTCCGCCACAACGCCTTCTTTTGTTTCTTCAAAGGCTTTATTGTAGGCTTTCATTTTCTGTCTGTGCTCTGTAAACTGGGTCTTTTTGCTGCCGCAGTTAGGGCAATAGTCTCCCTCGATTGTAAGGGGTGCACCGCAGAAGGGGCACACGGTTGATGGTGTTTCTTTCATTTTACTTCCCTCTTTATTTAATATAATCCGATAGATGTAAGGTATTCTCTTGTTTTATTAATATCCCAATAGTCTTCGGCTTTATAGGCTTCGCCGTAGTCTTTTACAATCTTATCAAAGGTTTCTTCCGAAATGCCTGCTATCTTAATTACTGTGGCTTTATCTTCATCAAGAAACTTCTTGATTCTACCCGCCTCATCTTCATTAAAGTCATAAATGAGGCTATCGTTGATTGAATATAGATTGAATTGATAATTTAGCTTAACGGCATCCATGATAAGCCAGGAAATATCGTCTTTTTCGTAGCCGTTTTTCTCACTGACATCTTTTTCATACCTTTCGGCATCTCGCACCACCCAAGTATGGTAATCATAAAGCCATCTAAAGTCATCGTGCTGCCACTCGTAAATCTGGTAATTATTCTTTGCATTTTCTTCATAGTAGGCCACGATTTCATCGTACTTTTCAGATTCATAGAGCTCATCAAGATACGCAAAGACTTTCATCTTTTCATTATAGGAATATGAGTAGCGCTTTTGGTCGGCGCGTTTCTTTAAGAATACAATTCCCACCACTATTAAAGCCACTACTGCCGCAACAATAAGAGATACCGCAATAAGCTTTCCTGTCTTCTTAAATGTCTTTTTATATTCTTCTTCTGAATCGTCCCCAAGTTCTTCCAGGTTCTTTCTCACGCCTTCAAGTTTATTAAAGTAATCTACTTCGGCGCCCAAAATGTTAATCGATCCGCAATAATTACAGTACGCCTGGGATTCTTTTATTTCAGCCCCGCACCTGGAGCATATTATCATCTTTTCTTCTTCTGCCATGTATATACCTCTCAAGGGCATCGGGGATTTATATAATGCTTCGAGACACGCTCGCGCTTAGGACTCCGCCTAGCGGCCGCAGGCAAAAGCAGGCCTGCTTACTAAACTCACCGTTCCTTACAGTCCGGTTCGTTAAGTACCGAGGCTACATATAGTCTCGAATTCATTATATAAATCCCCGATGCCCGCCAAGTTTACTGCCTATAATCAAAGCTTAAATAAGTATATATTTTCATATGAGAAATTGCAAACTATAGCAAAATAAAAGAGGCATTTTAGCAAATGCCTCCTTTTATTTTTATACACATTTCATTAGCTTATGTAAAAGTACGTACAATTCTTTGGCGTCGGCTTCTTCAAGCTGAATGCAACCGGCTACTTTCTTTGGAACTTCTAAGGCTTTGTCGCGTAGCGCCATGCCTTCATCGGTTACCGAAACCACCAGGTTTCTTTCGTCTTCTTTGGACCGGGCGCGGGTTACGAGGCCCTTTTTTTCAAGGGTTTTGAGAAGAGGAGTGAGGGTGCCCGAGTCCAAGAAGAGATATTCACCGAGCTCCTTGACATTCATTTTAGTGTGCTCCCACATCACCATCATGGCGATGTACTGTGTGTAAGTAATGTCAAGTTCGTCGAGGAACGGCTTGTATTTTTTGACAACCTCCTTTGCGCAAGCGTAAAGGGGAAAGCATAACTGGTTTTCCAATTTTAAAGAATCATACTTGTCTGCCATTAAAGCTCCTTCTTGATAGCCGCCTTAACCCTGTCCATTGATGCGGTAGGCTCGAAGCGGGCAACTATCTCACCGTTTTTGTTAAATAGTATTTTTGTAAAGTTCCACTTTATATTACCATTTTTCTTGTAATCTTTGTCCATAGATTTTACAACTGCGCCAAGCATTAATTTTGCAGCGCCGTCAAAACCTTCAAATGAAGTGTTTTCTGTAATCCATTTATAAAGTGGAATGGCGTTTTCACCGTTAACATCGATTTTTCCAAACTGAGGGAATGTGATTCCGAATCTGCCTGTGCAGAATGTGTGAATCTCTTCGTTGTCCCCGGGGGCCTGATTTGCGAACTGGTTGCAAGGGAAGTCTAAGATTTCCAAACCTGCATCCTTGAATTCATCATATATATTCTGAAGGTCTGTGTACTGAGGAGTGAATCCGCAGCCTGTAGCTGTGTTGACAACCAAAACCACTTTGCCCTTGTAATCGAACAATGCTACTTCGTTACCTTTACGATCGGTTACTTTGAAGTCATATAAATTCATTTTTTACCTCCATTAAATTGTGAGCGATTAAATTGGATTTAACTTGTTTGCAATTAGATTGTACACAATTTAATTTAAGTTGTCAACACTTTTTTCATTTAGTTTCTTTGTACAAAGAAACCGCGTATTTAAGCCGGTTCTAGCTTACGGCATCCACATAGTACTGAGCCTGGGCCGCAAACATTTCGGCGTAAAGACCGTCCTTAATGTTTACAAGCTCATCATGAGTGCCACATTCTTTTATGGTGTTATCAGCAAACACCGCTATCCTGTCGCAGAACTTACAGCTTGATAATCTATGGGAAATATAAATCGCTGACTTTCCTCCCACCAATGCATCAAACTTTTTATAGATTTCATACTCAGCCAATGGATCAAGAGCCGCTGTAGGTTCATCTAAGATTACTATTGGAGCATTTCTATATAAAGCTCTGCTTATGGCTGCCTTTTGCCTCTGACCTCCTGATAATTCCGTGCCGTGCTCATCAAATGATTTAAAGAGCCTTGTATCTAGGCCTTCGTCTAAGTTAACTGCATCTTCATAAAGCCCCGATAGCTTAAGGGCTTCTTCTATTTTCTTTTCATTCAAAGGCTCATCCGCTCTTCCCATGGCGATATTGTCTTTTAATGAGAAGGCAAAGAGCTGGAAATCCTGAAACACTACGGCAAAGAGCTTTCTGTATTCTTCGGTCGAATAATCTCTTATGTCGATTCCGTCAATCAGGATTCTTCCTTCCGTCACATCGTAAAGCCTACAAAGAAGCTTAATAAATGTAGTCTTTCCTGCGCCGTTAAGGCCCACGATTGATAGGTGCTCTCCCGAGGTAATCTTAAAGTTAATGTTTTTAAGGACGTACTCATCGCTTCTTGGATATTTAAAAGAAACGTTCTCAAACACGATTTCATGCTTTTCATCTTTAACCTCCTTATCTCCTTTAGAGAGGTTGTCTGAATACTCAAGGTACACAAGATAGTGATATGCATAGCCGCATTTTTCCATTAAATCCTGTGCGTTCATTCCAAGCCACAGTAAGCTTTGGAAGAGTCTGCTTGCAGCGGAAATACACATGGTCAAATCACCAAGTGTCAAAAGCCCAATCAGAGCCTGATATCCCATGTACGCGTAGCTTATGGCATCTCTGAAAGCGTTTGTAATCTGTGACGGATAGTCGTACTTTAAGCATCCTTCCGCCCTTTCTCTGAATATTTCAACGCTTTCTTTTCCAAACTCTTTGCTTCGGGACGTAAGCATGTCAACACTGTCATAAAGCCTTATGTCTTTTCCGTACTTAGCTTCCGCCAGGTCAAATAGGTAGTATCCAAAGAGTCTGTTTACTTTTCCAAGCTTTAAAAATGCCTTGGCGTGGACTTTCTGTTTCTTTGCATTAAAGTAAGTAATAATTGCCATTCCGATTATCTGAACCGGCAAAATGAGCGGACAGTACACTAAGAAGATTGTGACGGATGCAATCATTAAAAAGAAGTTGTAAATAACGTTAAAGAAGCTATCAAGCATTCCCGTCACGCCATCCGAATACCAGCTGATTCCTTCTTTTGCTTTGTTTTGCTGGTTTAAAACCGTAGGGTCTTCTGTGTGTTCAAAGTCCATGGTCATGGACTTTTCGCTTAATCCGTACACAAATATTCGCTCAAAGAAAACGTTGTAATAAGCTATTTTCTTTTCAGCCGTATCCACAAGGAGCTTCGAAAGGGACTCTGCAAGGACTGTCAGTGCCACATAAATAATCGCGTTCTTTAAATGCGCTTCAAGGGCCGCGCCCTCAGTGATTGCCACAATTTCATCCACCAACAGTTTAGGAAGAAGCAGCATTTTCATTTCAGCAAGTACATATCCTATGTTTTTTAATATGTAATAAAAGAAAATAATCTTCTTTTCTTTCCACGCTATTTTAAACACATAGTTCATGGTGCGGCGTGTCATGTAGAGCATGCCGGGATTGTCTTTAACTTCAACATGCTTCGAAAGATTCATCGCCATTTTCTTCACCCCCCTCCAAGTAATATTTGGCCTGAACATTAAACATTTCGCTGTAAGGGCCGCCTGCCTCAAGTAAAGAATCGTGGGTGCCGTATTCCGCAAGTTCTCCGTCTTTAAACATGGCAACGTGGTCGCAGAATTTGGTAGAGCTAAGCCTATGGCTTATATAAACGGAGGTTTTCCCGGATACGAGCCTGTCAAAGTCTTCGTAAAGCTTAGCTTCCGCAAGGGCATCAAGTGCAGCCGTAGGCTCATCAAGCACCACCACGGGGCCGTTTTTATAAAGGGCTCTTGCAAGGGCAAGCTTTTGCTTTTCTCCGCCCGAAAAATCGACACCTTCGTCATATATAACTTTTAATACTTCGGTGTTGATGCCGTCTTTAAGCTTTTTAACGTTCTTGCTCATTCCGGCATCCTTTATGCACTTCTTAACTTTTTCTTCGTCCGTTTCATCAACGGGCGCCATGGAAATATTTGATTTTAAAGGGAAGGCAAACATCCAAACATCCTGAAATACGGGAGAAAAGATTTTATAATATTCATCCCTGTCATATTTTGAAATGTCTTCGCCGTTTAAAAGGATGCGGCCTTTGCTGGGCTCGTAAAGCTTAAGCAATAGCTTTATAAATGTGGATTTTCCTGCACCGTTAAGCCCCACAACCGCAAGCTTCTCACCTGCTTTTATTGTTAAGTTAAGGCCTTTAAGCGCATACTCATCTGCCTTAGGGTATTTAAACCACACATCCTCAAAGGTGAATTCATAAGTGCTGTATTTAGGTACACATTCGCCTTCCTTCTTTTCGCTTTCATGAAGGTCCATAAAGCTTCTAAAATCATCTACTTCACGGCTCCTTGCAAAAAGCTCTGTAAGCCTGTCAAAAAGGCGTCCCAAGAACAGGAAAAATGTGGTTGCAGATCCTAAGTACAAAGAAAACTCTCCGACTGTTAAGCCGTTATTTACAACTGAATAGATAAGCCAAGCGTAGATTCCGATGAGAGCGATTACCCAAACGACGTTTCCAAAGAGTCCACACTTCCACCATCTAAGCTCATGTTCTTTTGAGGCCTTAAGCCTTTCTTTGCTCACATCTTTGTACCTGTTTATAAGGTAATCTTTAAGGGAATACATTCTTATGTCCTTTGCGAATGAAAAATCCGAAAAGGTTCTAAGCATGTAATCATCTTTTCTCCACCAAGTCGCAAGCTTGTCCCAGACTTTTTCTTTGTTCACCTTACTTGTGTGGTCTTTTACTAAGAAAAATAAAAATGCCAGCACTGTCATTCCTGCCATGACAGGGACGCTCAAGGTACCCATAATGAGCAGACCTGCGATAACCGTAAAGAAATCACCCGATGCATTTTCCAAAAGGTGCATCATGCCTTCCACGCCTTCCCGGTTGCCGCCGCAGGCTCTGACTGCCTTTTCGAAACAGTCCATGGTGTCTTTATCTTCAAGGCTTTCAAAGGGAAGCGTCATAATCTTCACGTTTTTCTTTATCAGCATCGCGGTTCTGACGCCGATGGGCCTCCACCACTGTGCCCAGGTGTAAGACTGGCAAAGAGTGCAGATTAGCTGAATGATAAAGGTAATAAATATGATGGATATCAGTTTCTTTACACTGTCATGCTTTGTGACTATGTCGATTACGAATTTAAGCATGAAGGTCCAAAGATATGCCGCAACCGGCGTAAAGAAGCCGTAGAGCGCCACGACGCCTATGGTCATTTTGTCGTGGCTCCACATTTGGCGCGCTATGTAAGATAAATTCGATAGGGCGCCGTAGGCTTTGTGAA
>JAEEXG010000033.1 GCA_016291405.1 Lachnospiraceae bacterium
GTAGACCTTTCCACAGAATTTACGGAAATGATCACCACTCAGAGAGGATTCCAGGCTAACTCACGTATCATTACAGTTTCGGACACAATGCTTGAAGAATTGGTTAATCTTAAGAGATAATTAAATAGCAAGGGGAACTAAAAGGATTTGGTTCCCCTTCTTTTGCTTGTTATGTATATTGGGCGTTAAGAGAGGTTAACTATAATGATTAACGTAACAAAGTTAAACGGTATACAAATTACCGTAAATGAGGACTATATTGAGACGGTGGAAGAGACTCCTGACACCGTTTTAACCATGTCTACAGGTCGCAAAATTATCATAAAAGAAAGTAGACAAGAGGTTATAAATTTAGTAAAATCGTATAGAAAGGACATTTTTGCATTTAACAGCAAAACTGAGGGGTAATACCGAATGGATATAGCTTCATTATTAGGCTTAATTTTATGTTTTAGTTTGGTTATTTTCGGTATGGTTTTCGATAAAAATACCGGTGTAAATTTCTCCGTTATTTCAAACTTTATCGATATACCTTCAGTTCTCATTACCATCGGCGGATCCATAAGCTGTATGGTTATGTCCTGTGAACTTAAAGAATTTGTGAATAACTTAAAAAGTTACGCGCTCATATTTAAACTTCCGAAACTAAACACCCAAGATATCATCACAAAAATCATAGATCTTTCAAATGTGGCCAGAAAAGAAGGTTTGCTTTCGCTTGAAGAAGCAGCCGGAGACCTTGACGATGACTTTTTAAAGAAAGGTATATTACTTATCGTCGACGGTACAGACCCCGAACTTGTAAGAGGCATTATGGAGACGGAACTTGATTCACTTGAAGGCCGTCACAATAAAGTAATCAGTTTCTTTGAACAGTTCGCTGCCATGGGTCCTGCCTGGGGTATGATCGGTACCCTTATCGGACTTGTTAACATGCTTTACAACATGGACGATGCGGCCAACATCGGTCCCGCTATGGCGGTTGCCCTTCTTACCACATTTTACGGCTCCATGATTGCTAACTGGCTTTGCCTTCCTGCAACCTTCAAAATGAAAAAGCATAATGCCATCGAAGTAATGGTTAAAGAAATCATGATTGAAGGTCTTCTTTCAATTCAGGCAGGTGAAAACCCCAGAGTTATCGAAGAAAAACTTAAATCATTCCTGTCGCCCGAGGCAAGAGCGGCAGCTACACCGGAATCCGGAGGAGAAGAATAAATGGCCAGAAAAAAAGCAGAGGCCGATGGCGGCCCCGGACAACCCTGGCTTAATACTTTCGCCGACCTTATGAACCTGCTTCTTTGTTTCTTCGTTTTGCTTTTTGCATCGGCAAACGTAGATGAAGCTAAGTTTGATGCCATAGCAGCTTCTTTCCAAAGTACCTTCAGTATTTTCACAGCGGGAAGCACGGCAATCGGTGACGGTATCTTAATAAGCAATGGTGTCAGCCAATTAAACGAATTAAGTAAATATATTAACTCCACCGGCGTTATGGCTGAGAACGATGAACAGGCCGAGGCTTTTGACGAAGAGCAAAACGACCTTGAGAACGTGGAAAAGATGAAGCTTGAAGCAAGCGAATCTTTGGCAGAACAGTTTGAAGAGGCTTTGGCTGAAAACAATATTGCCGATAAGGTTGATATTGATTTTAATTCTCAGTATGTACAGCTTACGTTAAAGGGAGCAATCCTTTTTAAACCCGGTTCTGCGGAGCTTCTTGACAGCGTTGAGCCCGTCCTTAGAAAGGTGGGCATGATTCTTGAAAGATATGCTCTTTACGGAATCGAAATTGAAGGACATACGGATAATGTCCCTCAGAATACAAAACAGTATGCAAGCAATGATGAGTTGAGTGCTGCAAGAGCGCTTTCGGTGTTCTACTTCTTACTTGACAACACTTCATTGGACCCGGCAAACATTAAGCATTCAGGCCGCGGTGAATATGTTCCCATAGCGGACAACTCAACTTCCGAAGGAAGAGATTTAAACCGAAGAGTTGAGATTAAGATTTATCATGAATTGAGCAGTTACTAAAATACATTTTCAGGGGAAGATAAGAGCATGAAGAAAAACTTAATTTCCATCTTGATATTGGCTTTAATGGTAGTCAATGTGGTGCTTACCGCAATCATGATGTTTTCGGTAACGGGAACCGCAAAGAAGACCAACGCACTTGTATCAAACATTGCAAGTGTGCTTAATATCGAGCTTTCACAATCGGAAGACGAAACCGAAGAAGGCGTTTCCATCGCAGATTCGGAAGCAGTTGACATAGGAGACACCTTAACGATTCCTCTTAAGAAAGGTGAGGACGGAAAAGATCACTTCTATCTTGTAGATGTAACACTTTACATGAATAAAAAGCATGAGGATTACGAAACTTACAAGGAAACCGTAACTTCTAGCATTTCGTTATTTAAGTCGATTATAATAGAGGTTATCAGTAGCCACACCCTCGAAGAAGCGCAAAGCAATCCTGAAATGATGAGAAACGAAATACTTTCTCGCATACAGACCGAATATAGTTCGACATTTATTTATAAAGTTACATTCAGCAATATCATGTATCAATAATTCAAATGGGAATGGTGCATGAAACAAGGAGGTGAACTTCGTGGGCGAGGTATTATCTCAAAATGAGATAGACAGCTTGCTGGCTGCCCTAAGTACCGGTGAGCTGGATGTAGATGAAATGCAGGACAAAGGGGACAAACAAGTCAAGAACTATGACTTCAAACGTCCGGCGAAGTTCTCAAAAGAGCATTTACGTACACTTGAAATTATATATGAACACTACGGAAGATTGCTTGCAACCAACCTTCCCGTTTACCTGCGAAAGAACATACAGGTAAGCGTGGCGAGCTCCGAAACCGTTACATTTTCGGAATTTACAAACGCGTTATCCAACCCTGTAATTTTGGGTATAATAAATTTCCAACCCTTAGGTGGTAATATAATACTAGATTTGGCTGCCAACTTAGGTTTTGCTATGATAGACCGTATGCTTGGCGGTAAAGGAATACCACTTGAAAAGAACCGCGACTTCTCTGAAATAGAGATGACGATAATTGAAAAGATGCTGATTATTTCGATTCAGTTAATGCGAGAACCTTGGAAAAACGTTATCGACATTAACCCGGTGCTTGAAAGAATCGAGACCAATCCGCAGTTTGCTCAAGTCATAGCACCCAATGAAATGATCGCCATCGTTACACTTAATGTAAAGATTGGTGACGTTGAAGGGTTTATGAACATGTGCCTTCCGTACTTTACTCTGGAAAGCATCATGGATAGATTGAATACAAAGTACTGGTTCTCCACCATGCAGGATAATTCAGGTGAGGACTACGAAATGTATATCGAATCCTTAATCAAGAGAGTGGATGTGCCCGTTAAAGTTGTTATGGGCGAAAGCGTTATTTCTGTAAATGACTTTGTGAATTTACAGCATGGCGATATCATCCGACTCGACACGGGAGTGGATACAGAGCTTAGCGTATTTGTCGGAAACATTTTAAAGTTTAAGGCAGTACCCGGTACTGAGAAAGACAAGTATGCGGCACAGATTACGCAAGTAATCAGGGAGGAGGAGTAAAAACATGGATGGAATGTTATCCCAGGACGAGATTAATGCTCTCCTTAGCGGAATGGATCCCGGGGATGGCTCTCAGGCTGCGGTAGCAGAACAACAGCCTTTCACCCAGGGAAGCGAAGCATCGGACGATCAGACATTATCGGATGTTGAACGTGATGCGGTAGGAGAAGTAGCCAACATCAGTATGGGTTCTTCCGCAACCACGCTTTATTCGCTTGTAAACAGAAAAGTTAACATCACAACACCTGTTGTATCGATGGTTAACTGGAAGAGCATGATTGACGACTACGAACGTCCTTGCGTATTTATACAGATTCATTACACATCCGGGCTGGACGGTACAAACATCTTGGTTTTAAGAGAACATGATGTTAAAGTAATTACCGACCTTATGATGGGTGGTGATGGCACCAACACCGAAGGCGAACTTGGAGAACTTCACTTAAGCGCCATTTCGGAAGCTATGAATCAGATGATGGGTGCTTCGGCAACATCACTTTCAACAATGCTTGGTACCATGATTGATATCAGCCCCCCGGAAGCAAGTTTGCTTGATTTAACGGAATACCAGTCAGGTGCAGATATTGCTCCTTTCCTTGGTGGAACGTTTGTTAAGGTAGCATTCGCCATGCAGATTGGCGATTTGGTAGATTCAACTATTATGCAACTCTATCCTATCGAGTTTGCCAAGAAATTGGTTCAGACCTTCATGGATATGGAATCTGCATCCGGAGCACAAGCGGAGCCCGAACCCGCTCCTCAGCCTGCACCGGCACAACAGGCGGCACCTGCGCCCGAACCTCAGCCTGCTCCCCAGCAAGGTATGGGTATGGGCATGGATATGAATATGGGTATGCCGCAGATGGGTATGAATATGAACATGGGAATGCCACAAATGGGAATGCCTCAGATGGGAATGGGAATGCCTCAGATGGGAATGAACATGGGAATGCCGCAGATGAATGTACAGCCTGCGCAGTTCCAGAGTTTTTCACCGGAGTATGCGGCAACGCAGGCAAACGAAAATATCGGATTGATTATGGACGTTCCGCTTAATGTAACAGTTGAGCTTGGACGAACAAGTAAATCGATTTCCGAGATTTTGGATTTTGCGCCGGGTACCATCATCGAGCTTGATAAGATAGCAGGCGAACCAATCGATGTATTGGTTAATGGCAAGTTCGTTGCCAAAGGCGAGGTTGTTGTTATTGAAGAAAGCTTCGCTGTGCGTGTTACTGAAATTATCAAATAATAATCAACCAATAGGAGTGTAAGTTATGGCAAAGAATATTTTGATTTGTGATGATGCTGCTTTCATGAGAATGATGATTAAGGACATTCTTACAAAGAATGGCTACAATGTTGTCGGAGAAGCAGAAAATGGTTTGAAGGCTGTTGAAAAATACAACGAAACCAAACCCGACTTAGTGCTCATGGACATCACAATGCCTGAAATGGATGGAATTCAGGCTCTCAAAAAAATCAAAGAAGGCGATCCCGGGGCTATGATTATTATGTGTTCCGCTATGGGTCAGCAGGCAATGGTTATTGAATCCATTCAGTCAGGTGCAAAAGACTTCATTGTTAAGCCTTTCCAGGCAGACCGTGTACTTGAAGCCGTTAAGAAGGTAGTAGGTTAATGGCCGCGTGCCTTTCGTCTACCGCATCAGGATTTGGACAAACTATCGTGGTGTTACTCATCACGATATTTGTGCTTGTAGTATG
The DNA here is from genome assembly GCA_016291405.1 of Lachnospiraceae bacterium. Taxonomy (GTDB): domain Bacteria; phylum Bacillota; class Clostridia; order Lachnospirales; family Lachnospiraceae; genus UBA1258. The sequence continues at coordinate 5,321 of JAEEXG010000033.1, forward strand.
CGCCTGGGTGACTAAATGGATAGGAAACTATCAAAAAGAAAAGGCACCCGGGGAGAACATACTCATTGTCGAGTCCAAGCGTATTGCACCCAATAAGTTTGTGGAAATCATAAAGATTGGGGAAAAGTATTATGCCCTTGGAATCGGCAAAGATGAGATGACCTTAATCGATGAAATAGACGGGGATACTTTAAAAGACCATTACGAAAATAGTGGTACATTCTCCTTTAAGGACTTTTTAAACAAAGCGAAGGAAAATGGGGTAGATAAATCCAAATGAAAAGAATTTTACGCTCAATGTGCCTGCTGTTATTGGTGGGCATATTGCTTATCAGTCCCAAAATTTCGGCTGAAGCGTCAAGCACGGATCCTACCGGCCATGGACAGACTCACTTAAACGGTGAGACTACCGGAAGAACCAACATTGATGAGCCGGGAAGTGCAACGACTCCTGACGAACTTAAGGAACTGAACATTTCTAACGATTTAACTATAACGTACAATAATGGTAACGGGGAGTTATCGGGATCTCTAAGGATTCTTTTAACGCTTACATTAATAGCGCTGGCCCCGCTACTTCTTATAATGTTGACATCGTTTACAAGAATAATTATTGTTCTTCACTTTACGAGGTCAGCACTCAACACATCGACAGCGCCTCCCAATAATGTGCTTATCGGGTTGGCTCTGTTTTTGACGTTCTTTATAATGCAATCTACTTTTACCACCGCTTATAATGAGGCAATCGTGCCCTTTGACAAGGGAGAGATCACTCAGCAAGAGGCTATCGAAATCGGCATGAAGCCCTTCAGAGACTTTATGTACGGACAGACCCAGACAAAAGACGTAAGGCTGTTTATGGAAATTGCGGAAGTAGAATGGGACGGAGAACTTGAATCTATTCCCAACTACATCCTTATTCCAAGCTTTATTGTCAGTGAGCTTAGGTCTGCATTTTTGATAGGCTTTATTATTTACATACCGTTTATCGTAATCGACATGATAGTGGCATCGGTACTTATGAGTATGGGTATGATGATGCTGCCGCCGACTACGATTTCTATGCCGTTTAAGATACTTTTGTTTGTGCTTGCGGACGGCTGGAGCCTGATTATAGGTTCTTTGGTAAAATCATTCAGATAATCGAAAGGGGAAATGGGAACTATGACGATAGAAGAAGTTGTAAGACTGGTAAGCCAGGGGTTATTCTTAGTAATCAAGCTATCTGCACCCATTCTTTTAATTTCACTTGTAGTCGGTTTGGTTATCAGTATATTCCAGACCGTTACATCCATTCAGGAACAGACACTTACCTTTGTTCCTAAGATTATCTGCGTTTTTTTAGGCCTTGCACTCTTAGGTTATTGGATGCTTGGCAGTATGAAAGACTATATTGTTGAATTATGGGCGGACTTTGGGCAATACATTCATTAGGAGGGTATGAAAAATGGTCAATTTCACATTTTCCATGGCCGAACTTGAAACCTTCCTTTTAATCGTTGTCAGAGTTACTTGTTTTATGTTCGCAGCTCCATTTTTTGGAATGAACGATACTCCAAGAAGAGTAAAAATCGGACTGGGCGTTTTAATATCTGTTGTGATATACAGAACAATCCCTGTGGGAGAATTTGAATATAACACTGTTTTGGGTTATTCCGTTTTAGTGTTAAAAGAAGCCATAACGGGAATATTGATTGGATACAGTGCCGCTATCTGTGAAGCAATTCTAAACTTTGCGGGACACTTGGTTGATATGGAAATCGGTCTTTCCATGGTTTCCATGTTTGACCCTGTTTCAAGACAGCAGGTAACCATAAGCGGATCTTACTATCATTACGTTGTAATGCTTATGATGCTTATTAGCGGTCTTTACCAGTTTTTACTTGGTGCCCTTACGGAAAGCTTTAGATTAATACCTTTAACAAAGGCGATTTTTAACTCAGAAAAAATACTTTCATCTATGGCGGTCTTTTTGGTGGACTATGTGACCATCGGTTTCAGGCTTTGCCTTCCGGTGTTTGCGGCAATGATTTTGCTTAACTCAATTTTAGGCGTACTTGCCAAGGTTTCACCGCAGTTAAACATGTTTGCCATAGGTATTCAGACTAAAATATTACTGGGACTTGCGGTTTTATTCTTGACAGTGGGCATGCTTCCCGGAGCATCAGCCATGATTCTTGGTGAAATCAGGAAAATGGTAACCGTATTTGTGGAGGCACTTGCATGATCCTTGAGTATGATCTTCAGCTCTTTGCAAAAGAAGGGCCGGGAGGAGAAAAAACCGAGGCACCTACTTCGAAAAAGAAGCAGGATGCCAGAAAAGAAGGTCAGGTAGCTAAGTCAAAGGAAATAGAAAATGCCTTTTCGCTCCTTGCTTTCTTTATACTTTTACAGGTTTATCTAGCAACCCTTGGAGATAAGCTTGTAGGTTTCTTTGCTCTTACATATGACGATATACCCGAGTACATTAAAAACTACGATGGGTATGTAAATCAGACTAGTATACTTGCTTTGGTCACTCAGAGTTTACTGCAGATAATGATGATATTGCTTCCGATTTTTGCGGTTGCATTTATTGTTTCTTTCGTGTGTGACGTAGCTCAGGTAGGATGGGCTCCTACGGGAAAGCCATTACAGCCTAAGTTTTCAAAGCTTGATCCAATTAAGGGATTTAAAAAGATTTTTTCGGGCAGAGCAATAATGGAGCTCGTTAAATCTATTTTAAAGATAGCAATTATTTCAATAATCACTTACACATACTTAAAAAAGAACATAAACGGTTTGTTTCTTTTGTATGATGTTAGCTTAAATCAGGGAATCGCGGCCACAGGTAAGCTTGTAATAAGCTTAGGGATTAGAATGGCTGCAGCCTACCTTGTTATCGCATTTGCCGATTATGCATACCAAAGATGGAAGCATTTCGACGATTTGAAGATGACAAAACAGGAAGTAAAAGATGAATTTAAGGATCAGGAAGGTGATCCTCAGATTAAGGGTAAGATAAGACAGAAGATGAGGGAAGCATCAAGGCGAAGAATGATGCAGGATATCCCCAAAGCCGATGTCGTAATTACAAACCCTACTCACTATGCGGTGGCAATCATGTACGATGCTGATAAATATGATGCGCCCATGGTGGTGGCAAAAGGTGAAAATTATCTTGCGCAAAGAATTAAAGATGTGGCCAGGGAAAACAACGTTGAAATCGTTGAAAACAAGCCCTTGGCGCGTATGCTTTACGCAAATGTTGAAGTGGGAGAGTTAATACCTCCCGAGCTTTATCAGGCAGTGGCGGAAGTTTTGGCATTCGTATATCACTTAAAGGGTAAAGTATAGATTATGTGAGAAAGGAGTCAGGGAATGAAAAAGGCTGATTTGGGTGTAGCTTTATATATTCTTGCAGCATTTGTAATGCTCATTGTGCCTATTCCGTCATGGCTTCTTGATATTTGTCTTGCAATCAATATATCAATAGCTTTCTTGATAATGTTTGTTTGTATGTTCACAAAAGAAGTTCTGGATATGTCCTATTTCCCTACGATCCTTCTTTTTACAACCATTTTCAGAATTTCTTTGAACGTATCATCTACAAAGCTTATTCTTTCAACCGGTAATCCCGGTAACGTTGTTGAAACCTTCGGTAGATTCGTTGGCGGAAATAACCTTGTTGTCGGTGTTATCGTTTTCATTATTCTTGTTTTGATTCAGTTTATAGTAATCAACAAAGGTTCGGAACGTGTAGCTGAAGTAACCGCAAGATTTACCTTGGACGCTATGCCCGGTAAACAGATGGCTATCGATGCCGACTTAAATACAGGCGCAATCACAGACCAGGAAGCAAAACTTAGACGAGAAAAGATTCAATCCGAAGCAAGCTTCTTTGGTTCCATGGACGGTGCTGTTAAGTACGTAAAAGGAGATGCGGTTGCAGGTCTTATCATTACTGCCATAAACATTGTGGGCGGTATTGTTATGGGTATGAGCAGAGGCGAAGATTTTTCTTCAGCCCTTTCAGCATACACAATCCTTACAATCGGTGACGGACTTGTAAGCCAGATTCCTTCCCTTTTGATTTCATTATCAACAGGTATTCTGGTTACAAAGGGTTCAGGCTCTGCGGACTTTGGTTCTGTCCTTGTAAGCCAGCTTTTCGGTATTCCCAAGGCTTTATATATAGTTGGCGGAACTATCGCCTTCCTTGGCCTTGTAACCCCTCTAAACGGAGTATTGTTTGTGGTTCTTGGCGCTACATTTGTAATTGCGGCAAGAGTAATGCAAAACACAATAGAGACGGCAAAGATAGAGACGGAGACGGAAACGGAGGAAGCGGAGGCACAAGAGATCCGGCAACCGGAAAATGTCACATCTCTTTTGCAGGTTGACCCTATCGAGCTTGAATTTGGTTACGGTATCATTCCTTTGGCAAATGTAAGCCAGGGCGGTGATCTTCTTGACCGTGTGGTTATGATAAGGCGTCAGATTGCTCTTGAACTTGGTACCGTTGTTCCTATCATTCGTTTAAGAGATAACATTCAGCTTAATCCAAACCAGTACATTATAAAGATTAAGGGTATTCAGGTAAGTGAAGGAGAAATCCTTTTTGACCACTACATGGCCATGAATCCCGGATACGTAGAAGAAGAGATTACAGGTATTCCTACTTTCGAGCCTTCCTTCCATCTGCCCGCAGTATGGATAACAGAAAGCCAGAGAGAAAGAGCGGAAAGCTTGGGATACACCGTTGTAGACCCTCCTTCAATCATTGCTACACACCTTACTGAAATAATCAGACAGCACATCGCAGAACTTCTTACAAGACAGGATGTTCAGTCTTTGATAAACAACTTAAAAGAAACCAATCCTTCTGTTGTGGACGAACTTTATCCTAAGCTTTTGTCCCTTGGTGAGATTCAAAAGATCTTACAAAATCTCTTAAAGGAAGGTATCTCAATAAGAGACTTGCTTACAATCTTTGAAACATTGGCAGACTATGCGCCCACCACAAGAGATACGGATATTTTGACAGAGTATGTGCGCCAAAGCTTAAAGCGTGCCATTTCCGGAAAGTATTTCCCTCAGAACGAGACTACAAGTGTTGTTACGCTTGATCCAAAGCTTGAGCAGGAAATCATGGCAAGTGTTAAGCAGACGGAACAGGGTGCATATTTGACCCTTGATCCCGAAAAAACAAAGGCAATCATCGACTCTACCGGAAAAGAGTTAAAGAAGCTTGAAAACTTAGGTAAAGCTCAGATAGTAATCACTTCTCCGATAGTAAGAATGTATTTCAAACGACTTACGGAAGAATACTTCAAAGATATGGTCGTTGTGTCGTATAATGAAATGGAATCAAATGTTGAACTTCAGTCAGTTGGGATGGTAACCGCATAAAATGATTATTAAAAAATTTCAGGCCAAAACAGAGAACGAAGCAGTAGAGCTAGCCAAGAAAGAGCTTGGCAATAATGTCGTGGTGATGAACGTTCGAAGCGTTAAAAGAAAGGGGTTATTTTCTTTTTTAAAACCTCAGCTTGTGGAAATCACCGTGGCACTTGAAGAAGAATCGGAAAAGCGTGAAATACATGCAGCCGCTCCCGATGCAAGAAGCATCACGGAGGCTTTAGGAAAGATAGCTCCCATCGTTGAAAAGGCAGAAGCTCAGAAAAGAGAAGAGACAATGTCAAAGAAAGAAGATTCGGATGCGGATAAAGTCATTGCAGAGCGTTTAAACAACCTTGAAAATCTGATTGAAGAAAAGCTTCAAAAGCCGGAAGAAGAAAAGGCTAAAGAAAAAGAAGTGCAAGAGGAAGAAAAGCAGGAAAACGATGAGCTTAAGTGTTTCTTTGAACTTCTTCACAAAACAATGACGGACAATGAAGTAAACGAAGAATATGCTTCTTCAATAATCGAAGAAACCGCAAAGATCACAAAGCCCGGCACTCCTTTTGACGTGGCTTTGGCAGGAATATATCAAAAGATGATCTTAAAGTTTGGAAAGGCATCAACCATCACTCCGGCGGAAGAAGGTCCCAAAACAGTTTTCTTCGTGGGCCCCACAGGCGTTGGAAAGACCACAACCATTGCAAAGATAGCATCAAAGTTTTCGGTTGAACAAAAGAAAAAGGTGGCCCTTCTTACGGCAGACACCTACAGAATTGCTGCGGCAGAGCAGTTAAGAACCTATGCAAATATTCTGGAGGTACCCTTCAGAATTATTTATACCATTGAAGAAATGGAGTCAGCTTTAAAAGATTTTACAAATTTTGATTACGTTTTTGTGGATACCGCAGGTCATTCACATCAAAACGAAGAACAAAAGAATGTAATGGGAAGTTTCATTCATTCTGTTGATTCACTAACACAAAAAGAAGTTTATCTGGTGGTCAGTGCCACCACTAAGTACAGAGATTTACGTTCTATTGCAGACGCGTACTCGCAGATTACGGATTATAAGCTTATTTTCACTAAGCTTGATGAAACAACGGCACTTGGTAACCTGTTAAATCTTAAGTTATATACCGGTGCGGATCTTTCATATGTAACTTGCGGACAGAACGTTCCCGATGATATCGAGGACTTTAACGCACAGCGTACTGTAAAGAATCTACTAGGGGGCAGAAAGTAAATGGATCAGGCTTCACAGCTTAGAAATATTATTAAATCCCAGAATGCTCCGCAAAGGCCTTTGGCAAGAGTCATTACGGTAACAAGCGGTAAAGGCGGGGTGGGCAAATCAAACACCTCTATTAACCTTGCCATTCAGTTTAAAAAGATGGGGCAGAGGGTAATAATTCTAGACGCAGACTTTGGACTTGCAAACATTGAAGTTATGTTTGGCGCGGTTCCGAAGCATAACCTCGCGGATTTAATCTATCAAGGAAAGAACATTAAAGACATTATCACCTGGGGACCTATGGATGTAGGCTTTATATCCGGAGGTTCAGGTATTGCAAGTATGTCCAATTTAAGCAGAGAGCATCTTACATACATTATTCAAAATCTCGCCGAATTGGATGCTATAGCAGACATCATTATTGTGGATACGGGAGCCGGAATTTCCGATGCTGTTTTGGAGTTTTTGGTGGCAAGCGGTGAAATCATTATTGTAACCACTCCTGAACCCACTTCAATAACAGACTCATATTCACTTTTAAAAGCACTTGCAAGACATCCGAGATTTTCTACAGAAAATTCTCAATTAAAGGTTTTGGCAAACAAAGTCGAAAACGCGGCCGAAGGACAGGCCCTTTACAATAAGCTTAATGCGGTAGTGGCAAGATATTTAAAACTCCCTGTAAATTATATCGGAGCCATTCCCGAAGACAGCCTTTTATCAAGAGCGGTTATGCAGCAGATGCCTGTATCGATACAGAGTCCCAATGCAAAGTCCGCCCTGGCTTTTGAAACAATAGCCAAAAACCTTATGAACAATGAAAATATCCAGACCGTAAAGAAACGTGGCATGGCAGCTTTCTTTTCACATATAGTTGTGGGCAAAAAAGCAAAAGAAAACAACAATAATTAAACAAAAGGAGCACGCAGATGTTAACAAACATTGTTATGGACGGAGATAAGGTTGATCTTAGATCCGTGGATTACCTTTTTGCAAAAGAAGGTGAACAGGTAAAAACATATTCAACAAAGGTATATATGGTTTTATCCGATGACAGGCTTGAAATCATGATGCCGCTTGAAAAGACTAAATTAATATTGCTCCCGGTGGGCTCAGAGTATGACCTTTGCTTTTATACGGCCAACGGTTTATATCAGTGCTATGCAAGAATCTATGACAGATATAAAAGTAACAACGTATATGTCCTTGCCTTTGAGTTAACCAGTAACTTAAGAAAACATCAAAGGCGTGAGTATTACAGATTCTCAACCGTCATGGATATGAGAATAAGAGAATTAAAAAGAGAAGAGGTTGAGTCTTTAAACGACTATAAGCCTCTTATCGTGCCGGGACTTCCCTTAAGAAGAGCCCTTATCTGCGACATAAGCGGCGGTGGTATGAGATATATAACTGACGTGTGGTACGATGAAGGCACATACATTTATTGCACCTTCTCTCTTAACATAGACGGTAAGTCAAAAGAATTTGAAATACTGGCGCAGGTTCTTTACATAAAGGAAATGCCAAACCGTCCCGGAGAATATGAACATAGAATTCAATATACCGGAATGGGAAGGGATGTAAGAGAAGAAATAATCAAGTTTATTTTCGAAGAAGAACGCAGGTTCAGAAGAAATAACAAGAAATAGTGTAATTACGACATACAAAACGGGGAATTGTATGACAATTAAATGTAATTAACCACAAATTAACATTAAAACTGTCAAATTGGAGTAAAAATTATGAAAAATATTCTCGTAGTTGATGACTCTGCACTTATGAGAAGAGTGTTGTGTGATATAATCAACTCGGATTCAAGATTTGAAGTAAAAGATCGCGCTACTGACGGAGAGGAAGCACTCGAGCTTCTCATGAAGAGAAAATACGATGTTGTTGTGCTCGATGTCAACATGCCGAGAATGAACGGCTTAGAACTTTTACGAGAATTACGAAACCGCAAGATTGCCGCCAGAGTTGTAATGGCAAGCACCCTTACAAAAGAGGGAGCCAAAACAACAATGGACGCCTTGGCACTCGGAGCTATTGATTTTATTCACAAACCTGAAAATGCAATGGAGTGTAGAGACGGAAGCTTCCAGAAGAGGTTTTTAGATCTCATCGCTGCAGCCTGTGAGAGTAAGGTTGCTCCTTTTGAAGAGGAAGTACCGGAAGAAAAGAAGAAAGAAGATTCCGATACAACCAAAAAGCTTTTGGAACTTGCAAGCAAAGCTTCAAAAGGAACGGGTAATAACAATCAAATAGTTGCCATTGCCAGTTCAACCGGAGGTCCCAAGGCTTTACAGGAAGTTATTCCAAAGCTTCCTAAAAACTTAAAGACACCGGTAGTTATAGTACAGCATATGCCTGAAGGGTTCACCTTATCGTTGGCAGATCGTCTCGATGAGTTAAGCGAGATTAAAGTATCCGAAGCAAAAGACGGAGAGATACTTGAAAACGCGCATGTATATGTTGCAAAAGGCGGAAAGCATTTAAATCTTGATATGGTTGGAGGAAAATACAAAGTTCGTTATTCTAACGAGCCTACACGTGAAGGCGTAAGACCTTCCGCCAACTATATGTACGAATCACTTGCGGCTTGTAATCAAGACAGAGTTGTATGCGTCGTTTTAACCGGAATGGGCGCGGACGGAACAGAAGGAATCAAGAATCTTAAGAAAACCAAGAACATATTTGTTATCGCACAAGATGCAGACTCCAGCACCGTCTACGGTATGCCCAAAGCTGTTTACACAGCAGGACTTACAAATTCAGTAGTACCACTTAAAGACGTTGCTAGGGAGATCATCATGAACGTGGGGGTCAACTAAGATGGATGTAAGTCAATACCTTGAGATTTTCCTCGATGAAACAAAGGAACATCTACAAAACCTTAACACTCAGATTTTGGAATTGGAACAGGATTCCGAAAACATGGACACCGTTAACGAAATCTTCCGTGCCGCACACTCATTAAAGGGTATGGCAGGTACCATGGGATATAAGAGAATGCAGAATCTTACCCATGATATGGAAAATGTTTTCTCAGAAGTTCGTAACGGAAACATTAAAGTACAGCCCGGAATGATAGATATATTATTCCAGTGTTTGGATGCCCTTGAAGGATATCTTGCCGCTATTCAGGAAACTTCGGATGAAGGAACCAACGACAACGAAAACCTTATTAAGGCATTAAACGACATTTTAAATTCTAAAGGTGGCTCAGTCGAAGCACCTAAGAAAGAAGAAGCCAAAGAAGAAGCTCCTGCGAAAGAAGCACAGGCTGAAGCAAAGGCAGATGCCCCTGCATCAGGCTCTAAGGAAAAATGGCAGGAAATCAAGCTTACAGATACAGAGAAAGATCTTTATGCAAAGGCTAAAGAAGAAGGTCAGCATTTCTACGGAATTACCGTTTATATTCAGGAAAGCTGTATCTTAAAGGCCGCAAGAGCATTCCTTGTATTTAAAGCTTTGGAAGAACGCGGAGAAATTCTTCTTTCTAAACCTTCCACACAAGATATAGAAGATGAAAAGTTTGATTTTGACTTTAGCTTAATCGTTGTTTCAAAGGATTCCTTTGATAACATTAGAGAAGCTATCAAGAGCGTATCAGAAATTGAAGATGCATTCGGTCGTGAACTTACCGATGCAGACTTTGGTGGCAGCGTAGAAGCTTCCGAAGAAAAGACTGAAGAAGCTCCTGAAGCTAAAGAAGAAACTCATGTTGCAGCAGCTCCCAAGGCTCCCGCAACAACAGACAACGCTGCTAAGGCAGGAGACAAGAAACCTGTTGCTAAGCCCGTTGTTAACAGAACTGTTCGTGTAGATATCGAAAAGCTTGACGTTTTGATGAACTTGGTATCCGAGCTTATCATTGCAAAGAACTCATTGGTATCTTCCACAAGTTCAGACGATACAAAGCAGAATTCAAACTTCAATGAACAGATAGAGTATTTGGAAAGCGTTACCACCAACCTTCACGAATCAGTTATGAAGGTTCGAATGGTGCCTATCGAATCAGTTGTAAGTAAGTTCCCTCGAATGATAAGAGATATGCAGAAGTCTCTTAACAAGAAGATGGAATTACACATGAGCGGTGAAGAGACAGAATTGGACCGTACCGTTGTTGATGAAATCGGCGATCCTTTGATGCACTTGTTAAGAAACTCTGCCGACCATGGTCTTGAATCAGCTGAAGTAAGAAAAGAACGCGGAAAGCCCGAAACCGGTAATATCTACTTAGACGCTTATCAGGACGGTAACAACGTTGTTATCGAAGTAAGAGATGACGGTAACGGTATTGACGTTGAAAAGGTAAGAGATAAAGCAATTTCCAGAGGAACCATTACTCCCGAACAGGCTGAGAACATGTCTGATAAGGAAATTATCGATCTTTTGTTCTTACCCAGCTTCTCAACAAAAGAAGTTGTATCCGAAATTTCCGGCCGAGGCGTTGGTCTTGACGTAGTTAAGTCTAAGATCGAAGCATTAAGCGGTGAAGTAGAAGTAAAGAGTAAGCTCGGTGAAGGCTCAACCTGGACAGTAAGACTTCCTTTGACACTTGCTATTATCCAGGCATTGATGGTAGTCGTAGGAAACGAAAAGTATGCGATTTCCTTAGGCTCTATCCAGACTATAGAAGATATTTCACCAAGCGAAATAAAGCTTGTACAAAACAAAGAAGTTATCCAGTTAAGAGGTTCCGTAATACCGATTATCAGATTGTCAAATGTGGTTGAGGTTGAATCAACAAAGAGCCCTGAAGATAACTTGGTTGTAGTAATAGTTAAGAAGGGCGATCGCCTTGCAGGTTTGGTGGTAGACGAACTTATCGGACAGCAGGAAATCGTTATTAAGTCCCTTGGCAAGTACATAAGCAAGTGTAAGTTCATCAGCGGTGCGACTATCCTTGGTGATGGTGAAGTTGCATTGATACTTGATGCAAATGCACTGATTTAATGAGGGGAGGGTCAAACGATGGATGAATTAAGAACAACCACTAATGAACATGATACAACGCAATATATCGTAATTAAGATCGGAGAAGAACAGTACGGTATCAATATTGCTTTCGTTGATAATATCGTGCGTATGCAGCATATCACGAGAGTTCCCAAGGTACCCGCATACTTAAAAGGTGTTATTAACCTTAGAGGTATTGTTGTTCCCGTAATGAGCTTAAGACTTAAGATGGGCCTTGAAGATGATGAAATCACAAAGGCAACAAGAATTATCATCTTAAAGAATGAAGCCGCAGGCACAATCGGTATTATCGTTGACGAAGTAAAAGAAGTTATTACTCTTGACAACGAACAGGTTGAAAAGGTTGCAACAACCGACAACTCTCCCGACCATGTAAACTTTGTACAGTGCGTCGGAAAGTGCGGACAGGATCTTGTATCAATCCTTGACTTAAATGCGGTAACCATCGAGAAAGAATAATAATGTGACAAATACCCAGACAATTTTCCGGTAGGTAAAACTATCGGAAAATTGTGGGCGTTTGGTCAAAATAGGAGTAGTGTCAATGGGCGATTTAAACTTGGAAAGCGTATCGGAACAGTATCTTGATGTTTTAAAGGAACTTGGAAACATCGGTGCGGGAAATGCGACAACCGCACTTGCGCAGATGCTTCAGTGTAAAGTAGACATGAAGGTTCCGCAGGTAAGACTTCTTGATTTTGGTGAAGTCGGAACATTAATGGGTGGCGAAGAACAGATTATGGCAGGTATTTACCTTTGTGTAGAAGGTGATATTACCGGCTCTATTATGTTTTTGCTTGAAAAAGATGCAGCAAGACACCTTGTTTCCAAACTTATGGGAATGGAGCTTGAAGGCGACACCTTTAGTGAAATGGAAACTTCCGCTTTAAAAGAAATCGGAAACATCATTACCGGCGCATATCTAAATTCTTTATCAACAATCACTAACTTGAAAATTTATCCGTCCATTCCCGATCTTACGATCGATATGGCCGGTGCAATATTAAGCGTTCCCGCAATTGAATTCGGAACACTGGGAGATAAAATTTTATTGATTCAGACCCAATTTACAGATGATTTTGAGCTAAACGGTTTCTTTATTTTGGTACCGGATCTTGAATCATACGGTAAGATACTCGGAGCACTTGGAATGATTTAAATTTTATTTTGCGGGAGATTTTATGAGCGAATTGATTAAGGTAGGCATGGCCGACCTAAAGGTATGCATAAGCCCCGACAGTGTAACGACCTTGGGACTTGGCTCCTGTGTAGGCGTAGCCATTCGTGATAAGGAAAATAAAGTCGGAGGATTGGCGCACGTAATGTTGCCCGATTCAACGGCCATCAGAAATAATACAAACATTTACAAATTTGCTGACACGGGCATTACCGAACTTGTTCGTCTTATGGAAGAAAAAGGAGCAAAAAGAAGCCGTATGGTTGCAAAAATTGCAGGCGGCGCCCAAATGTTCTCGTTCCAGAATAAGAGCGAACTTGTAAGAGTCGGCGACAGAAATGTTGAAGCCAGCAAGAAAAAATTAAAAGAGTTAGGTATTCCGATTATTGCGGAGGATACCGGCGATTCTTACGGTAGAACCGTAATCTTTTACCCCGAAACGGGTGATTTTGTCATTCGTGCGGTCGGTAGGGAAGAGAGGACTATTTAATCGTGAAAAGACAGCAGTTACCGCTATTATTGATGTTAATTGCGGGGGCAATTACTTCAATCACTGTCTATATGCGAGGTCTCGGGCTTAAAACAATGCTTATAGCTTTGCTTGCAGCCTTGGTAGCATTTTATTTTTTGGGATCTATCATCGTAAGCATCCTTGACGGCTTTGACAGAAGAAATGCAATCATGAAGCTTTCCGAAGAAGGTGAAGTTATAGACAAGACCGACTTTGATTCCATTGATGAATTTGTGGAGAACGAAGAGGAAGAAGAAAGCTCAGAAGATGAAGAAAACGATGAATCCAGATAGCTTGCATAATTTTTATGCCAAGTATGAGTTTACAGGGGATGGAATTCTTACATGGACGAGCAGGAAAGAAAAAAGTTATGGGAGAGATATGCCTCCGATAAGTCTGCCGAATTAAGAGAGCAGCTTATTCTAGAGTACGCTCCGTTAGTTAAGTTAGTAGCGGGGCGACTTAGCATGTACTTAGGTTACAACGTTGAATATGAAGATCTTTGCAGCTATGGTATTTTCGGGCTCATTGATGCCATCGATAAGTTTGACTGTTTAAAGGACGTCAAATTCGAGACATATGCAAGCCTTAGAATACGAGGCTCTATTTTGGACCAGATAAGAAAGATGGACTGGATACCCAGAACCGTTCGTCAGCGCCAAAGAGAGCTTGATAAGGCTATGCATGAAATTGAACTTGAAACGGGACATCCGGCAACTGACGAAGAACTGGCGGCTAAGCTTAACATTTCTTCCGATGAATTATGCGAATGGCAGTCTCAGCTTAAGGTTACAAATGTTGTTTCTTTGAACGAATTTATGGAATCGGGAAGTGAAGTGCCAAATGAAAAAAATCTGGCTTCTCACTTTGAATCTCCCGAGGAAGTTGTCGATAAAAAAGAGTTAAAAGAAAAACTCATGGAATCCTTGGATTTATTAACTGAAAAGGAAAGAAAAGTAATACTTTTGTACTACTACGAAGAGCTTACTTTAAAAGAAATAAGCTACGTTTTGGAGGTTTCTGAGTCCAGAGTTTCACAACTTCATACAAGAGCAATACAAAAAATGAGAGAAAAGCTTGGACGTTACATGGGTATTCTGTTAGAATCAAATTAGAAGGATATTTGATTACTGACATTCAGGCATGGGGGTTACACTTAATGAACGGATATTTCCAGGTTGTAGAGCGAGGGGGCAAGTGCCACGTAAAACTTGTTCCACCCACAAACGGTGGGGAGCCTATACAAAGAGAAGAATTATTCGAATATCTTAATTACAAGAATATCACTTTCGATATGAAACTTCTTGTATCCACTTTGGCAGGGCTAGAGAGCGTTGCCTTTTTTCCCACGATTACAGATTTTCTTCATAAGGACGGAGAGTATGTAAAGGTTACCACTGCTCCCGATGCTATGTCTGTTTCCGTAAGGATGATTCCGTGTTTTGACGGCGGAGAGCAGATGAGCAAAGAAGAATTCATGCGTGAATTCACAGGTCGTGGAATAAGTTATGGATACGATGATGCAGCTATAGATGCATTTTTGGCTAACAGAGAATATTGTAAGAGTGTGGTTTTGGTAAAGGGCACAGCTCCCATACAGGGTGAGGATGCAAAGATTGAGTATTTCTTTAATACAAATCCCAAAGTTCGTCCTACTCTTAACGAAGACGGAACGGTTGACTTTTTCCACTTAAACACAATAAATCATATTAATGCGGGAGATTTGCTTGCACGCTTAACACCTGCGGTTCTGGGTACACCCGGTAAAAACGTAAAGGGTGAAGTCATTAATCCAAGAGAAGTAAAGACTCTTGCTTTAAAGTATGGCCACAACATTCGTGTAAACGAAACTGAAACCGAAGCATATTCAGAGGTTTCGGGCCATGTTTCTTTGGTTGAAGGAAAAATCTTTGTATCAAACGTTTTGGAAGTAGAAAACGTTGATAACAGTGTAGGTAATATAGATTACGACGGAAGCGTACAGGTAAACGGTAACGTATGTGAAAACTTTACCGTAAAGGCCAAGGGTTCCATCGAAGTAAGAGGTGTTGTTGAAGGTGCTTATTTGGAAGCAGGCGAAAACATCACCATCATGCGCGGTATGAACGGAATGCGTAAAGGAGAGCTTAAAGCAGGCGGAAACGTTGTTGCAAAGTTCTTGGAAAATGCTAAAGTTATAGCTGACGGTTTTGTGGAAGCAGACACCATTCTCCACAGCAACATTACCGCGGGAACCGATATAAGAGTATCGGGAAGTAAGGGATTTATCGCAGGCGGAAGAGCTTGTGCCACAAATTCCGTTGAAGTTAAAAACTTAGGTTCTCAAATGGGTGCCGATACCATCATCGAAGTAGGTATGGACACAGGTGTTAAGACCACCATGCAGGACCTTAAGAAAGAAATAGTTGAAATAAATAAGCAACTTACCACAATAAGACCCGTTTTGGACGGAGCAAAGGCTAAAATCCAGCAAGGCATAAGAATGACAGCCGACCAATTGGGACAGATTCAGAAACTGGCGTTATTAAGCAAGGAATTAAACGAAAAGCTTCAAAACGATATTTCCGAGCTCAATAAATATCAGGATACGCAGGATTCACAATCATCAAGCATGGGACAGGTTATTGTCAGGGGTGATGTTTATCCCGGCACAAAGGTTGTTATCGGTGACGTATCCATGGTAGTAAAGTCAACAATGAAATATTGTCGCTTCATTAAGGAGGGCGGCGAGGTTAAGATGGTGGGAATTAATTAGCTTTAATTCCTTAACATGAGGGCTGTGTATGGGATTAGGACCTTTGGAGTTATCAGGCGGAATTTCGCGAATGACGGATTTTGCCAACATTAAGCACAATGAAGATCATAAGGGGATTGTCGATCAGGCCAATTTCTCGGGACAGTTTGACAAAGAGATTCAAGAGCGTGCAAATGCCGTAAATAAGGGTGCGGGTATCACCAATGACAGTGAGAAGAAATTTGATGCCAAGGATAAGGGCTCAAATGAATATCACGGAGACGGCGGAAGGCACAGAAATCCTGAGAAAAAAGAAAATGGTGACGGTGTCGTTGTTACAAAAGAAAAGACATCTACGTTCGACATAAGGATTTAAAATGAGCACAACAGAAATAGTTCTTTTGGTAATAGGAGGCTTATTCTTTGCAATAAGCTTCTTTTTGCCTGACACAAAGAAAGACGAAGAAAAGAAAATAACCGAAGACGAAATAAGAGACCTTGTAAACAAGGAAATGGACGCCGCAAAGATTAAGATTGACGATATGGTGGAAGAAACCGTTAACTACTCAATCGAAAAAACAGAGCGAGCTCTTGAGCGTCTTTCTAATGAAAAAATCATGGCGGTTGATGAATACTCGGAAACCGTTTTAAAGAAGATAAACGACAATCACAATGAAGCCGTTTTTCTTTATGATATGTTAAACGATAAAGACGAAAAGCTTAAAAACACCGGCGAAGAATTAAAAGTTTCAAAGACCGAGCTTGAAAAAGAGCGTAAGGATTTGGAAGAAAAGAAAAAGAAAGTCGATGAAGAAATTAAGCAAAAGGAAGAAAAGGTAAAAGAGGAAGAAGCTTTAAAAGAAGAAGTGATTGAAGAGCCTAAGGCAGAAGAAGTTGTTGAAGCCCCCACCTTTACACCTTTTGTTCCGGAGCACTTAAAGATCGTTGACGGCGTAGCGGTTGTAGATAAAGACAAAGAAAAGAAAACCGTAGTTAAAAAGGCTCCCGCAAAGAAGCCTGCGGTTTCAAAAACCGTGACTCCCACAGAAAATCCCGCTTCCATAGACGTTCATTTGTCAGCTGATAATGTGGGAAGAAAGAATTCCAACGAAATGATTAGAAAGCTTCACGAGCAAGGTAAGTCAAACATGCAGATAGCTAAAGAGCTTGGCCTTGGAGTCGGTGAAGTTAAGCTTGTAATAGATTTGTTTTCTTCAAAAAAGAGTAAGTAAGGTACACTTAAATGAACTTAAAATCCTATTTTAGGGGTATCGGGGCAGGCATGATTGTAACTGCCATAATTATGGGTGTTTCAATGCCAAAGATAGTTTCGGCAGACTCCGTAGAAAAAGAAACCCTTATAGAAACAGCAGAACAAAAAGAAACTGAAGATAAAAAAGAAATAGCCGAAGCCGCTCCTTCCGTATCGGGAGACGAAGCCTTTGAAAAGGAAGTAATAAAGGCTGTGTCAAACAATGAGGCCATAAGAAACGAAGCCAAAGAGGAAGAGGATACTGAGGCTAAAGAAGAAACTCAAAACGAAGAAGTTAAAGAAGAAGTAAAGGAAGAAGAGCCCGAAGAAGAAATCCTTCCTAAGCCCATAGATCCAATGCCCGAAGGCGAAGAAGGATACACCGATTTAGGGGAACTTGTTGAAATAAAAGTTATTCCCGGAGATTCTTCCGTAAGCGTTGCAAGAAGAATATATGAAGCAGGCCTGGTTGAATCCGCCATCGAACTTGACGAATTTTTGTGCCAGAACGGATACGATAAATCAATCAGCGTAGGAACCTATGAAATAGCAAAAGGCTCTGACTTTGATACAATAGGAAAGATTATTACAAGAAGGAATTAAAACTCTTAGGAGGATATGATGGATCATTTTTTTGAAAGATTAAGAGGCCAAAGAACTATGGAAAGACAGAATAATACAGAAGACAGCGAAAGAAAAGAAAAAACAAGGGCATACCTTAATAAGATACAGGCTCAGCTTGAAGAAAACTTTAGCCTACTTAAAGACATAAAGGATGCTCCTAAGAAAAAAGAAGAAGAAACCATTCAGGCCATAAGAGAATCAACTCTTGACGTAGTTCACAATGAAAACGTTAAAGTATACAGAAACGTTCAGGCAGTAGTGGTATCTGAAACCGAAAAGGTTTCCGATTCTCTAAACAAAATGAATGAAAGGTTAAATAAGAAGTTAAACATTGCGGTAATCTTTTCAATTCTCGCATTTGCTTTTGCGATTCTTACTTTTGCCTATACCGTTCTTTCAGAATACGGAATTTTATGATAGTATTTTAAGCAGGGTTTTTACCCTGCTTTTTTTATGTTTAAGAGTAAAAAAACTAAGAAAGACCTTGCACTTGGGCCTTATCTGTGTTAAACTCTTAGCGCTGTAACTAAAAAGCACGTGTATTTTGCATGTCTAAAAACCTGCAAAGCCCCGTCGGTGCCGAATAACGCGTCGGTTGACGGATATAGGAAATACACGGATGATTAACCAAAATGGAGGATTTTAAAATGAGCGTTATTTCAATGAAACAGTTACTTGAAGCAGGTGTTCACTTTGGACACCAGACCAGAAGATGGAACCCTAAGATGGCTCCTTACATCTTCACAGAAAGAAACGGTATTCACATTATTGACTTACAGAAGTCAGTAGGAAAGGTTGACGAAGCTTACAACGCTATCTCTGATATCGTTGCACAGGGCGGTACAATTCTTTTCGTTGGTACAAAGAAGCAGGCACAGGACGCTGTTAAGACAGAAGCTGAACGTTGCGGAATGTACTATGTAAATGAAAGATGGCTTGGCGGTATGCTTACAAACTTCAAGACAATCCAGTCAAGAATTGCAAGATTAAAAGCTATCGAAACAATGTCACAGGATGGCACATTTGATGTACTTCCCAAGAAGGAAGTTACAAACCTTAAAAAGGAATGGGAAAAGCTTGAAAAGAACCTTGGCGGTATCAAGGACATGAAGAGAATTCCCGATGCTATCTTTGTTGTAGATCCTAAGAAGGAACACATCTGTGTTCAGGAAGCTCACTCACTCGGTATTACATTACTTGGTATCGGTGATACAAACTGCGATCCTGAAGAACTTGATTATATTATCCCCGGCAATGATGACGCTATCAGAGCCGTAAAGCTTATCGTTGCTAAGATGGCAGACGCTGTTATCGAAGCTAACCAGGGCGAAGCTGTTGACGTAGCTGATGCAAACGCTGACGTTGAAGCAGAAGCTACAGATATCGAAGAAGTAGCACAGACTGAAGAATAATTTTAACGATAAACTTATAAGGAGAATAAAATAATGGCAGATATTAGCGCAAGCATGGTAAAAGAATTACGTGAGATGACCGGCGCAGGTATGATGGACTGCAAGAAGGCTCTTAACGAAACAAACGGCGATATGGAAGCAGCTGTTGAAGTTTTAAGAAAGAGCGGCGCAGCTAAGGCTGAAAAGAAGGCTAGCCGTATCGCAGCAGAAGGTATCACACGTGTTGCAGTTGACGGAAACAAGGCAGTAGTTGTTGAAGTTAACTCAGAAACAGACTTCGTTGCTAAGAACGAAACATTCCAGGCATATGTACAGGCAGTTGCTAACCAGGCACTTGCTTCTTCAGCATCAGATGTTGAAGGTATGATGGATGAAAAGTGGGTTGAAGATTCATCTAAGACAGTTAAGGAAGCTTTAGTTGAAAAGACAGCTACAATCGGTGAAAAGCTTTCTATCAGAAGATTTGCTAAGGTTGAAGGAGACACAGTTGTTTCTTACATCCACGGCGGCGGAAGAATCGGTGTTTTGGTTGCTGCTAACGGAGCTAAGGGCGCAAACGTAGAAGAAGCTCTTACAAACGTAGCTATGCAGGTTGCAGCTATGAACCCTCAGTATATCTCAAGAAACGATATTTCAGCAGATGAACTTGCTAAGGAAAAGGACATCACACTTGAAAGTGCATTAAACGATCCTTTCTCACTTCCCAAGCCCATCTTAAACAAGCTTATTGAAAAGGCAATCAACGACAACGTATGGAGCGCTGAAGACAAGGCTATCTACGAAGAGAAGAAGTCAAACATGAACTATCTTCCTAACTTCTTATCAGATGCAGCTAAGGCTCAGTTAGCTCAGTTAGCTCTTGATGACAAGGCTAACATTTCAAGCGACAAGATCTTCGCAGGACTTGTTGAAGGCCGTATTTCTAAGCACTTAAAGGAAATCTGCTTACTTGATCAGGTTTACGTTAAGGCTGAAGACGGAAAGCAGAGCGTTGGCGCATACCTTAAGACTGTTGATGCTAACATCGCAATCGCTAAGTTCGTTCGTTTCGAAGTTGGTGAAGGTATGGAAAAGAAGGTTGACGACTTCGCAGCAGAAGTTGCAGCTCAGGCAGGAATGTAATTTCCAAACATATTAAAAATTTAAAGCCATCGGATTTATCCGATGGCTTTTCTTTTGCCCAAATTCTTGACATCTATGATACAATGGTATGAAGATTGAGAGATTAAAGGTTTACCGGAAAACTAAAATTTTGAAGGATTTAAAACGGTATGAAGGATAATAGTGCCTTTTTAAAGGGCATGCGAGACGGGCTTCCAATAGGCCTTGGATATTTCGCAGTTTCTTTTTCACTTGGAATAATTGCCAAAAAGGGCGGGCTCTCGCCTTTACTTGGCTTTTTCTCAAGCCTCTTTACAAGAGCATCCGCAGGAGAATACGCAGGTTATTCTTTGATTGCTGCAGGTGCTTCTTTCTGGGAAATGTTTATAATTTCCGTGATCACCAATGCAAGGTATTTACTTATGAATTGTGCCTTGACTCAAAAGTTTGAAGAAAGCACAAAAATGATTAAACGATTACTTGTGGGTATGTGCTGTACCGACGAGATTTTTGGCATATCAATTGCATGGCCCGGAAAACTTAAGCCAAAGTATACATTTGGAGCAACGGTTGTTGCAGGGCCTATGTGGGCTTTAGGAACCGCACTTGGTATAATTGCGGGTTCCGCCCTTCCCTTAAGATATGTATCAGCTTTAAGCGTAGCTTTGTACGGAATGTTTTTAGCTATAATCATTCCTCCGGCAAAGAAAGATAAAGCGGTTACCGCATGCGTTATTGCAGGTTTTTTGTTTAGCTATTTATTCAGCGTCACACCGCTTTTAAAGGAAATTAGTTCAGGCACAAGAACCATCATTTTAACAATTGCCATTTCAACTGTAATTTCTCTTATTAAGCCTGTAAAGGTTAAAGAAGAGGAGGTGGCTAAGAATGAGTGATTCTTTAAAGCTTTTTATCTATTTAGCCATAATGATACTTACCACAAACGGCGTAAGAGTGCTTCCTTTAACCTTAATACGTAAGCCTATAAAGAATCGTTTTATTCAAAGCTTTCTTTACTATGTGCCTTACGTAACACTGGCGGTTATGACATTCCCCGCAATCATGGAAGCAACACAAAGTCCAATAGCAGGTTTAATTGCACTTGTCGCGGGTGTACTTGCTGCATTCTTTGGACTTGGACTTCTTCCTGTTTCTATTATTTGCTGTTTGGTAGTATTTATTTGTGAAACATTTTTAGTGTAATTGTATGAGAGGGAAAATTATGGAAAGAATAATTACAAGTCTTCTTGAAACAGACGCCTATAAGTTTTCAATGGGTCAGGCTATTTACCATCAATACAGTGAATATAAGACCACCTGGTCTTTTAAGTGCAGAAACACTGACGTTAAATTCACTAAAGAAATGGTTGAAGAAATAAAGCGCCAGATTAAGATGTATTGTGACTTGCGATTCAGCGAAGAAGAACTTTCTTACTTAGATTCAATTAAGTGGATAAGAGGTTCTTATATAGACTATTTAAGACTTTGGAAGCCAAGATTCGATGATTTTTACTTTGGAACGGATGCTCCTTGTGGTTTTACAATTGAGACCAAGGGAACCTGGCTTAACACTTCCATGTATGAAATCCCTACCCTTGCCATTGTAAACGAAGTATATTTTAGAATGGCTTACGATTACGATGAGCTCTTTAAAGACTTTAAAGTACGCCTTGAAGAAAAGATTAAGGGACTTCAAACAGGAGAGTATGAGCTTGGAGCATTCTCTGAATTCGGACTTAGAAGAAGGCTTTCAAAAGAAGCTCAGGACTTGGCTGTAAAGTCTTTGGCCGATGCCAAAATGAAGGATTCTTTCTTTGTTGGTACGTCTAATGTATATTTAGCAAAAAAATATGGCCTTACTCCCGTAGGAACCATGGCTCATGAATGGATTATGTGCGTAGGACAGGGAAATCATAAGCATAATCCCGCATATTCAAACTGGTATGCTCTTGATGCCTGGGTAAAAGAATACGGAGTGTTAAACGGTATTGCATTAACTGATGCCATTACAACAGAGTGCTTTTTAAAGGATTTTCAGCTTACATTTTCAACCCTCTTTTCGGGAGTTCGCCATGA
>JAEEXG010000006.1 GCA_016291405.1 Lachnospiraceae bacterium
GCACCGATAGAGCTAAGGGCCATAATCAATGTAAATGCAAGCGCAGCCACTGATGTAAATATTTTCTTCATCTTATTAGCTCCATTTCTTTATTCATTGCCTGAAACCGATTCTTCTGATTCGTTTTCACCGGTTTCGGTTTCAGCTTCGTTTGTTACCTCGTTTTCGGTGTTTTCTTCTTCAACCACCTGTGTATCATTTTCAGATACCGTTGCATTCTCTGAAGGCACTTCAGGTACTGCGTTTAATTCGGGCTGTGTAATGATAGGTGTCTCAGCAAGCGAAGGAACTCTCTTTGCTTTCTTTACTCCCTGTGAAAGAGCGCTTCTTCCAAGTGAGAGTGCAGAGTTTTCCAAATCCTCAACTATCGACTCGTCATTCACATCATTTTCTTTCTGCTCCCATCTATAGAGACCCGAAATAGGCCAAATCTTTTCTCCGAATGTTCCAAACTTAAATGTTAAGAAGCCTTCGTCTCCTGTATCGGGATCCTCTAACAACAACATAGCGTACAAGTCTACGTCAGCATCGTCGTTGTATACAGAGTAGAAGAAGTATCCTGTTTCTGCATCATAATAGAATGACTGATAGTACCATAAACCGTTTGTATCAATTTCTGTTTCACCGATTACTGCCAATCCGAGTCTGCCCTGTGTCGTGTAAAGGAATCTGAGTATCTTACCGGAAGAAGTAATCAAGTAGAAAATATCAGCTGTCTCGTTACGAGATATTCTTGTTGAGCCGTAGTAAGTAATACCTACCAAAGCATCTCCGTCGGTGTAGCTTGAAAGACCGATATCATTTGTATACTGACCATCCATATCATAGAAGATAAGGAATGTCTGATATGTACCAAGAAGTATCTTTGTAGCTTTGCCGTAGGCAACGTCTGTTGCCCAAGGTCTGATACCTGTAGCTTCGATTTCGGTTGCTTCAAACGTGTTGGCATCAATCTTATAGAACGGTACATTCAAGTTATCCTGTGATTCAGCGAATGCATATAAGTATCCGTCAACTGCAGCTACTGAAGAGTACGGAGCTGCCTGCTTAGCTGAAATCTTGTTGATATCAAATGTTTCTGTATTAATTGTTGAGAAGTAAATCTCACTGTTTTCATCGTAAACGATGGCATTTAAGTCAGTGTTTACTCCAATTACAAGCACTTCACAATCTGCGGTGAGTGATTCTCCGTCTTTGTTCTTTGCAACTGTAGTTGCCGTAACTACGGCTTCACCCTTTCCGACTGCTGTTACAATACCTTCCTCATCAACGGTTACAACAGATTCATCGGAAGATGACCATGTAACTGATGTATCGCTTAATGTAAGAGGACCAACTTCAGCGGTAAGCTTAGCTGTTTCTTCTTTTGCAAGGACGAGAATTTCATCCGAAAGAGTAATGCTGTCGCAAATGTCGGTATCTTCGATGCCGCTCATATTTACTCTGTACATTGATCTGTTTCCTGCATAGTCAACAACTGTAAGGAAGAACACTGTATGAGGAGGTGTAATTTCGATTACGGTCTTATCATCAATATTCTTCTGATTTACAGGATATGAAGCAAGTAATTCTGACTTATCTTTTGAAACAAGATATACAGCGGATACATATCTGTTATCTTCAACAGAAATGGTAAGTGAACCTTCTGTAACAGCATTTCCGCTTACGTCAAGTTCAGGCATAACAGCTTTTTCTACTTTAGCGGTAGGAGCAACTGTATCGATAACAAAAGGATATGTTAAGCTAAGTCCCTTTCCTGCAGGCACTTTTCCGTCCTTATAGTAAGAAGGAACAGCTGTAAGTGACACATTAACCTTTGTATCATTTGAAAGAGCCTTGCCCTCAGCGTTGGTACCTGCCCAGTTAAACTTAATGTTGGCACTTGTATTCTTCCAGCTTCTTGAGGAAGATTCATAGTATGCTGCTTGTTTTCCGCCTTCAGTCTTTTCATAGTATACTTCACCGGTCTCTGCATCTGTAACTTCAACCTTAACCGATGCCGCATTTCTGATAAGTGAATATGTAAATCCTGTAAGCTGGAATCCTGACTTAGGAGCAATAGCGTTCCTGTCTGCAATATATTCTTCATCGTCTTCATACATATTTGAAGAGAAGATGTAATTCTTTGAGCTTCCGGGCATTTTAGCTGTAAGGAAGTTGGTTCTGCTTATTCCTGAATAAGTAAACTGTTCTTCATCTGTAAAGAAGTATTTCATGATATCGAAAGGTTCATACATAGAAGAATCTGACCAGTCACCGTAGAAAGCAAGCACGGGAACCGATAAATCAATAGAACCGTCAAGAATCACGAAACCTTCAACAAACATACCGTTTACAAAGTTAGATTCAAGATAAGCTCTGTCTTCTTTGCTTAAAGCAACACTTACATTTACGTTTGCTTTATTCTTTACAACGAATACTTTCTCTTTTAAGTTGATTGAAGCCTTTCTGGGGCAAGCAATCGCTTTCATAAGAGAGTTAACGTCATCGGTATCAAGGATACCATTCTTGTTAAAGTCATAAGCATCTTCGAAGCTTGCAACTATAGAATAGTCAGCGCTATTGTTAAGTACTTTCAAAAGTGCATAAGCATCTTTAATATTAACTTTACCGTTTCCGTCAACGTCATATAAATACTGTTCGCTATCAGTCTTAATTGTTACGTTAGGGTTTAACCTGTGAGATGAGTTTGCAATAAAAGTATCTTCTATAACAGATTCTGTAACAAAGTTAGAGTCAAATCTGTAGTAAGCCTTTTCACCCGACAAGTTGTTTACGGTAAAGTCAAAGCTATATTTACCTGTTCTTGCGGGATCATCTCCAAGTTCAATCTTAACTTTACCGTCATTTCCTGCTAATGAACCAACGGTAATATATGCAGGTGTATTGATTGCCGCATAAGCATTGGCAAGACCTGAACCCTGCTTTCTGGGAGAATAGATTTCGCCGTCCTTCTGAACGAGCGGAACCGATGTGGACATAAGAAGCGACTGTGCAAGAGCTCTTGTTGAAAGACCTGTCTTGCTTGCCAAGTCGTTTTCTTCAATGTACTGGATTACAAGAGCTGTAAGGCCTGCCAAGCTGGGAGATGCCATTGAAGTACCGCTCTTTACACCATACTGTCCTTTATCAAGTGTTGAATAAATGTTTCCGCCGGGAGCTGTGATTTCAGGCTTTAAGCTTAAATCTCCGGGTACACCCCAAGAAGAGAAATCGCTCATCAAATATCCGTCGGGAACATTAAAGTCTATAGATTCATTGGGATAAACAGTAAGTTTACCTGAATATGTATTTGTTGCTTCGTCGTATTCAGATGCATCCGCGATGGCAAGTGCGGTTGCAAGAGTAATTCCTACACAAGGGTTCTTTGACTTTGAATCAGCAACAGTCATACCGAGTGTTCCGTCGGTGTTGTTGTAAACAACTGTTGCAATAGCACCATGTGCAGTTGCTATATCATGCTTTTCAGAGAAAGTTGATGATCCTCTGCTTACAAATACAATCTTTCCGCTTACATCGATGTTTGCATAATCTTCTTCAACACCAATTCCCTTTATGAATATGTAATCATATTCTTTCTCTTGTCCGTTTACCGCCAAGTCAGCGAAAGGAGCGTTTATACCGTCATTACCGTTTAAGTAGAACGCCTTTACTCCTTCTGCAACAAACATATAGCCTGTCACACTTGTGTTTACGGCACTTGCTGCTGTGAAAGCGTTTGTATAAGATCCGGGAGAACCAACTGTGTCAGCATTGACATCTTCTTTAAAGTTCAATCCTGTTTTGGAGTTCTCAGAGAAATTAGCTGAGTTACCTGCCGAAATACATACTACTGTATTTGTTTCGGAAAGTCTGTTCATAATGTTGTTTACATATGCTTCGGCTGCGGTACTTTCACCTGCGCTTGATGAACCAAGGCTTAAGTTGATGGTATCTGCACCAAGCAAGATGGCATCTTCCATAGCTGCCATGTAGTCATCGGTTGCGGCTCCTTTTCCGCCTTTACCGAATACTTTCATAACGAAAACCTGTGCGTCGGGAGCAGTACCAACCACTCCAAGTTTCTGTGTTGAATAACCATCACCGTTAGGAACGTACTTGTTGGCAGTAGCAATACCTGCTACGTGTGAACCATGGTCGCCCTGGTCATCGTTTTTATGAGTAGGATCAAAGTTTTCATCCGCATAGTTGAATGCGAAAGGAATCTTTGCTCCAAGATAAGTATTGTCTGCTGTTAAATCGGGTCTCATGGTCTTAGCATTAAGACGATCGGCTACCGATTCAATTTCTTCTTTACCTAAAAGATTGTAGTCTGAAATAGACTTAGAATTCTTTTCGGCTGTTTCGTTTAATCCGTATAAGAATCCTCCTTCGGTAAAGGAAGGGTGGTCAATATCAAGACCTGTATCAAGGATTGCCACTCTCATTCCGGCACCTGAATATCCCGATGCCCATGTGGGGTAGCTTCCTACCATATCGCCGGATGTCATTGTCAAGGGGTTGACAGTATCATCCAAAGGCTGATAAACGGGCACGACATAAACTGCCGATACACCGTCTACATTTTCAATTTCTTCCAAATCTCCGTATGCTACTTCTGCAGAAACAGCATTTGTAAGAAGAGTGAAGCTGTATCTTGTATCAAGGGATTCGCCCTCCAATACTTCTTCTTCAATCTTTTCAATTACTTCATCCTGTGTCTCTGTAAGTTCATCGGAATATGCCATTGCCTTTTTATCTTCGGCAATATCCTCGGTTGAATATCCGGCTTCAACCACAGCCTCGTCTTCAAATACGATGAAGACTCTTACTACATCGTCATCTTCGTAAGCGTTTTCTTCTTCAGCTTCTTCTGTTTTGATAACAATGTCGTTGTCAGATACTTCTTCGTCATCAATCTTTTCAAAGATTGGTGCGGTAGGCTTTTCAGCCAATTCATTTCCACTTGTTGTCTTTACTTCGGCTGCATATGAAGCTGTTCCGGGGAAAACGGTTGTAAACAGCATCGCAAACGCAAGCAAAAAGGCAAAAAAGTGTTTTGACTTGTACCTTCTCAAAATTATCCTCCGTCCTTTCTTAGAATAATAAAAGTGCTCACAGTGAGAATTCACTGCGAGCACCTGTTGTCTTAAATCATTTCTTCTTTTTTAACAGCCTGTGAAGCAAAACGCTTACGACTATAATCACCATCAAAGCGGTCGGCAAAAGAACGGATATGCCACCCTTCCCTCTAACCCCATTGTCAGCAGGTTCGGGTGCGACATCCATCACGGCTATTGTCTCCAAGTTCCCCAGTTCATTCTCATTTGTGTTAACCGTAATAGATTCGTCTACCGTATCAATTACTTCCTCGGTTTTACTACCTTCAAAACCTTCGGTTTCGTTTTTTTTTATTATTTCGTCTTCTTCGGTAGTGTGGGCTTCTTCTTCTATAATAACATCTGCAACCGAATCGTTTTTCTTAATAAGATCAATGTTTGTATCAACGGTCTTAATAACGGCCGCGTACCCTTCGTCATCTACTCTTCTTATCTCAAATTCCGCGTTCGCAGGAAGACTTTCTTTTAAAGCTTCCGCCTTATCCTTTGCACTAAGAGCTTCTCCCTCACTCTTATTAAATGTTACATAAAGACGTACCGTCTCGCCAGATGGGGCTTTTGTAATTTCGGTATCGACTTCGTCGGCAACTATTGCGTTACTTTTAAACCCAATTTCTGCCGAAAGAAGCAAATCCTCCTTCCAAATATTTCCCATTTAACAGTTCTCCTCTATACGTGAAAATAATTATACAATCACCGCGTTACCATGTCAACGCTTTAATTTAGTAAATCGTTTTTCTATATTACTTTATTTTTAGGCTCTTTAAATACTGCTTGTGCTCATCGTTTACTCTGAAGCTTTCAAGGGCCTTTTGAATGGTCTTATTGTGCACCCAAACAGGCAGTTTCTTTTCTTCGATATAAACAATCGTAGCATCCCATTTCTTTGCAAGTGCGGTTGCAAAGAACCAGGCAATCATCATGTTTACGTAGTATTCATCAGACACTACTTTAGCAGGAATTTCCAAGTATTCTTTCTTAAAATCAGAATCGAGGAAGAATGCCATAAGCATGTGAATGCCGTGTCTTATAGTGTATGTCTTGTCGGAAGAAACCCATCTTTTAATATCTTTAATAAGCTCTTCTTTGTGCTTTGAAAACATCTTAGGATTTATTGAATCGCATACTGCCCAGTTATCAACGTAAGGCAAAAACTCATCGATTCGCTTTACACACTCATCGTAATCCTTTATTAGATTAATCAAGAATCCGTGTAATTGATTTTCATCATAGTATTTATGAGGAAGCAAATCCAAGAATTTCTTTGCTTCTTCCGTCTTTGCATTTTCTTTTGCAACTTTTCTTATAACAGGAAGTCTTACACCGATTATGTCATCAAGCTCAATTCCCGGCATAAGCTTTTGCTGAAACACTCTGTATTCTTTGTCCTGATTGTCAAATAAAGCTTTTTGTAATTTTTCCATACCCACCTCTAACATTTTTGTTTATATGTTAACATGCGGACAAACAAAAAAGAACCCCGAAACACTCAGGGTTCTTTACATCTATCGTTCTTCTCTGAAATAAGATAATCCAAGTGAAGCAGGGGGCTGATTCTCCCTCTTGTTTCTCATACTTGTGATTACCAAAACAACCAATGTTACAACGTAAGGAATCATTTTATAAAGCTCTTTATATTCCATGTGGTCAAGACCTGTAGGAAGGTAAAGATAAAGGATATACAATCCTCCGAAAAGAATCGATGAAAAGATTCCGATATTTGGACGCCATATTGTAAAGATAACCAAGGCAATTGCAAGCCAGCCTCTGTCACCGAATGCGTCGTTACTCCAAACACCGCAGGCGTAGTCCATTACATAGTAAAGACCGCCAAGGCCTGCAATCATACATCCTACACAAGTTGCAACATACTTATATGCTGTTACGCTTATGCCCGCAGCATCTGCTGTTGTGGGGCTTTCACCAACCGCTCTTAAGTGAAGGCCAACTCTAGTTTTATTAAATACAAAGGATGCAACCAACGCAATTACTATTGCAAGGTAAGCCAAAAATCCGTAGGATAAAAAGATTTTTCCAAACCATCCCGCGCTTTCGGCTTTTACGATAGATTTGCTAAAGTAAGCGCTTGTCTTTGAAAGGGCAATTGAAGGAACATCAAGATTTGAAATCTTTATTAGGGATCCTCCAAAGAAGTTACCAAAGCCCACGCCAAAGGTGGTCATGGCAAGGCCCGTTACGTTTTGATTGGCTCTCAAGGTTACTGTTAAGAAGCAATATAAAAGTCCCATCAAAAGAGAACCTAAGAGGCAACAAATCATCGGAATAAAAATCATTAAAAATCCGCTCTCTGCCACGCCTGTCTTAATTGACTGTTCATAAAAGAAAGAACCGATTACGCCGCTTATGGCGCCTACGTACATGACACCGGGTATACCAAGGTTTAAGTTACCTGATTTTTGTGTAACGATTTCACCGGTACTTCCGTACAAAAGAGGAATTCCCTGGCCTACGGCACGGGGTATAAATGCTACCAAATCAATCATTTGAAACCTCCTCCTTTGCTGCTTTCTTTCTAAAGTTTATCTTGTAGGAAATAAAGAATTCACATCCTATGATGAAGAATAAAATTATTCCCGTAATAATATCTGAAAATGAATGGTTAAGTCCAAAGGCTGTTGAAATTTCGCCCGCACCTCTGTCAAGGAAAATGATAAGTAAGCTTGTAAATATCATTGTTACCGGGTTAAACTTTGCAAGCCATGAAACCATAACCGCTGTAAAGCCTTGATTGTTTGTGATGGTGGTTGTTACCGTGTGGTTTACTCCGCCTACAAGCAAAAGTCCTGCCAATCCGCAAAGGGCACCGGATAAAAGCATGGTACGAATAATTACTTTATTTACCTTCATACCAACGTATCTTGCTGTTCTTTCACTTTCACCCACAACCGCAATTTCGTATCCGTGACGGCTGTAGTTTAAGTAAATTACCATTCCTATTGTTACGATTGCCGCAACAATTATAGGAAGTAAATATTTGTTTCCGATATTAGGAAGCCAGCCGGCATTTGTGCTTTGGTTTATAACGCCTATCTTTCCAGAGCCCTTGGGCACTTCCCAAATAACCGTGTAATATGCCACAAGCCTTATAGCTATGTAGTTCATCATAAGTGTGGCAAGAGTTTCATTAGTGTTCCACTTTGCTTTAAAGACTGCAGGGATTAATCCCCAAACAGCACCTGCAAGCAAGCTTGATGCGGTCATAATTAAAATGAGCAATCCGTTTGGAACTATATCTCCGAGAACAATCATACATGCTGCGGAAGCAAGACCTCCGGCCAAAATCTGACCTTCGCCTCCAATGTTCCAAAACTTCATTTTAAATGCCGGCGTCAAAGCCAAAGAAATGATTAAAAGAATTGCTGTATTTTGAAATGTAACCCAGGTCTTTCTTTGTGAACCGAATGCGCCTTTAATGATGGTGGCATATACGGATAAAGGATTGTCTCCTGTAAGAATGGTGGTTACAATCGCACACACTATCAAAGCTAAAATGATTGCGATAACTCTAATGCCCCAGGCTTTTATCGGAGGGATGTTATCGCGCTTTGAAATGTGAAACAATGGTTCTTTAACTTTTTCGTTCATCACGCTTTTCCTCCTACCTTAGTCATAAGCATTCCGACGGTGTTTTTATCGGTCGTTCTTCCATCCACGATTCCGCTTACCTTGCCTCCGCAAAGCACCAAAATCTTATCGGAAATCTCAAGTAAAACATCCAAATCTTCACCGACAAATATTACGGCAACACCGTTCTTTTTCTGCTGGTTGATTAAATCGTAAATTGTGTATGAAGAATTGATATCAAGTCCTCTTACCGCATAGGCTGTAAGCAAAACTGTAGGCGCAGATGCTATTTCACGTCCCACCAAAACTTTCTGAACGTTACCGCCTGATAATCTTCTTACGGGAGTTGAAATACCGGGAGTAGAAACTTCTAAGTTTTTAACAACTCTCTTTGCAAGTTCCTTGGGAGCCTTTCTGTCTGTAAACACGTTGTGTCCGTGTCTAAAGGATCTAAGCAACATATTGTCTGTAAGGTCCATGTTTCCCACAAGTCCCATACCAAGTCTGTCTTCAGGGACAAAAGAAAGGGTTACGCCCATTTCCTGAATCTTTAAAGGATCTTTTCCAAGGAGTTCTTCTTTTGATGAATCGTCATTAATATAATAAATTGCGCCGTTTTCTGCGGGCTGCAAACCTGCAATGGCTTCTAATAGTTCTTTTTGTCCGCATCCCGAAATACCTGCAATTCCAAGTATTTCTCCGCTGTTTGCGGTAAAAGAAACATCATCGAGTTTTGTAATTCCTTCAGCATCCTTAACAGTCAGGTTTGAAACCTGAATTCTGGGCTTGGGATTTACGGGATTTGGTCTTTCTATGTTAAGGGTCACACTATGTCCAACCATCATGTTGGTCATTTCCTGTGCCGTTGTTTCCTGAGTAAGCATATCTCCCACATACTCGCCGTGTCTTAAAACTGCCACTCTGTCTGAGAGGCTTTCAACTTCGTGCATCTTGTGAGTGATAATAACAATTGCCTTTCCGTCGTCTCTCATGTTTCTCAAAACATCGAAAAGCTTTTGAGTCTCTTGAGGTGTCAAAACTGCGGTAGGCTCATCCAAAATAAGAATATCCGCACCGCGGAAAAGCACCTTGACTATTTCTACAGTCTGCTTCTGCGATACCGACATATTGTAAATCTTTTGATTGGGATCAACTTCAAATCCGTATCTTTGACAGATATCGTTGATCTTTGCGCAGGTTTCTTTCATATTGAGCTTACCTTTCATGCCAAGCACAATATTTTCTGCCGCGCTAAGCACATCCACGAGCTTAAAGTGCTGGTGAACCATGCCTATACCCAATGCATACGCATCTCTTGGGGATTTAATAACGGTTTCTTTTCCGTTTATGAAAATTTGTCCTTCGTCGGGAAAATAAATACCGGAGAGCATGTTCATTAAAGTGGTCTTTCCGCTTCCGTTCTCTCCGAGCAGGGCTAAGATTTCGCCCTTTCGAATATCCAAGTTAACCTTTGAGTTGGCAACCACACTGCCAAATGTTTTTGTGATGTTTCTAAGTGAAACAGCTGCCTGTTTTGTATCCAAATCCTATCTCCTCAGAATAAAAAAACAACTCGTCACTAACGCAAAAAATTCAAAGAGTGGCCTCGGCGCCACCCTTTGAAATTTTTGACTGCATGATGTCCCAATACATCATGCTTTATAGAGGTATATTAGAATGCCTGGTCAAGAAGTGTGATACCGTCAATGAATACATTGAAGTAAGGAGCACTTCTGTCTGTTGACTCTGCGAAGTAACCGTCAACGATTGCTTCGTGATCGCCTTCGTATGCAGCGTCTGTATCAACGTCTGCCATGTATGTTGTTAAAGCATTTCCTTCTACAGTAAATGTAGCTGTATCAAATACTTTAAGTTCGCCTGATACAAGCTTTGCGCTTGCTTCGTCGATTGCGGCCTGAGTTCCTTCAGCTGCTGCTGTTCCAACTTCTGTAAGAAGAACTGAACCTGTTTCAATTGTTCCTGTCCAGTCAGCGGGAATTGCTTCTCCGTTAGCTGCTGCCTTGATAGCAAATTCAAAGTAAGGTTCCCAATTGATTCTTGAAGAAACGATGAATGTGTTGGGAGCTACGCTTGCTGTTGAACCGTTGTAAGAAACATTGGGAACACCTGCTGTTTCACAAGCTGTGGGAGCACCCATTGAGTCAGCGTGCTGTGAAATAAGCACACATCCGTTACCGATAAGAGTGTTAGCTGCTTCTTTTTCAGCTGTTTCATCGTACCAAGAACCTGTAAAGGTAACTTCCATTGTTACTGAAGGGCAAACTGAACGAGCGCCAAGGAAGAATGATGTATAACCTGAAATAACTTCTGCATAAGTGAATGCTCCGATGTAACCCATCTTTGCTTCATCTTCTTTAATGTCGCCGTTAGCGATCATTTCGTTTAACTTTAAGCCTGCTGCAATACCTGCAAGATATCTGCCTTCATAGATTGAAGCGAATGCGTTGTGGTAGTTAGCAAGGTTTTCTGTGTGAGCTCTTGTACCTGTTGCGTGGCAGAACTGAACATCGGGATATTCCTGAGCTGCCTGAATCATGTAATCTTCATGACCGAATGAATCAGCGAAGATGATTCCGCATCCTGCATCTGCAAGGTCACAAGCTGCTTCGTAACATTCCTGACCTTCGGGAACATTAGTCTTTTTAACGATTTCTACGCCAAGCTTCTTGCAAGCTTCTTCAGCTGCTGTGATGAAGTTTAAGTCGTATGTTGAGTTTTCATCGTGAAGGAAAATGAATCCGGCCTTCATAGAAATCTCTTCTGTAGCTTCTTCTGTTGAAGCTGTTTCTGTTGCTGCTTCTTCTACAGTAGCTTCTGTGTTTTCAGCTACGCTTGCTGCGGGCTTTTCAGCACCACAAGCTGTCATAGAAAGAGCCAAAAGTAAAGATAATGCAAGTGCTGTTACTTTTTTCATAATTTCTTCTCTCCTAATAAAATTGTTGCTAGGTTATGTAATTATATTCGATGTAAAAAAAGAAAAAGGATTTAAGAGCGGGAAGCTTCTTAAATCCTATACGAATGACTTTTATGCGCAGCTACAAACTGCCTATATAAATGCCATTTCGATAGTCCGGTTATTTACGGTATCCGGGTAGAAACTTCAAAACCATATCTTTTGATATATATCGAAAATAATTATCTTTACACACAAAGAATAACAACGTAACAAACAAAATTCAATATAGCAATTTAATGATTTTACGTAAGTTTATCTTCTTTGATTTGTTTATTTTGCGTTACTGCCTAAAGACGATTTCTCCTGTGGAAGCATCCATCTTATCAACAATTGCCAATGATTCAAGCTGATAACCTAAGTTTCTTATTATCTGTCCGCCCTGCTGAAATCCCTTTTCAATGGCAATTCCGATTCCTTCTACCTTAGCTCCTGCCTGGTTACAAATCTGGATAAGGCCCAGTAAAGCACAGCCGTTTGCCAAGAAGTCATCGATAATAAGCACACTATCGTTTGCATCAAGAAACTTCTTTGAAACGATTACCTGATTGGTGTTTTTATGAGTAAACGATTCAACCTGTGCTGTATACATTTCTCCGTCAAGGTTTATAGAGCTTGATTTTTTAGCAAAAACCACGGGAATATTTCCAAAGTGCATTGCAACGGCGGTGGCAATTCCTATGCCTGATGCTTCTATAGTCAAAATCTTTGTAAAGTGCTTACCTTCAAATCTCTTTGCATATTCTTTTCCCATTTCATTAAACAAAGAAACATCCATGCAATGGTTTAAAAAGCTGTCAACTTTAAGGACATTACCTTCCTTTACCACACCGTCTTTTTTTATTCTTTCTTCAAGGCAATTCACGTTTTCTTCCTCCAAATATCTTTACTCTTAAGCCTTATCGTAGGTTTCAAGCAATTTTTCCACATATTCTTTTGACGCATAATAATCGACTTTTTCGATTGCGGCCTTTAAGTTTCTCATTAAAGGCGCCCTTACTTCATCATAGTTTCCGGGCCAAAGGTCGTTCATGAGGTTCTCGGTTTCATCCATCTCAAAGTCTTCCAAGCACTCATGCATCTTTAACAGTATACTCTCGATTTTATCGCTTGCAACCCTTTTACTCTTCGTGTTTTCTTTCTTCACCATGTAAGGTTCCAAAATCTTTTTGTACTTTTTGTAGAAAGAAAGAAGTTCGGACAAATTCTCTTTAATATACTTTTCATCCTTGTTTGAACCGGCTTTTTCCATTTCGGCCATCATTTGTGAGAGCTTAACAAGTCCAAGAGTCCTTGCAAGGCCTTTTATGCCGTGAACATAAACCGTAAAGTCTTTATAATTTCCTTCTTTTTCATACTCAAGGATTTTCTTTTCTCTTTCATCTATCTCCATGCAAAATGCGGTAAGCATGTCTTTATACATGGAAAGATTTCCACCGCAGTATTTAATTGCGGCTTCTTTATCCACACCTTCAATATCGGGGAATTCACCGACCTCTTCCGTTTTTTCGCTCTCTCTTATTCCTTTTTCATAAACAAGAAAGTCTTTAGGAAGAAAATCTCTTAACGCTTTTGCAAAAGACTCGGTACTTGCGGGCTTATATATAACTCCGTTCATGCCGGCTTCAATATACTTTTCTTTTGCTCCCGTAACGGTATTTGCGGTGTAGGCTAAAATCGGAGTGCTTCTTACAGGCTCTTCCATTTTTCTTATAAGACGCGTAGTTTCAACTCCGTCAAGGCCTTCCATCATATAATCCATGAAAATAAGATTATATTTCTTTCCGCTCTTTAATCGCTCTATGCACTCGTATCCGCTTTCGCAGGTTTCCGCCGCCACTTCAAAACGTTCAAGCATTCTTAAAGCAATTTCCAAATTAAGGGAATTATCATCAACCACCAAAACTCTTGCGGAAGGAGCCACAAAGTCTCTGTCCTGAGTCGACTTTATTTCAGTCTTCTTTTCGTATTCAAGAAGAATCTTATATATGGTAAGGGCACTTAAAGGTCTTCTTACAAATATGTAATCCCCTGCCGCATCCTTTGGAATCTTTCCTTCAGACAAAACGGCAACCTTAACATACATTCTTGCCTTTTCTGACTGTGCAATCTTTTTTCCGTATCTGTTATAGTCAAACATTAAAACAGGAAATCCCGGTTCTTTGCCCGTTAACTTTCTTATATGCTGAATGCCCGGGTAATTTTCCGTCAAAATGCCCATTTCATTGCAGGCTTCCCTGATTCCGTCATAAGAGTCATCGTTTGAATCCGCACAATAAGCCACCATCATATGCTTTGAAAAATCATATGATGCAAGGTTTCTTCTATCAAGCAAAAGCGAAGGAAGGGAAATGGTGTAAATGTTTCCTTTTCCTTTCACGCTGTATGTAGAAACATTTCCGTCAAGGGCTGTTGCAAGCTTATGAGCTACCATTAAGCTTATTCCGTATCCGGTCGTGTAATCGACGCCAAGCTCATTTCCGGTAGATAAGCTTTCTTCCAGATTTACATCTGATTTAAACACTTTCTTACCCGTATCTTTAATGGTGTAAATGTATTTAAATCTTCCGTCGTTTAAGTATTCGCCCGCCACTCTTAGGCTAACGACACCATCGTCGGTAAATCTTATGGCATTTGACAATACGTTTAAAAGAAGCTGTCTTATACGCCTGTCATCGCCGATTGCATTGATGGGGATGTCATCCGCAACGCTTACCATGAACTTAATGTTTTTCTTTGCAGCACGCTCGTTGCACATATCAACCACGTTATCTACAAGAGTACATATACTGTAGGGCGCAAGGTCTGCGCCTTTAACTCTGTTATATTCTGCCGATGCCGTAAGAATATCGTTTAGGGTATCATCCAAGTTCATGGCTGCTACTTTAATGGCCTGCGCATATTCTTTATAAACGTCTTTAGTGGTGTTTTCGGCATTGATCATTTCAGATGCGCCAAGAAGCACGTTTAAAGGAGTTCTTAATTCATGAGAAATGTTGGTTAACAGGTTCTTTCTGGCTTCTTCGTTTAAAACCGCCTGATTTTCAAGCTGAACTATGTCTGAAATATCAACTATCAAAAGGGTATATCCCGCAACCTGACCGTCTGTAAGAATTCTGTCAGCGGTAACTTTATAGGTAAATCCGTTTTTTTCAAATTTAAGTTCACGTTTTTCAACAACCGTTTTAAGCTCTTCCCTTTTTTCTTCATCCATTCCCACATTTGGAAACAGCTCAAGAGCAACTTCGTTTGCATACATCACTTCATAACGATTTGAAAGCACCACAAATCCTGCTCCCACGTCATTCATAAGACTCTGGCGTGCAAGGTCATCAAAGTTTAAGAAATGATATCTCATTGACAAAACTGCATAGATGCCGATTGATAAAGCTCTGAAAATCGGGGTGATATTGGGGATTTTACCGTAGTTAAACTCTGCAATCGCAAAGCATACGCCTGTTAATGCAATGGCAAACAAATAGAAAAAAGAATTTAGCTTAAAGCCGTAGCTTAGCTTTTCTTTTTGAGTAATCAAAGACTTAATTATCAAAAGTGCGCACCAGGCTCCAAGCAAAAGCACACCTGCGGTATGGGCATGGTACACGATACCTCTTGTGGCGCTTAAAACGGATATTCCGTGGACGCTTTCAATTTTTATGTTATTTAAGTAATTGTTGTAATCGGGAATATTTAAAGAAGAGAAAAATGTAGCAAGCACACCTGCGCACCAGATCAAAGAAACCGGTGCGTAGAACTTAGACTTATACATTTTCACCATATAATTCATAAGGGCGATACCAAAAATAAGACGCCCTACAATAGACAATCTGACACCCACTATGGATGCACTTATGGATGTGGAATGGCTTATGGAAAACCATGCCACCAAATCCATACCGTGTCCCAAGGCCGCAAGAAACAGACTACGATTTTCTACGACTTCAAGTCTGTCGTACAAAATCTTCATAAGGAAAACCGTAGCGATCATAACTATTAAGTTGACTATCTGATACAAAGCATAGTAAGTCATATACACACCTTAATGATCGTTAGCGCCGGTAACACTCAATATATAATCAAAGACAGCTTCTTTTTGTGATTTGTCTTCTGTGTCTTTAATTTCTTTATCCTTTGCAATCTTTACAATTACAATCTTATGAAGCAAAGAATCTTTTGCTTCTTCTTCCAAAGAAGTACCGCAATACTCTAAATACTTTTCAACCTTTAAGCCATAAGAAGCGGCAACTTCTTCATAGGCCTTTATAACGGTTTCTTCTTCATTTTTAATAAGGTCTTTTGGAAGTTCTTTAAACTTCGAAGAAGATATTACTTCCTTAATCACGTTTTCAACAACTTCGTTTTCGTATTGGGAAACAAGAAAATCAGAAACGCATCCGCGAATAAAAACCATGTATTCGCTTACGTTTGAATATACTTCTGAATTAAGACTTGCAATGGCTTTGTCGGTAAGAGGAAGGTTGTTACCGTTTTCGTCTTTTAAGCAAGGGTTTTCTTCGCAAAGTCTCTCATAGTAAAAATCCGCATAGTATTCCACTATTTCATCGGTAAGAGGCTCCTTTTCGGCGCCTGCGTCCAATCCTTCGTAATTTGAAAAGCTTTCTATATAGTCATCTACATTATCAACGGTAATTTCGACAACGTCGGCTTTTTTCCCGCAGGCACAAAGAAACGCGGCTGCAAGCAAAAAAAGCACCCCTGTCTTAAACCCATTTTTCATCGTAATACCTTCCGAAATATCCTTAATCTTTAATAGGGCATAATAACACCTATAACATTTAATTTGTAGCATATCTAAGCTTAAAATTCAAGATTTGCCCATCTTAGTGTCAAGATGAGTGAATTTATAGTTTTTTTCTTGTTTTTAAGCCTTCACAATGATACAATGTGAAGGCATTATGAATTGGAGGATAGATATGAGACCCGGATTGATTGTTGCTATTGTTGTTGCGGTTGTTGCAATCGCATTACTCGTTGTTTTATATTTCTTAGGAAAAAAAGCAGAAAAGCGTAAGGCTGAGCAGGACGCTCAGATGGAGCAGTACAAGCAGACTGTTTCAATGCTTATCATAGATAAAAAGAGAATGAAGCTTATAGATTCAGGTCTTCCTCAGGCAGTGCTTGATCAGACACCAAAGCTTATGAGAAGAGCAAAGCTTCCCATTGTTAAAGCTAAGGTTGGTCCTCAGGTAATGAGCCTTGTGGCAGACGAAAAGATTTTTGAAGCCATTCCCGTAAAGAAAGAAGTTAAGGCAACCGTAAGCGGTATTTACATTACAGATGTTAAAGGTCTTCACGGTAAGATCGAAGCCCCTGTTAAAAAGACTAAAGGCTTTAAGGCATGGGTTGAACGCATGCAGGAAAAAGCAGGCGCTAAATCAGTTAAGTAATTTAAAAGACTTCGGAAAGATTTTCCGAAGTCTTTTTTATACGCTTTTTACATTCATTTCTATTTTGCACTTTGCGTATCTTTCATAATTCATTTCCATGTCATAGACTATTTCCATGTCTATTTCATCTTCTTTTTCATTAATCTTAATTGACTCTGTATCGATAGAAAGAACAAATTCACCATATGGAGTGTGATACTCGGTAATTGATTTTTTTCCTTCTTCAAAAACCATGTTACTTCTGTATTTTCCTTTTCTTGTGATTTCCAAAGACCGGTTATCAAACTTCACCATGCTCTTTACGGATTCTTCGCCGTCAAAGCTTTCTTCATATGATATGTAGTTCTTTTGATTTTTGTTATAATAAAGCCCTCTTGTCAAAGTTTCTATTGTTTGCTCTTCCTTTGAGTCTTCGCCGATTTGCAAACCTTTGATTGAAAGCAACACTTCTTTGTTCACTTATTTACCTTTATTCCTTGGCCTGACCGTTTGCATCTATGCTTATTTGCATAAGAATAGATTTTTCCTGGTTGTCGATATGCTCTCTTGCAGCATCTCTTGCGCCAATAATATTTCCTTTCAAAATTGCATCCATTAACACTCTGTGTTCTTCTATGAGCTTACCGTGCTGACTGAAATCTTTAATGTATTCAAATCTGTAGCGATACATTTGCTCTGCCAGATTATTAAGAAGCGCCACAAGTCTTTCATTTCCCGTAGCTCCGACTATTATATCATGGAAAGCAACGTCTGCTTTTGCTATCACGGTAACATCTTTTGTTTCAACCGCATCTTCAAAGTCTTTGCAGGCCTTTTTAAGAGCTTCTTTTTCTTCATCGGAAATTCTCTCACAGGCAAGCTCCGCGCAGAAAGTATCAAGGGCACGCCTTACTTCCAAAACATCTCTTAAACCTCTTTCGGAAATTTCCGCTACCTGAGCACCGCGTCTTGGAATATTCATGACAAGGCCTTCAAGCTCAAGCTTTCTAATGGCTTCTCTTATGGGAGTACGGCTTACCCCAAGCTTTTGAGCAAGATGGATTTCCATAAGCCTTTCCCCGGGCATAAGTTCTCCCGTTAAAATTGCTTTTCTGAGGGTCTGAAACACTACATCCCGAAGTGGTAAATAATCATCCATATTTAGTTCAAATTCACCCATGTTACACCCTCCTATTCAAAATGTTCTTTCTTTACGTTTCTAAATTTGGTTGCGTGTATCTCAAAAACCGGATAAATAGACTTAAGCATATCCGCCGCAGTCTCTGCTTCTTTTTCAGAGTTAAACAAAGCATAAACCGTAGGGCCGCTTCCGCTCATGATTGCTTTGTTGGCATTTAAGCTTACAAGCTTTTCTTCTATTTCACCAATTACCGGATGCATGGCCTTTGTAACAGGCTCCAAAATGTTTTCTAGAAGTTCGGTTACTTTAGCTACATCATATTCTTTTATGGCTGATAGCATACCGTCAACATCGGGATGATGCTTTTCATTTTCATCGCTGTCAAAAGCGTTATAAACATCTTTGGTTGATACAAAAATGTTTGGCTTACAAATTACGGTGGGGACAGAAGCAAGTGGCGTAAGAGTCGTTAACTCTTCACCTATTCCTTCGCTTAAGCAAAGGCCTCCTTCAATGCAAAAGGGAACATCGGCTCCGATTTTAACGGAAAGCTCTCTTAACCTATCATTTGATAAGCCCAAAGAAAACAGCCTGTTTAGCCCTCTTAAGGTTGCCGCCGCATCAGCGCTTCCACCTGCAAGGCCGGCTGCTATGGGAATGTTTTTTGAAAGAGTGATTTTTACATTAAAGTCTTTCCCGGTTTCTTCTTTTAAAAGTTTCAAAGCTTTAATGATTAAATTGTCAGAGCCACCACTTTGCTCTTCGTTTAACACTTCGCTGTCTGTAACTAACGTTACGCCTTCTATGTCGTCATTTGATTCAAAGCTTAAATCATCACTTAAATCAAGAGTCTGCATTATCATTCGCACATCGTGGTATCCGTTAGGCCTTCTTCCCACAATGTCCAAAGAAAGATTTATTTTTGCATATGCTTTTTCGTAGATAATCATCGTTAATATCCTTGTTATTCGTGTATGATATTCTTGTATAGGATTGTTTTTTGTATACAATAGACAATATTTAGTATACTTATTATAAATTAAAAAAAAATTTTTTCAAACTCTAAAGTTCTTATAATATTTGCCGATAATAGATATAGAAACCTATCATTAGCTGCACATGGAAGTGCGCTCACACAGGGGTAACCCCCGGGAGGACAATCATGAACGTAAACGGAATTACAGGATCGATTGACGGCTATTCTTCCTTTTCAAACCTTAATACAGATAAAGAAATAACTAAAACGGCGGCAAAGGTTAACGAAACCGAATCGATACCAAACAATGCAGTTCCAGAAGAAGGCGTTATATACGAAGCCTCAACTGAACCTGTAACAAAAACTTATAAGGCAAATGAAGAAGTCATTGCCAGATTAAAAGCCGACGCTGATGCAAGAGTGGCACAGCTTCGCACTTTGGTAGAACAGCTCATCTTAAAACAGAATGACGCTTATGCCAAAGCAACAGACATGTGGAACTTCTTAAGAGAAGGCCACTTTGAAGTGGACGCCGAGACAAAAGCTCAGGCTGAAGCCGACATTGCAGAAGACGGATACTGGGGAGTAAATCAGACTTCCGACCGTATCATCGATTTTGCTATGGCTCTCACAGGCGGAGATCCTTCAAAAATTTCTGCTATGAAAGATGCTTTCAAAGAAGGCTTTGCTCAGGCAGAAAAAACATGGGGCGGAAAGCTCCCCGAATTGTCACAGAAAACCTACGATGCCGTTCTTGAGAAATTTGATAAACTCATGAGCGAAAACACGGAGACAGAATGATAATTTCATACTTTTAATAAAAGCCGAAGCTTAATAGCTCCGGCTTTTATATTTGTTATCTTTATTTTACGCATCCGATAAGTTCTTTTATATCGTTAACATTATTTCTTTGCATGTAATCTTTGATTCCGTCAATTACTTCCAAAGTAGTGTAGGGATTTACAAAGTTTGCGGCACCTACAGACACCATTGTGGCACCTGCCATAATAAATTCAAGGGCATCTTCCGCATTTGATATTCCGCCCATTCCGATAATGGGAATATTTACGGCGTTTGCACATTCATAAACCATTCTAACGGCAACAGGCTTTATTGCAGGGCCGCTCATACCACCTGTTTTATTGGCAAGCACAAAGGTGCGTCTGTTTATGTCTATCTTCATGCCTGTTATTGTGTTAATCAAAGAAATTGCATCGGCCCCGGCAGCTTCTGCTGCCTTTGCCATATCGGCTATCCTTGTAACATTGGGGCTTAACTTCATGATTACAGGCTGCTTTGCAACCTTCTTAATTTCTCTTGTAACGTTTTCTAAGGCTTTAGCGTCCTGTCCAAAAGCTATAGCGCCTTCTTTTACGTTGGGGCATGAAACATTTATTTCAAGCATATCAACAGGTTCAGAAGCTAATCTTTCAACCACGCCCACATACTCTTCAACGGTTTTACCGCATACGTTTACGATTATTTTTGTGTCATATTTCTTTAAAAACGGAATGTCTCTTTCACAGAAAACTTCAATTCCGGGATTTTGAAGGCCTATGGCATTTAACATACCGCCATACACTTCGCACACTCTTATTGTGTTGTTCCCTGTCCAAGGAGTTAAAGCAACGCCTTTTGTGGTAACAGCTCCAAGCTTTGACAAATCCACAAACTCAGAATATTCCATTCCCGATCCGAAGGTTCCCGAAGCAACGGTTACGGGATTTTTAAATTCAACTCCTGCAATACTTACTTTAGTGTTCATTAAATATCCACCTCCGAAGCCAAGAATACGGGGCCTTCCGTGCAAACTCTTGCGTTGTTTACGTGAGAGTGCTCATCCTTTTTAACTGTCTTGCATACGCATCCAAGACATGCACCCACTCCGCAGGCCATTCTTTCTTCCAAAGAAATGTATGCTTCTATATTCTTTTCCTTAGCATACTGCTTTATTGCTCTAAGCATGGGCATAGGACCGCAGGCAAAGATTACATCACATTCAATGCCTTGTTCCTTTATTGCTGTCAGCACATTTCCTTTTGTGCCCACACTTCCGTCTTCTGTTGCAATTACTGTATTTGAACACTTATCAAAATCATCCTTTAAGAAAAGGTCGTTGTTTCTGTATCCTAAAACCGTTGTAACCTCTTTAGCCTTAATTTCTTTTGATAATTGTAAAATAGGAGGCACTCCGATTCCTCCGCCGATTAAGACTGCTTTCTTTCCTAAAGCCTTCTCAATGGGAAAACCGTTTCCGATGGGGCCCATTACTGTTACGTCTT
This sequence comes from Lachnospiraceae bacterium, assembly GCA_016291405.1. GTDB lineage: Bacteria > Bacillota > Clostridia > Lachnospirales > Lachnospiraceae > UBA1258. The sequence goes on from JAEEXG010000006.1 coordinate 21,445, forward strand.
CGTTTTCTTCGTACAAAGAAAACTCTTTTGTGCCCTTTCCTGCCACTCTGTAAACAAGGCGAAGCAAGTCACCCTCTGCTTCACAGATACTTATGGGGCGGGGCAAGATGGTTGATTTATCTTTAGGATACACCATCACAAACTGTCCGGGCTTTGCTTCTTTAGCTATATTTGTCTTTATTCTAAGTTCAAAGATTCCCTTTGATAGTTCTATAGCCTTTGTTACTTTGGCCTTTTCATAGATCTTCATAAACGACTTTCCCTTCAACTATGGTAGCTTTTACTTTTCCCTTCAAGGTTCGTCCAAAGAAAGGAGAATTTACGGATTTTGATTCCGACTTATCATACACGTATTTTTCCCAAGGTGCAAACAGCATTAAGTTTGCCTTTGCTCCGACCTTTATTCCTTCGCAGGAAAGATTGTAAAGCTTTCTTGGGTTAACAGCCATCACTTCTATGAGCTTTCCAAGGGTAACAGCCTTTGATTCAACCAATGCTTCATAGCACAAAGAAAAGGAAGTCTCAAGTCCTATGATTCCTGAAGGAGCCTTTAAAATGTCCACATCTTTTTCTTCTTTTGCATGAGGAGCGTGGTCTGTAGCAATTATTGAAATGCTTCCGTCTTTAATGCCCTCAATTATGGCAGCCCTATCTTTCTTTGTGCGAAGAGGGGGATTCATCTTGGCATTTGCTCCGTTTTCAATAACCGCTTCTTCCGTAAGGCAAATGTGGTGAGGGGTAGCTTCCGCAAATACGTTATCACATCTCTTTCTAGCGTTTCTAACAAGTTCAACTCCCTCTTTTGAGCTTATATGCTGGATGTTAAGCTTAGCCCCTGTTTCTATTGCAATCTCAATATCTCTTTTTATTAATTTAGCCTCCGCTTCTCTTGGAGAACCGTATATTCCGTAATAGTCGCTTGCGGCGCCGTGATTTAAGCCGTTTTCTTTGATTAAGCTTTTATCTTCTTCATGAAGGCTTATGGGCACATCAAGTTCTTTTGCCTTAATCATGGCTTCTTTTAAAAGGTCTGCATCCATTAAAGGGATGCCGTCATCCGTAAAGCCAATTGCGCCTGCATTAAATAAAGCCTTCATATCCGTAAGTTCTTTTCCCTTAAGGCCCTTTGTGACGCTTGCGCAGGTGTGAATGTTTAAGGGTGATATTTTTGATTTATTTAAAACATACTCAAGGGTTTCTAAATTATCGATTGTGGGATTTGTGTTCGCCATCATCACAACGTCCGTAAAGCCACCCTTTATGGCACACTTTGCACCGGTCTCAATATCTTCCTTATGTGTCTGCCCGGGGTCTCTAAAGTGCACATGCACATCGCAAAGGCCTAAAGTTAAAATGTAGTCTGATGCATCAATGGCACCTTCGTCTATTTTCCCTGTTGCCTCATTTAAATCAGCAATTTCTCCATTCTCTATTGTGACATCATAGCGACCGCTTAATTTGTTTACAGGGTCGCATACTTGGGCGTTTTGAATTTTAAGCATTTTAATCTCCGTTTGATATTGTGTAATTACAGATACACTTATTTATTAAGAGTATCATAAATCTTTTGTTCCTGTCTTGCGCTATTTGTACTAATTAAATATAATTAATGTGGTTTTGAAAACTACATCATTACCAATTTGCGATTATTAGGAGAGGTTATGTTTAGATTCATCGGTGCTGCCGTTTGGACGGTTTTATTTTTAATTCTATCTATTCCCTTTATTTTAGTATTTTTCTTATTAAGATTTATTTGCCCGAAGTTCGTTGCAAATGCATCACAGACAATCGTCTGCGGCGCATTCAGAATGGTTTATTTTATTTCAGGCGTAAAACTCACAGTCCTTGGTAAAGAAAATCTTTCAAAAGATACTCCCGTGCTTTTGGTTCCTAACCACAGAAGCATTTTCGATATTATAGTTACTTACCCCGAATGCATTATGCAGACAGGATATGTAGCGAAGAAAGAAACCTCAAAGATCCCTGTTTTCTCTCTTTGGATGCGCCTTATGAACTGTCAGTTCCTTGACAGAAAAGACCTTAGAAAAGGCTTAAAGGTAATTAACAAAAGCGCAGAGCTTATTAAATCCGGTAAAAGCATGTGCATCTTCCCCGAAGGCACAAGAAACAAGGGTACAGAGCCTTTACTTCCCTTCCATGACGGAAGCTTAAAGATTGCGGAAAAGGCCGAATGTCCTGTTGTTCCCGTTGCAATAAACAATACGGAAGAAATCTTTGAAGCACATTTTCCTAAGATTAAAAAGACTCATGTTATTATCGAGTTTTGTAAGCCAATTGAAACAAAGGGTCTTTCAAGAGCCGAGATTCGCGAAGTAAGCGTTAAGGCTCAGGAAGCGCTTAAAGAAGCTTACTTAAGAAATCAAAAGCTTATATAATTAAATACAACAAGGGCCGCGTCAGTGACGCGGCTCTTTATTTATCTTTCTTTAAGCGCTTCAACAAGCTTTGCAAAGCCCATTCCGTGTGAAGACTTAACCCATATATTATCTGTATCCCTTACTTCTGTTTTTAAAACTGAAAGTAAGTCTTCAAGAGACTTAAAATATGAAATCTCAAGATTCTTGTTTTCTTTCTTTGCAGCCTCGTACATGTGCTTACAATTTTCGCCTACACAAATAAGCTTATCTATTCCGACATTGGCAGCGTAGGTTCCGACTTCGGCATGCATTGAATCCGAGTTTTCACCAAGTTCAAACATATCTCCCATAATTGCTACTTTTCTTCCCTCTGCCAAAACAAGAGTATCAAGTGCAGCCTTCATGGATGTGGGAGATGCATTGTAACAATCGTCAATTATGGTACCGATGCCTTTATAGTCAATCAAATTACATCTTCCGTCGATTGTCTTAGCCTTTGCTAAGCCTTCTTTAATCTCATCGTCTGTAAGCCCCATGTCCTTTGCAATGGCAAAAGAAACAATTGCGTTTGCCTGCATGTGCTTACCAAGCATATGAATTGTCGCATCAAGATTTTTTCCTAAGTAGCTAATCTTAATGTCACTTCCCTTAAGGCCTAAGGATTTAGATTCAATCAATGTAACATCATTTTCTTTATTAAATCCGTAGAAGACAGGTTTGATGCCCTTTACGTCTTTTACGGTTCTTAATTTATCATCATCGCCGTTTAAGTAAATCTTTGCGTCTTTACTCATAAACTCAAAGATTTCAGACTTAGCTTTCAGCACGCCGTCTCTGTCATGTAAGAATTCCAAATGACATTCACCGATATTTGTAATGACGCAAACGTTTGGCTGAGCGATTCTTGATAACACTCTCATTTCGCCAAAATCGCTTATTCCCATTTCAAGTACTTCTACCTGAGTGTCTTCTTCAATTGAAAGAACCGTAAGGGGAAGGCCGATTTCGTTGTTATAATTTCCAATGGTCTTTTGGGTTTTAAAGCCTTCTGATAAAACAGCGGACACCATTTCCTTTGTGCTGGTTTTGCCAACACTTCCTGTGATGCCAACCACCTTTACATTTAAAGATTCTCTGTACCACTTTGCGAGGTCCTGTAATCCCTTAACAGTGTTTTCAACCTCAATGCAAGGGCCCGTTACGCCTTCCGGAATGTGGTCACATAAAACTGCTGTAGCGCCCTTACTAAAGCAGTCATTTATAAAGTCATGGCCGTCAACTCTTTCGCCTTTAATGGCCACAAAGAGGCTTCCTTCTTTAACTTGTCTTGAATCCATTGTCACGGATTCTATAAGCATAGAGGCGTCGGTTATGTTCTTTCCAACGCCATCTGTTGCAATTATTACATCTCCAATATTAAAAGCCTTCATACTACTTTTCCAATGCCATCTTTACTAATTTTTCACAAAGCTGATTATAGTTAATACCTACGGCAGCTGCTTCCTGAGGCATTAAAGACATAGGTGTCATGCCGGGAAGAGTGTTTGCTTCCAAAGCATAGAGTTCACCGTCTTTATCCATCATGATGTCTACTCTTGCGTACTGATTAAGTCTTAAGCAATTGTATGCATCCTCTGCCATTTTCTGCATTTTAAGTGTGGTTTCTTTGTCCACATTTGCAGGACAGGTTTCGATGGTGGAGCCTTCCTGGTATTTGTTTTTATAATCATAAAATCCTTCAACGGGAGCAATTTCGATTACGGGTAAAGCCTTACCCAAGATTACGCCGCAAGAAAACTCTCTTCCGTCGATAAACTGCTCAACCACAAGTTCGTTTCCGAATGTGAAGGCATCTTTCTTTGCCTTTTCGTATTCTTCTTTGTTGTGAGCAATATAAACTCCGATACTGGAGCCTCCGTCTGTAACCTTTACAACTACGGGATATTTTACTTCGTTTTTATCTTCTTCACCCTTCTTTAATGAAAAACCTGCGGGAGTCTGAACGCCGTAAAGCTTAAATAAATCCTTTGCCAAAGCCTTATCCATTGCCAAAGCTGAGCTTACATAGTCGTTACCTGTATAGGTGATTCCGTGAAGGTCAAATGCTGCCTGCACTTTACCGTTTTCTCCGTTTTCTCCGTGAAGAGCCATAAATACAACGTCTGCTTCTTTACAGATATCAAGAACATTGGGGCCAAAGAAAGATTTTCCTCCGTCCTTTCTTAATGCTTTAATTGCATTAATGTCTGGGTTCTGAGTCTTTATATGCTCGATATTTCCTAACAGTTCATCACCTTTATCAAACACTGTGGCTAAATCCACATCTTCAAGTCCTAAAAATACATCAAGCAAAACGGCCTTGTGTCCGTTTTCTTTTAACGCCTTATAAATCTTTGCACCTGACACTAAAGATACATCTCTTTCAGTGCTTGTGCCTCCTGCCAAAACTACTATTTTCATTTCTTTCCTTTCTTATCCTTCACGCTTTTATTTAGCTTCGCCGCAACCGCTATTAGCTCTGCATAAGCGTTTGGAGAATTAACTGATTCTATATATTTTTCACTAAATGCATTTCTTCCAAGCAAATAGTGGATATAGTCTTCTTCCGATTCTTCGTATTCTTTGCTGTTATCTATGTAATCGCAAAGCATCATTTCATAGGCGTTTCTAAGCTGATCCACCACTTCGGTGGTTTCAGGGTCTATGCCAAATCTTGCCTTATCTCCCGCATCGGACTTTGCCTTTATACGGGCTTTAAATGAATTCATTAGTAAAGCACAATATGTCCTATTTGTGCCTCTTGAGGTTGAAAGATATGTTATTGCGGCATCAAGTGTCGCTCTTCCGTCATAGGCAGCCCCTGCATTTAATTTTAGATAATCCAAAATAATCTGGTTATAAACGCCGTTTCCCGTAGCCTTAAACATTTCCGCTGCAGCTCTGTACATCTGGTCGCTTGTTACAATGTCTTTGTTTGCTTCCAAACATTTCCAGGCTTTGCTTGCAGCCTGAAATGCTCTTTGAGAAAGGCCTTGGTCAAACTGTTTATAGTCCATTGAAAACTTTGCAAGGCAGGCGCAAAAATAAGCTGTTGCTCTTGTAGTCTCTCCCCCTACAGCAAGTTTCTTTTCACGCTCTCCGGGTAAATTTTGCAAAGAAACCGATGTGTACACACCGCCTGTTTCCTGGTTTTGCATTTTTAAAAGCCATTCTATTTCGAAGGCAGCTTCATCCAAAATGTCGGGGATCTTGTTTCCGCTAAACTCGTATCCGTAGTCATCCGTAAAGGCGCTTGGATAGAATTCATAAGCCGTGCATAAATCCATAACGGAAAGGCAGGCTTCCACCACATCCTTTTGTCCGCCTTCGGCCGTATGCCATCCACCGCTTACATCCATGGTCACGGTTAAGTCGCTTTCAAAAGGAACGCTCTCTAAATGGCAATTATCGCACCTTAACTCATGAAGCTTTGAAAAGGCCTTTAGTAACGTATCTTCATAAACAAACTCTCTTATAAAAAAGGATTTACTCTTTCCTAAAAGTTCAGCCTCAATGTAATAGCATCCGGCTGTACTAAAATCTGAAAAATCCGCAACCCCTGTAAGCTTTCCGTCTTCTTCCATGGAAGGCTTTCTTTTGACACTTCCTCTGAAAACTTCCTCATGGGTATTTGCATCCTTAACTACAAAAACAGCAGGAAGGTTTTCCCCTGCCAGTATGGCTTCTTTTGTCTTATTTAATTCATATCCGTTTAAATCAACACAGATTCCGGGGTACGCTCCCGGCACTTCATAGTCTATCTTTGCCTCTGAAAGCATAGACGTTTTTCCGGACAGTTCTTTTACAAATGTGGTTTTTTCCTGGATTTTAACTTCTTTTCCACATCCTGTAAGGAGGGCTAAGCAAAGCAAAATCGCTACTATTCGTTTTTTCATTAAGCTCTCCTTTTTAGTAAACCTATCCTATTATACAACGATTTTCGAATTTATACTAATTGCCAAAAGTGCCTTATTTATTTACATTTCCTGCCGATATATTTAATACAAGGACGTTTTTTTGAAATGGATTTTTCAAAAAGCGTCTATTTTTTTCTTTAAAGGAGGGTAAACAACCAATTGAGAATCAGTTCCTATCAACTAGGAATGGACTCCGAGAGACGTTACACGTCTACTCAATCTTCTCGCTTTTATCGCGAGGTAAGTGTAAGCAATGTAGAGACAACAGGAAGTCAGCTTACACCAAATCTTTTTAACCAGTTTCTTCCAAAGGATAACGGAAAGAGCGACTGCGAAGGTCTTCCCGCTTTTGAATCTTTAGAAGAAGAACCTCTTGGCACCAAGGGGCTTGAAGATTACCTTGGGAAAGAAGATGCCATCAAAGATGCTTACGATTTGTTAAGCAAGCGTGCCGGCATCAAAACTTATTCCCTTGCGCCGGAGAGGGATGCAGCATCAGCTTTCCAAAAGCTTCACCAGGATTTCTTGTCACGGATTCTTGATCTTTTATTTAGAAAGAAAGAGGATTGTAAGAAAGAAAATGCGCTTGAAGAAACAGATGGTGCCACAGCGGATACAGGTTCTTTAAGCAGAATTTCAACCACCTACTGCACAGAAAGCTTCTACATGGAATCAGAGTTTACTTCGTTTACAGCCGCAGGAATTGTAAACACAGATGACGGAAGAAGCATTAATGTTAATCTTAACATTTCAATGTCTTCTACCTTCATAGACTATTTCTCAACTTCCATAACAAACATTTCTTATCAGTTTACGGATCCTTTGGTGGTGAACTTATCGGAAGCTCCCGCAGACTTAAAGGACTTAAAGTTTTTCTTTGACTTAGACTGTGACGGCGTTAAAGAAGAAATTTCAAACTTTTCTTCAAACAGTGCTTTCCTTGCACTTGATTTAAACGAGGACGGAAAGATTAATGACGGTTCCGAATTATTCGGAGCAAAGTCAGGAGACGGTTTTGCGGATTTAGCAAAATACGACTCAGATAACAACGGCTGGATTGATGAAAACGACGAAATCTTTTCTCTTCTTAAAATCTGGGGCAAAGACCCTGAGGGAAACGATTTAATCTATTCTCTTAAAGACAAAAACATCGGTGCCATTTGCTTACAAAATGCCGACACAGACCACATGGTTCGTTCTCACGAAACCTACGATCCCAACGGGCGAATAAGAAAAACCGGAATCTTTCTTTACGAAGACGGAAACGTAGGCACCATACAGCATGTGGATTTTGCTTCATAAACAGTCGGAGAGGGCTTTCGCCCTCTCCTTTTTAATATGGCAGGCGGATGATTTATCATGTCGCAAAACGAAGCAACGCTCCGCTAAAAGCGCTTCTTAAGTGTTTTGCGACATGATAAATCATCCGCCTGCCTTCATAAAGCAAACTCTTTCTAAGGTTTTACATTTATTACAGGTCGTACACCAAGTTTTGTATCTACGTAATTACTTCCGTCTACAGCTCCCATCGCATCTATATAATCTGCCGCGTTTCCGGCCTTATCAAACGATCTTAGCCACTGTGTTGTATTACCGTTTGCTTTGGACACATCAACCCCTGTAAAGTCTTTCATTTTTTCAGAATTTTCTTTGGTCCATTCATACCCATTGTTTGAGAGTGCATAAGCCGTGGGCTTTGCATATAATCTTTCATCAAATGCATCCAGGAAAGCTGCGCATTTTGCTTCATAAGAATCATATTCTTTGTTTAAAACGCTTGCATCGACTCCAAAGTAAGAATATGTCTCCTCTTTAGAAAGAACATAAGCAAAGTCAAAAGAATGTACTCCGTCTGAGTTTTCAAGATCCTTATGAACGATTTTTTCTCTCTCGATATCCGAGAATGCCTCATCAAGGAAATTTGAATTAAGCCAATTTCTTAAACTGCTGTCTGCCCAGGTTGTAGGCTTAGTCTCGTTATAAACTTTTGTATCAAGAACATCTACGGAAATTAAGGTTAATGTTTTTCCTTCCTTATCAAGTACGTACCAAGCAATATCTTCTTTTCCGTTATTTTTATTTCCGTCCTGCTCATACTTTCCAAAGTATACGGTATAACCTATCTGTGCATCCTCTAAGTTAAGAACCACTACATCGCTCTTTGTATGAGCAAATCTCTTTTCTGTTATATCAAGGTTTTCATCTGTATTTTTCTTTGGATAATCAAGTCTCTTTCCAAATCTTACTTCTTCTTCGACACGCCTTGTAACATATTCTTCTTTAGCTTTCATGTCGATGATTTCAAGAAGGTCCTGATCTGACAATTCCTCTTTCGGAAGATAGTAATTATTGTCATAGTCGCAGAAAGCAACGCCTGTACCGAAGTATTCATCCGGAAATGAAATTAAAGTCAAGACTTTAGAAGGTCTGCTTAGGCCTGCCATATAGCTTTGTTTTAACTCTTCGTAGCGTTCTTCTTCCGATGAAGAAAGTCCGTCTCCTGTAGCTCTTACAAAGGTACTTCCCAATTCACTATTTGAATAGTGGAATAATATCCAATAAAAATCTACTTCTTCATCATTCATGTCCTTAAATAAATCGTTTAATTCAAGGGATTTTTCGTCCCCTGCTTCCACGCTTTTATAAAGTACATAATCTTCTTTCGCGATGTAATCAATGATCTCAAGGATTTCTTCGTCTTTTAATTCTCTCTTAGGAAGATGAAGAACGTTTTCTTCTCCCTTCCCCGTGATAATAAGATATGCACCACATTTAAGAATTACCTTCTTGTTTTCCACAAGCGGAAGTGCTTTCTCAGGGTGCTTTAAGCTTGACTTGTATTCTTTTTCCAAAGAAGCATACCTTTTTGATTCTTCATCGGTGTATGCTCTGTTCATGGAAAAAATTACTTCCCCGCTATTTTCCACAGCTACATATATCTTTTCCATTGTTTCATTTTCAATGCCTTGATACTCTTTATATCTGTTGTATACTGCAGCAGCCATTGTGCCGGAGCCTGCCAAAAGCACAAATATCAAAACGGCAGCGGCTACTGACACTATATTAAACTTGTGTGTCGTCTCTTTTGCTTTACTATTGTTTTTCTTTTCGCATATTTCCGAAATAGCATTTTCTTTTGCATCCAAAACTTTTTTCGGAACAGAAATATCTTGCGAAAAGATTCTTTCTATGTCTAACTCACTCTTTCTCATACCGATTGCTCCTCATAGTATTTTTTTAATTGCTCCCTTGCCCTCGATAGTCTGGTGCGGACCGTATTATCGGGAATATTTAAAATCCTCGATATCTCCTTTGTGGAAAAGCCTTGAGAATAATAAAGCACGGTGACAACTCTGTACTTTTCATCAAGCACATCTAAAGCTTCTTTAAACTCAATGTCGTGCTCATCTTCCTTACCCTCATCAAAGGGCTCGTCTTCAAAGTAAACAATTTTTTTATTCTGCTCTAAAACCTTATAACACTCATTAATAAGAATCCTTGTAATCCACGTCTTAAAGAATTGATTCTTTTTTAGTGTCGGTAGCTTTTCCCAGCAAATCAAAATCGTTTCCTGAATCGCGTCCGCCGCATCCTCGTTGTTTTTTAGAATTGCATAGGCTGTTTTGTATAATGATTGCATTTGCGAATCAATTAGTTTAGAGAAAGCATCGGCATTCTTTCTCTTTGCAGCCTTCACAAGCCTTTCAATTTGTATGTCGCTCATTTCTCCCCCATCTTTCTTTATATTTGAAAGAGTGTTTTGCCCTTTCATTATATTAGATTATGTTACGACATAAAATGTTTCATTTTGTCATAAAAAGACATAAAAAAACTGCAGGCAATTTTGCCTGCAGCCATAAACTGTTTTATACCGCGTTGTAATTAATAAGACATCCTTTAAGAATTATCTCTCTTTCTTCATCGGTTAAATCGCCTAAATGAAGAGTAAATTCTTTAAGGCCGTCTTTCTTTACTGCGTAAGCCTTAATGTTATCGTTCTTTTCGATAACGGCTTTCTTGATGTCGGGGATGAAAATGTAGTCTCCCTTAGTGAAAGGTAAATCGCCCTTTTCGATTACGAAAGGAAGCATGCCCCAGTTAATAAGGTTCGAGCGGTATCTCTTTGTGGCATATTCGTTTGCGATGTTAGCCCAGCCGCCTAAAACCTTCTGGCATGATGCTGCCTGTTCTCTTGCGGAGCCGTCGCCCGGTTTAACCGCAAAGATTGTGGAACCGATTCCAAACTTTTCGTGGTTCATATCAGGGAACTTTTCTCTTACCTTACTCATTACATCATGAAGCTCAGGAAGTGCCTGACAAGGCTTTTCTGAGCCGTCACCTGAAAGAACAGCTTCTCTTGCCTTTTCTGCCTTTTGAACTTCTTTTGCAAGGCCCACATATTCAGGGTCTTTTCTTGAAAGAGTAAACTCTGCAAGTCCCAAAGGATTTGATCTGTAAGATGAAGTTTCTCCCGAAGGAATAAGCTCATCCGTTGTGGTAACGGGATCGTGGATTTCAGATACCACCTTAAGTAAAAGGTTATCTGTAAGTGCCACCATCTTAGGCCAGTCTTTAATGTTCGGGCCCATCTTAATTTCCTGAGTGGGGTCAGCCACGCCGTGAGAATCAAATACTCTGTTTTTATAAATTGAAGTATCGAAATAATACTTATACTTTTTAAGCTCTTTATCTACATCAGTAGCAGGTGTAAGGAAGCCTTTGTTTGCAGCTGTTGCAGCAATTGAACGAGCGTCCATAAGTGCAACGGAAGCAATCTGACCATTCTGAATCTTAGAACCTTCTCTGTTCGGGAAGTTTCTTGTTGAATGGCGAATCGAGAATGCATTATTTGAAGGTGTATCTCCTGCGCCAAAACAAGGTCCGCAGAATGCAGTCTTTACAACTGCGCCTGACTGAATAAGCTTTGTCACGCATCCGTTCTTTACAAGCTCAATGTAAATAGGAGTTGATGCGGGATATACGCTAAATGTGAATTCATCGCTTCCGATATAAGAATCTTCAATGATGTCTGCAGCAGCACAGATATTTTCAAATCCGCCGCCTGCACATCCTGCGATGATTCCCTGCTCAACGTATAACTTTCCGTCTCGAATCTTATCCTGCAAAGAGTACTTTACTTTTTCGCCAAAAGAAACCTTTGCGCGTTCTTCAACTTCGTGAAGCACGTCTTTAAGGTTTTTATTAACATCTTCGATGGTGTAAACATTTGAAGGATGGAAAGGCATCGCAATCATAGGTTTAACCTTTGATAAATCAACTTCCACCATTCCATCATAGTATGCCACATCCGAAGGCTTTAATTCCTTGTATGCTTCTTTTCTTGCATGGATATCATAAAACTCTTCAATCTTTTCATCTGTTACCCAGATTGAAGAAAGACATGTGGTTTCCGTGGTCATTACATCGATTCCGATACGGAAATCTGCCGATAAGTTCTTAACTCCCGGTCCCACAAATTCCATTACTTTATTATTTACATATCCGTTTGCAAATACAGCTCCGATAATTGCAAGGGCTACGTCCTGAGGGCCAACGCCTTTGACAGGTTCTCCCTTAAGATAAACCCCCACTACCTTAGGCATATTGATGTCATAGGTCTGAGAAAGAAGCTGCTTTACAAGCTCGGGTCCGCCTTCGCCCACAGCCATGGTGCCAAGTGCACCGTATCTTGTGTGTGAATCGGAACCTAGAATCATTGCGCCGCTTTCAGCAAGCATTTCACGCGCAAACTGGTGAATAACCGCCTGATGAGGGGGCACGTAAATTCCGCCGTATCTTTTTGCACAGCTTAAACCAAATACATGGTCATCTTCGTTGATTGTTCCTCCAACAGCACAAAGTGAGTTGTGACAGTTGGTAAGTACGTAGGGAATCGGGAACTTGGTAAGGCCCGAAGCTCTTGCCGTCTGAATGATTCCTACGAATGTGATGTCGTGCGATGTAAGCTTATCAAACTTAATCTTAAGCTTATTCATATCGCCGCTTGTGTTATGAGCCTTTAAAATATTGTATGCAATAGTACCCTTCTTTGCTTCCGATGCATTGAAGTTTCCAGCTTTGCCATCAGCTTCAGAAACTATGTCCACACCGTTAACAAGGTAGGCTCCGCCTTCATGTAATTTAATCATGGATTAAGTTACCCCTTTATTTTAGAGTCACTTTTTTCAAGTGCCAAATGTCGTCAACATATTCCTGTATTGTTCTGTCGGAAGAAAACTTTCCGACGTGTGCCACATTAAGAATTGCCGACTTTGCCCATGTATCCTTATCTTGGTATTTTTGTACCAATGCTTCTCTCGCGTTGTGATATGAACGGAAATCCTTTAATATAAAATACCTGTCCGCACGATTTGTTTCAAGTGTATTTAACAAAGAATTGTATAAAGATCTGAATTCATCGGTGTTGTTTGGCTCATAGGTTCCATCAACAAGCTGATCTACAACCTTCTTTATATCTCTGTCGTTATTATAGATTTCCATGGGAACATAACCGCCGTAATTTTCATAGCTTATTACTTCTTCAGCAGTAAGTCCGAAAATCTGAGCGTTTTCTTTTCCCACTTCCTGAACGATTTCTACGTTTGCGCCATCCATTGTGCCAAGGGTCAATGCACCGTTTAACATAAACTTCATGTTACCGGTTCCCGATGCTTCCTTTGAAGCTGTTGAAATCTGTTCTGAAATATCAGATGCAGCAAAGATAATCTCTGCATTTGAAACTCTGTAGTTTTCTATAAATATAACTTTAATCTTTCCATTTATGGAAGCATCGTTGTTAATAACTTCCGCAACGGAATTGATTAGCTTAATTGTCTGCTTTGCTGTATGATAACCTGCAGCCGCTTTTGCTCCGAAGATAAAGGTTCTCGGATAGAAATCCATATCCGGATTTTCCTTAAGCATGTTGTAAAGATACATGATGTCTAAGATATTTAAAAGCTGTCTCTTATATTCATGAAGTCTCTTTACCTGAACATCAAAGATTGAATCGGGATCAACATCCACTCCGTTATGCTCTTTAATGTATTTAGCAAGGCGCACTTTGTTTTCACGCTTAATCTTCATGAATTCTTTTTGCACCTTTTTATCATCTGCATAATCTGCAAGCTTAACAATCTTAGATAAATCCGTAATCCATCCGTTTCCGCATTTTTTAGTAACAAAATCTGCAAGTAAGGGATTAGCGTGTAAGAGGAATCTTCTCTGAGTGATACCGTTAGTCTTATTGTTAAACTTTTCAGGCATCATTTCATAGAAATCTCTTAACTCCTGACGCATAAGGATTTCTGTGTGAAGTTCGGCAACACCGTTTACTGAATGGCCTGCACAGATTGCAAGGTTAGCCATTCTGACCTGACCATCGTAAAGGATAGCCATCTTACGTACTTTTTCACGGTTACCGGGGTACTTCTTTTCGATTTCTTCTATAAATCTTCTGTTTATTTCTTCTACTATTTGATAAATTCTGGGAAGTAATCTTTGGAAAAGGTCGATAGGCCACTTTTCAAGGGCTTCAGCCATGATTGTATGGTTGGTGTAAGCGCATGTCTTTGTGGTCACATCCCATGCATCGTCCCATGAAAGCCCATGCACGTCCATTAAAATACGCATAAGCTCGGGGATAGCTACCGTGGGGTGAGTATCGTTTAACTGGAAAGCTACCTTTTCATAGAATTTTCGAATGTCTTTATGAGTGCGCAAATACTTTTCAACCGCTTCCTGTACAGATGCGGAAATGAAGAAATACTGCTGCTTTAATCTTAATTCCTTGCCCACATAGTGATTGTCATTTGGATACAATACTTCAACTATTGTCTTTGCAAGGTTTTCCTGCTCAACCGCCTTTTGATAATCTCCTTTATCAAAAGAATCAAGTTTAAATACTTCCATGGGCTGAGCATCCCAAATACGAAGTGTGTTTACCACTCCGTTTCCGTATCCTATTACGGGTAAATCGTAAGGCACAGCGTTTACCGATTGATAACCTTCCTGACGATAGTGAAGGTTTCCTTTTTCATCGGTATCTGCTACCGTATATCCTCCGAATTTAACTTCTTTAGTATATTCGGGCCTCTTTAATTCAAAGGGGTTACCGTTTTCAAGCCAGTTATCCGGAGCTTCCACCTGGTATCCGTTCTCGATTACCTGCTTAAACATGCCGTATTTATATCTGATGGCACATCCGTAAGCGGGATATCCAAGTGTTGCGAGAGAATCAAGAAAGCACGCTGCCAATCGACCAAGACCGCCGTTACCAAGCGCTGCATCAGGCTCTTCATCCTCAACTACGTCTATGTTTACTCCAAGCTCTTCCAAAGCAACTTTTGCTTCTTTGTAAGCCTTCATGTTGATGAGGTTGTTTCCCAGGGCTCGCCCCATCAAAAACTCCATCGACATGTAGTAAACAATCTTTAGATCCTTTTCTTCGATTGCCTTCTGGGTATCCATCCAGGCATCGATTATCTGATCCTTTATTGCGTAGCAAACAGCCTGAAAAATCTGTTGGTCTGTTGCTTCTTCCATAGTTTTTCTGTAAAGAGTCTTTACATTATAAACAACGCTTCTTTTAAACAACTCTTTGTCAAAGACAGGTGCTCCCATGCTAAGTTCTCCTTTTATGCCAATAAGTTTGCATTAAACTCGCTCAACACCTATTGTAACATTTTCGCCATTAACGTTCCATTCCTTCATGTTGGAAAGTGTTCCGTTATCGGAGATTTCTGTTGCCAATACTTTAGTTGCAATAGCTTCTTTGTTCTTTAACACTACTTTACTTACTTTGTCGCTTCCGCTAACCACTACCTTGATTCTGTCCATTACTTCAAAGCCCGAATCCTTACGCATGGTCTGAATCTTTGAAATAACTTCGTACATAAAGCCTTCTTCGATAAGTTCTTCCGTAAGGTTTGTATCAAGGACAACGGTAACGGCATTGTCAGCTTCTGTTACATATCCTTCCTTCTGAGTGATAGCGATAAGCAAATCTTCTTCTGCCAAAGAAACCGTTACGCCGTCAACATCAAAAGAGATTGCTCCCTTTGCCTTAAGGTCATCCATAGCTAAGTTTCCATCTACAGAAGCTAAATACTTCTGGATTCCGCCAAGCTGCTTTCCGTACTTAGGGCCGACTGTTCTAAGTTGAGGCTTAAATGTATAAGAAGTAAATTCTCTTACATCGTCTGTAAAGATAACATCTTTTACGTTTAATTCGTCTTCGATGATTTCTTTGTAGAAGTCTGAAAGTTCAAAGCCTGCCTTAACAAACATCTTTGAGATAGGCTGTCTGTTCTTTATATTTGAAGCATTTCTTGCAGCACGTCCCATAACAACAGTCTTTAAAACTGCGTCCATGTTCTTTTCAAGTTCTTTGTCCACAAGCTTTTCATCTGCAACGGGGAAGTCGCAAAGGTGAACGCTTACAGGAGCATTCTTATCGATTTCGCAAACGAGGTTTCTGTAGATATCGTCTGCCATGAAAGGAATCATGGGTGCTGCTGCCTTAACTACGGTAACAAGTGCTGTGTAAAGAGTCATGTAAGCGTTGATCTTATCCTGCTCCATGCCCTTAGCCCAGAATCTTTCACGAGAACGACGTACATACCAGTTACTCATTTCGTCAACAAAGTCATCAAGGGCTCTTCCGGCATCGGGGATGCGATAGTTTTCAAGGTTGTTATCTACATCCTTAACCATTGTATTTAATTTAGATAAAAGCCACTTATCCATTACAGGAAGCTTATCGTATTCAAGTGAATACTTTGTGGCATCGAAATTATCGATATTTGCGTAGAGTACAAAGAAAGCGTATGTGTTCCAAAGTGTACCCATGAACTTTCTCTGGCCTTCTACAACTGCTTCATCTGAGAAGCGGTTAGGAAGGTAAGGAGCTGAATTTGTGTAGAAATACCATCTGATTGCATCTGCGCCAAACTTTGCAAGTGCTTCAAAGGGATCTACGGCATTTCCTTTTGACTTACTCATCTTCTGACCGTTTTTATCAAGGACATGTCCCAAAACGATTACGTTTTCATAGGGAGCTTTGTTAAAAAGCAAAGTTGATTCAGCCATAAGTGAATGGAACCATCCACGTGTCTGGTCAACACCTTCAGAAATAAACTTTGCAGGGAACTGTGCTTCAAACTTTTCCTTGTTTTCAAAAGGATAATGATGCTGAGCAAAGGGCATTGCACCTGAGTCAAACCAGCAGTCGATAACTTCGGGCACTCTCTTCATGGTGCCGCCGCACTTAGGACACTTAAGAGTCACTTCGTCGATGTAAGGACGGTGAAGCTCAACCTTGTCTGCATCGCTCATTCCACTCTTTTCTTTAAGTTCTGCTCTTGAACCGATGCATTCTAAGTGACCGCATTCGCACTCCCAGATATTTAAAGGAGTACCCCAGTAACGGTTACGTGAGATTGCCCAGTCCTGAATATTTTCAAGCCAGTTACCGAAACGTCCCTTACCGATTGATTCGGGAATCCAGTTAACTGTGTTGTTGTTTCTGATTAAGTCATCTCTTACCGCTGTTTCTTTGATGTACCAAGACTCTCTTGCATAGTAGATTAAGGGAGTATCACATCTCCAGCAGTGAGGATATTCGTGTTCAAACTTAGGTGCGTCATAAAGCTGTCCTCTTGCATCAAGGTCCTTTAATACCTCAGGGTCTGCTTTCTTTACAAACAAACCTGCAAAAGGTGTTTCTTCTGTCATTTCACCCTTACCGTTTACAAACTGTACGAAAGGAAGGTCATAGTTTCTTCCTACATTGGCATCGTCTTCACCAAATGCGGGAGCGATATGAACAATACCGGTACCGTCTGACATGGTAACGTATTCATCACATGTTACAAAGAAACCTTTCTTCTTCTGCTTATCTGCGCATTCCTTAGCACAAGCAAACAAAGGCTCATATTCTTTCTTTTCTAAATCCTTACCTACGTATGTTTCAAGGATTTCGTAAGCAGGTGCATCATCTGTCTTAAGCTTTCCTAAAACTGTGTCAAGCAAAGCCTTAGCCATGTAATATGTGTATCCGTCTGCTGCCTTTACCTTACAGTACTCTTCGTGAGGGTTCATACAAAGAGCTACGTTAGAAGGAAGTGTCCAGGGTGTTGTGGTCCATGCAAGGAAGTATGCATCTTCGCCAACACACTTAAATCTTACGATTGCAGAGCGTTCCTTAACTGTTTTATATCCCTGTGATACTTCTGCTGAAGAAAGAGGAGTACCGCAGCGAGGGCAGTAAGGAACGATTTTAAATCCTTTGTATAAAAGATTCTTATTCCAGATTTCTTTTAATGCCCACCATTCTGATTCGATATAATCGTCATGATATGTAACATAAGGGTTGTCCATATCAGCCCAGAAACCAACTGAACCTGAAAAGTCTTCCCACATTCCCTTATATTTCCAAACGGATTCCTTACACTTTTCAATGAAGGGTTCCATTCCGTATTCTTCAATCTGTTCCTTTCCGTTTAAGCCAAGAAGTTTTTCAACTTCAAGTTCAACGGGAAGTCCGTGAGTATCCCAACCTGCTTTTCTGGGTACATAATAGCCCTTCATGGTGCGGTATCTGGGAATCATATCTTTAATAACTCTTGTAAGCACGTGACCGATATGAGGCTTACCGTTTGCTGTAGGGGGTCCGTCATAGAAAGTGTATGTGGGGCCTTCCTTACGGCTGTCCATACTCTTTTCAAAAATCTGATTGTCGTTCCAGAACTTAAGTGTTTCTTTTTCACGATCCACAAAGTTCATGTTGGGTGATACCTGTTTGTACATCTTTTTCCTCCAAAATCTCTCGAAAAATTAGAAAAGGCTCCGTCCTAAAAAGGACGAAGCCTGATAAGCGTCGCTAACCACCTTTTTAAGAGTACTCCCTTTCGGTCCATACAATTCCACTCTAACGTTTGGATTACGTCTCAGCTTACTTTGTTCAGCTTCGAAGCTCAGAAGTGATTTTCACATATACCTTACTTGTACCGGGCTCTCACCCTCTCCGGCTCGCTGAAACTTCAAATATATGCTACTGTCTTCGTCAATGCTTTGCGGACATTATATTGCTTTTACTGCGTTTATGTCAAGTAAATCCAACATAAAAGAGCCGTCGCATATAGCGATGGCCCTTTTTGATGTTTTATTTGTTCTTAAGTAAGTCTCTGATTTCTGTAAGAAGTTCTTCGCTTGTGGGCTTAGCAGGTTCTGCTGCCTTAGCTTCTTCTTCTTTCTTCTTAAACTTAGCGGATGCCTTTGCGATTGCCTTTGTGATAAAGAAAATGCAAAGTGCCACGATAAGGAAGTCAATTACGCTCTGGATGAAGTTACCATACAAAAGCTCAGCTTCTCCAACCTTAACAGATAAAGTGGTAAAATCGATACCGCCGGTGATAATTCCGATTAAGGGCATCAAAACATCGTTAACCAAAGAAGTTACGATTTTTCCGAATGCTCCACCGATGATAACACCGATAGCCATGTCTAAGATATTACCCTTAGCAACAAACTCCTTGAACTCTTTCATTGTCTTTTTCATTTCTTACCCTCCTTGTGTAAAAGTATCAATGTACCAATAAGAATAATATCAAATGTAAGAGTAATAAACAATAAGTAAAGCCAAATAAACCTACATTTGTTTTAAAATATAGTCTTTTACCTTCTCTAACTTGCTTTCTTTCCACTTACCATCCTTTTCTTTAAGGGAAATCGGATAAACAATCTGAAAATCCAGCACTTCTCCCGGCACACGACCGCTTCTTAACTCTTCATAGAAGTTTTCCCTAAAGTCTTCTTCCGTGGCATTTTCAAACTTTGCAGGGTTCATGTATTTTAGCTGCCTCTTTGTAGCCTCTATAAACATTTTTGCGGAAAGGGGCTCTAGCTTTTCATACTCTTCTTTTTGAACATCTGTAAAGATATCGGGAAGTGAATGTGCTTTAACAGTTTCTGTCTCTCTGTCTATCTTAAGTCCCTTTGCGTCAAAAGAAACTGACTTTTCAGTAAAGTTAAGTTTAAGTAAGATTCCAAACTCTGTATTGTACTGAGATCTTTGATAATCAGTATCAAAGATAAAGTTACCTAATGAATAAAAGATAATCTTATCTCCAACCGTCTCATAGTTCATTGGAACATGGGGATGGTGAGACACCACAACGTCAGCACCCATTTTTAAGTATTCTAAGTATCTGTCTCTTGTGTATCTGTTTGGAAGGCTTGTAAACTCTTCTCCTCCGTGAGAGACAACCACGCACCATTTGCAGGTTTTCTTTATTTCATTAATTACACTTTGAATGCTTTCCATATCGCTCCAGCTAAAGCATCCGGGAGTGTCTAATCCTGCTTTTCTGCAGGCTCTTTGATATCCTACTGATAAAATACCGATGCCACCTGCTTCATTTAATATAATGGGCGTCTTAGCTTCTTTTTCATTCATTCCTGCCCCAAGGGTTAAAGTATTTGCTTCTTTAGCATGTAATAAAGTCTCTTTAATGCCCTCAAGCCCTGCATCCATTATGTGGTTGTTACAAATATTCCAAATGTCTGCATTGATCCTTTTTAAGAAGCTTACGGCTCTAGGGTCCATAGCGTGAACAAGCTTAGCCTTAGGGTCATCGGTTTCTTCTTTCTTTACTTCATACAAAGGCCCTTCCACGTTTGCAATCACATGGTCCGCGCCTTTTAAAAAATCCGTTATATCAGAAGAAAGCAGGCTTTCATCAGCCCACTTTCCTTCCATGTATTTGTCAAATCCTATATCACCTGTAAAAATCAGGGAAGTCGATTCTTTCATACGCTTTATTCCTTACCGTTAAAAACTACAAGCTTGTTGTAAGGTATCTCGATTCCTTCTTCTTTAAATCTCTTCATAAGTTCCACTCTTACTTCGGAGCAGGATGTGGGGTTATCTTTAAAGTCCTTTGTTTCAACAAGGGCTCTTAATGTTACTCCGCTTTCATCGCAGCTTCTTAAAAGTACGGTTGGCTTAGGGCCGTAGTGCTTTGGATGCTTGGTTATAACATCAGCCATAATGTTCATGGCCTTTTCCATGTCGGTTCCGTATGCAACGGATATATCAACGGGGAAAGAAAATGATTCTTCCTGAGTGTAGTTAATGATAATCGAAGAACCCACTATGGAGTTTGGTATATATATGATTTCTTTTTGATAGGTCTTAATTACGGTATGTCTAAGAGTAATGTTTTCAACGTATCCGGGGTCATAAGAATCAATCTTTACTCTATCCCCAATATCAAAGGGCCTTGACCTTGAAGAAGAAAGGGATATTCCCGCAAATACGTTTGCAAGAGTTGATTGAGCCGCAAGACCTAATACAACTGCTGCCACACCGGATGAAGCAAGGGCTTTTTCCCAAGGCTTTGAAAAACCGGGAATCTGTCCAAGCACTGTAAAGAGTGCCGCAATCCACATGATTACTATGATAAGGCCCTTCAGAAAGATTAAATGTATCTTTCCTTTAAGTCTTTCTTTACTGAAAAACTTGTTCATGACCATGTTTATTACATATGCAATTACAAAGGGCAGAACATACTTTAAAAAGATTTCCAAAACATCTTCCATGGCATTCTCCTATCAGTTTCTTTTTTCAAAATGATATAAATGACAGTGGTATTTTCCCATCCACTTATCAAGGTATTCAGTTACTTCGTAGCCTTTATCCTTCATTAAAGCCAATTCGTCATCATAAAGAACAGGGTCTAGGTAAGCCCAGATTTCTCTAAAGTCGCCCTCAAGATTGTAGGGCTTTTCATCAAAGACTTCGTTATCGGGATAATAGTATTTAAGCACCGTCCAAGCAAGATGCTTAACGCCTGCGGATGTAAATACAGTATCTTCGGAAGGAGTTCCCACAATGCTTAATATTTCCTCGGTATTTACTTCTTCAACCTTTGTAACGCTTCTAAAGTTCTTAAAATCAAAGAGCCCCGCTCCAAAGAGAAGTACAAGCAACACTCCGATGATATAAAGCCTTGCGGTTGCTTCTTTTTCATCTTTAACAAATTTCTTTATAAGTATGGTAAGTCCCACCAGCACAACCGGCATAAGGGGATGCATGTATCTAATCTCAAGAATCGGATTAATGATTAAGCAAACAAGGTAGGCAAATGAAATCACCAGTACGCTTGTTAAGGCAAAAGAAAACAGACTGTAGTCAAGGTAATCCAAGTTTTCTTTCTTTGTAAGGCTTATATCAAGCTTTACGTTTACGCTTCTTTTATCGATTTTTTTAAACACAAGGACGTTAAAAATCTTATTTAAATATACAAGCAACACGATAATTGCTACGATTGTAAGAATCCTTGATGTAAGGCCTCCGCCAAGTAAAAACCTTATTACGTTTGAAAGCTTTTCGGGTTTATCTGCCCACCAGTTATTCTTTACTCTTCCTGTCTGAATGAAGAATACGGGAATCCAGGGCAAATACAAAAGGATGTATGAAGCTATGGAAATTATTCCGTAAAGGTAGGTCTTTCCGCGATTCTTTAAAAAGTACACTAGCGAAACACTGAATACTAAAATTCCGCTTGTAACAAGTCCGTAATAATGAGTATAAGCAGAAAGAACCGAGAATATTACAAGCCACACCCAGTAAGATTTCTTTTCTTTTTCAAATATCTTTATAGAAAAAAGAGTCGCAATTAATATAAACGCAAAGCACAAAGCATACATTCTGATTTCCAAGTTATATTCTACGCAAGTAGCGGATAAGCCTGTTATAAAAATAAAGAAGTATGAAGGGATGCTTCCAAGGTGTTTCTTTATAACCGTTACGCAAAGGATGATTCCCACAATGAACGGAATAACAGACGCTAAGTGATAAATCCAAGCCACCTGTCCGAATATTTCATAAAAGAGCTTAAGGTACGCATAGTATAAAATAGGGTGATTTTCAAGATAATAGACTCTTTCATAAAGGCCTTTATAATCGGTACCTCTTATGACGTTTCCTGAGAAAGCTTCGTCTCCCCACAAAACGTTATCAAAGATCAAAGATACGTTTAATAAAACCACAGCTAAAGCCGCAATATATACTCCGTATTTAATTAAAAACAAATATATGGCATTAAAAAATGTGTTTGTCTTTTTATTCATGTTTCTTCCTTCATAGATTTAGTCGTTTCTATCTTATCACCTAACGGCTTTGAAGGCAAAAAAATTCCCGAGCCCTTAAGCTCGGGAATTAGCTTTTTTACTTATACTGATCGATATTTGAAGGAGTTATGGGTACAAAAGGAACCCAAACATACTTTAAGTCCTCTGTAGCTCCTGAAAGAGTGGATACGGATTTACCCTTTGCAAGAGTAACCGCGCTCTCGATTGCAGCTTCGCCCTGTCCTACGGTATCCTGTAAAACCGTCATGAACATATCTCCGCTTCTGATTGCTTCGCATCCGCTGTCTGTAGCATCAATTCCTGCCACAAGCACCTTCTTTGTGTCGTAACCGTTATCCTTTAACCAATTGATTGCACCTATTGCCATAGGGTCATTGTTACAGATAATGCAGTCAAATGGCTGTTTGGTAAGTTTAAACATTTCAAGCTTATCATATGCAACGGAGTCAGACCAATCACCGTGGTCGCAAAAAACTATATTTGCATCAACACCGTTATCAAGGAAGAAGTACTTAACTGCATTTGTTCTTTGAGGAACGGCAGCATGTCCTTTCATTCCTTCCATGATTATTACGTTAAGTGATGAGGGTTTTCCTAGTCCGTTCCAAACGTATTCGGCCTGATATCTTCCCGCATCCTGCTCAAAGGAACCTACATAAATAAATTTATCTGCCTTTAAATAGTCTGCACTTGGCTCATTGTTTACAAATACTATAGGCATATCTCCTGCAGCAATTTCCATTTGAAGAATTGTTGTGGCATCTGCCAAACGACAAATAACCGCATCGTATCCCCCGCTTGAAGCTTTTGCAATCTGCTCTCTTTGTACGGTTGCGTCACCTCCGCAGGAAACAACTTCAAGGGTTACTCCGGAAGATGATGCCTTTGCCTGCATCGCTTCTATCAAAGTATTAAGGAACGTATCTGTATCATCATGAATGGTCATTAATATCTTTACGCCGTTTCCGTTTACAGCGCCACCCGACTTACTTGAACCGCAGCCCGTAAGTAAGAGGACAAGCATTGTAGAACACAGCATAAATACTACTGTTCTTTTCAAAAGATTTCTCATAATCTGCCTCCTTATCAAATCTTAAACTGCTGAACGTAAGATGTTAAAGTCTCTGACGTCTTTGCAAGTTCGTGTGAGTTGTCGGCAACGTCCTGGCTGCTTCTTGTAATGCCCTTAGCCTGCTCTACCATCTGGCGGCTGGTCTCTAAGATTTCATCCGTACTTGCAGCCTGTTCTTCCGATATAGCCGCTACGTTTGTAGCAACGTCGTCTACCTTCTGTACATCCTTTATCATCAAATCAAGTTTTTCATTTGATGTTTCAATGTTTTCATAAATCGTTCCAAAGGTCTCAACCGCAGTATTGATAAGTTCGCTGTTCTTTTCAATATTTCTTGCACTGGTTTCAGCCTGAGTAACAACCGCATCAATGGCAGCTCTTACATCATCGATAAGCCTTGAAATGTTTTCTGCACTTTGAGCTGAGTTTTGTGCAAGCTTACCGATTTCAGTTGCAACTACCGCAAATCCCTTACCGGTTTCTCCTGCTCTTGCAGCTTCAATACTTGCATTTAATGAAAGAAGATTTGTTTCTTCCGCGATTTCGGCGATAAGTCCTACAATCTTTGTAATTTCTTCTGAAGCCTTACCTACGTCGTTGATAGAAGAAACAAGCTCGTTATTACTATTCTTAATGTCTTCCATTGCAACAGCAAGCTGTTCCATGTCCTTACGGCCCTTCTTACTGATTTCAACCGCTTCCTTCATGCTTTCGTTTGCAAGGTTAGAGTTGTCTCTTGTATCGGATACAACCATAGCAAGGGTTGTGGCATTTTCTGCGATTTCATTAACCGCAATTGCCAACTGGTCAACCGTATTATTAAGATTCTGCATAGCTTCCGACTGTGCCTGAGACGCTTCGTACATGCTCTTTGATACTTCGTCGGAGTTGTCGGATTCTTCTTTTAGTTTCTTTGACTCTTCATTGATTGAAGAAAGCATTCCTCTCATGGATTCAACGAATTCTCTTACCTTTCCTCCCATGACTCCGATTTCATCATTGCTTTCTTGCTTAACTTCTATTGTAAAGTCACCTTCAGACATTGCTGCGATATCCTTTGTTATCGAAGCAAGAGGTGCTATAACCTTTGTAACCACGAACTGAATTATCAACATGATTAAAACTATCGCAACAATACCTACTCCAACAAGAGTAAATACAAGTTTGTTTACGCTGCTCATGATTGCCTTTTCGGGAACATAAGAAACAAGCACCCAATCGGTTCCGGCAATTGTTTTAAAAGCAACAACATATCCGTTTGTTGTGATGGTTGCATAGTTACGAGCATTTACTTTCTTTGCGATTGAAGCCATAAGCTTATCGCTGTCTGTATCAGTTAACTTTGTTGACACTCTTGCCATATCTCTGTGAGCAAGGATGGTTTTATCCGTAATGTCCACAAGGAAAGAAGCAGCCTGGTCCATCTTTACTCGAGAGTTAACGATTACGCTTATCTGATCAAGAGTAAGGTCTGCAGCAAATACTTTTACCTGTCCCGATCCGTCATCGATAAGACCCGAAGCACTTATTACCTGTTCACCGTTAGTGTCAAGATATGTGCTTCCGTATGCCAATCCAACTCTTGTTAAGCCCTGCTTAAACCATTCCTGTGATGTGGGATTATCAAGCACCTTATTTGAATTTTCAGCCTTAAACACCTGACCGCTCTCTGTTGCGATGTAGGGGCCGCTTCTGCAGTAGCTGTTAAATC
Organism: Lachnospiraceae bacterium; assembly: GCA_016291405.1. Taxonomy (GTDB): domain Bacteria; phylum Bacillota; class Clostridia; order Lachnospirales; family Lachnospiraceae; genus UBA1258. Next base: position 46,717 of record JAEEXG010000006.1, read on the forward strand.
CGTATGTTGAATCAATCATAGTCTGAAGCTGAGAATAGTTTGGATGTGACTTTTCAATCAACAATTTTACGGTATTAAAGTTCTGTAAATTCTCCGTAAGCCATCCCTCGATATTGTCGGCCTGGTTTGCAATAGATGAATCAAGCTGTGACGTTGCCATAGCTTTCAAATTCTTCGCAGACAGGTATCCGGACAAAACAACCAAAACGAGAATGGTCACTACAACTGCAGGTAATAAGAATAACAGCAGTTTGTTTTTAATCTTTGTTGTCTTCTGCTTTTTTTCCATAGTTGTTCTCCTTAAGTCGTGGTTAAAGACTGTTTTCCTATATAAATCCTTTTACTAAATACACAATAACCTCAAACAAGTTAATTATATTTCCCTCGAATTAAGGATTAATTATATATAAGCAATAAAAAAAGAGGCAGTACCCAAACTGCCTCTTATACTAAATGTATTTTACATTAGTTTCATTTACGTTTTCTACATTAACATATTCGGGAGACTTGTCTTTGCTACCCTTTATGCTAATATTTTTTAAGTTTACGCTCTTTACGTTTTTAAAAAAGAAACTCTTTTTGCTCATTGCAGGAAAGTTGTCCATCATAATGGGCACCAAAGAAATCTCTTCTTCTTTTGGTAAAAAGCTTGCCCTTACATCCTCTAGTGTAATCTGCTCTATGGGGCTTTCGGGAAGGCCGTAAGCACACACTATGCAAGCTCCCGCTCTTTCAATATCAATGTGGCGAGCGCTGATTTTTCCGATTTTAGGTGTAAGGTCATCGAACGGCCTTGCCTCCTGACTTTGCACGTAATCGCTGTGTCCGTCTGGATCACAGAAATAAAACATGTTAATTGTCATAGGCATTGGAACATCTTTCATTTTGATATTCTCAAAATTTAAATTATTAAGTACGGAGGTATCTCCTCTTCCGCGCCTTGTCTTTAACCTTATTCCTCTGTCGGTTTCTTCGAAAATGCATTTTGACACGCTTACATTTTCAACACCGGATGATACTTCGCTTCCTATCGTTACGCTTCCATGGCCTCTTTCAAGCTTGCAATTTCGAACGGTTATATTCGAAGTTCTATAGAAATGAAACTTACTCATATAATACTTTCCGCTCTTAATTGCAACACAATCATCCCCCACGGAAATCTTTGTGCCAAGCATCGTTACGTCTTTACAGCTTTCGGGATCAAATCCGTCAGTGTTTGGCGAATCATAGGGATTTTGAATAAATAAGTTGTAAAAACCCAAGTTTTCGGAATAGTAAGGATGTATGGTCCAACTTGGAGAATTTTGAACTGTAATTCCCTGCACACAAATATCCTTACATCTTGCAAGGAAGATGGTGTTAGGTCTCCATGCTGTCTTTTTAACCTTTGTGTACATCCACCAGTCTGAATTCTCGGCATTTCCATCGATAGTGCCTTCACCGATAATGTGCACATCTTCAATATCAATACCTGTAATTAAACTTGCAAATGAGTCAAGTGGATTTCCTTCCCATGTGCCCACGGGAAATTCCGACTTTTCGTCCGTTCCTCTTACCATTCCGGGGAGCACCGGATATTTATATCTATCCGTCATTCCCAAAAGAATAGCACCTTTGTCAATCCAAAGCGTAATATGACTCTTTAAAAATATCGGAGCGCTAAGGTATGTTCCCTTCTTTATGTGCACGGTGCCCTTAGGCGGACATGCATAAACCGCCGCCTGAATCGCTTTGGTATCATCACTTACACCGTCACCGACAGCTCCGAAATTTTTTACATCAAAAAGAACACTTTCTTCCGATGTTGTAAAGTTGATTTCTTTATAATCCGAGGAATCCCTCTCTACACGAAGTCTATATTCAGTATTTGGCTCTAAACCAAATATTGAGACTACATTTTTGGGGGAAGAAAGTACCTTTTTTCCATCAATGTAATAACTGTATTCCCACTGGCTTTCATATATTTCATCGTTCAGAAGCTCCAGTGTTATGCTCCTGACTGTAATTGCCACGATTTGAAACTTCATGATTATCCTTTTTCTAAATTTTTAGTTAGAATTCCTAATCGTTACCGCGTATTCTTAAGATTTCCGTATACGCCAAAAACAAGGGGGCTATGCCCTTTGCCTCATTTTCAACCACAGGCTCGCTAAAATAGTACTTTAAGGATCCGTCTCTATGTTTTTCGCCACCAAGGCCCGCAACAAGACAAATTCCACCAAGAACGGGATTTCCGCTTTCGTCTGTCTTTAAATAATTATCCAAGATTCCTTTAAAAGCTCTTTCTCCGGCATATGCAAATCTGGGTGAAAGAAATCCAAGTCTTGCGCCCTTTAAAAGTGCATATGAGATTAAAGCTGTTCCTGAGGTTTCAAGATAATTTTCCTTTAAATCCGGTCTGTCCACTATCTGATAGAACATCCCGCTCTCATGCTGCCAAGGAAGTAAGGCTTCCGCCAAGTTCCACAGTAGCTTTTGAAGTGTTCTTCTCTCGTAATATAAAGACTCATCCATGACCTCAGCCGTTTCAACCAAAGAAACCGCAAACCATCCGATTGCTCTAAGCCAAAAGTTAGGACTGCATCCTGTCTTAGGATTTGCCCAGTACATTTCCTTGCTTTCATCGTATCCATGATAGTAAAGACCGGTCTTTGGATCTTTCATGCGCTTTTCAACATTGCAAAACTGCATAAAGCTATCCTTACAGCCCTGCATTTTGTTGTATCTTGTCTCATATTCCATATAAAATGGCTGAGCCATGTATAGTCCATCCAGCCACACCTGGTTTGGATATATTTTTTTATGCCAGAAGTTGCCCTCATTTGTTCGGGGCATCCTTTTAAGCTGCTCTTTAAAAAGCTCTATCGCCTTACGATATTTTCTTTTTCCCGTAAGTTCATAAATGGTAATGAGATTTGAAGCTCCGCATATATTATCTAAGTTAAACTCTTCGATATCGTAGGTCCTTACAGATCCGTCTTCGCTTACAAATCCTGACAAAAAGCTTTCCGCAGCCTTTAAATAATACTTATCTTTTGTGTAATCATACATGGACAGCACTGCCTTAATCATGCATGCATCCACGTAATTCCAGACATTTGATTTTGTGCCTCTTAAGTTTTCCTGATTCCACTTCGGATGTTCACTATCCGAATTATCCAAAAGAAACCTTAAGTACTTTTCTAACATCAACGCTGTATTATCATTTACCATTGTTCCACTTCCCCTGCATTTCTCATCTCTGCTTAGCAGTCTCATCAAGGTCTTTATCGCTTTCGCGCCCATTCTCTAAAGGCTCTTCTACGCTCTCCCACCTGCTCGAATATTCTTCCTTAGGAATATAACGTTCGAACACAGCGTTATAAAAGACTGCAAGTAAAAAAACAATGAATCCCACACCAACATTCAAGGTGAAAAAGTTGACCAAGAATACTGTTGTTACATTGAAATACAAAACTGTACCAAGAGTAACAAGAATAAGGATGGTTTCCTTTAAATTCTTAAAAGGTAAAAGAATTGAGTATAACAATGTGTTTTTAATCGAATTAACAAATTTCGCCTGTATGGCAAATACATAGGACAAAGAAATTGCATAAAGAATCAAAACAGCCAAAGAAAGCCCAAGGACAATCTTATTGCCGTTTGACTGCATCTTCCAAAAATACAAATCTGCCCCAAGGATAGCACCAACCGCTATATATATAAGCCATATAACAGTGGATTGCTTAAAGTTTTCCTTAAAGGAATGAAAGAAGTTTTTGGTCGCATATCCTTCTTCTTTATGAAGTTTCATACAACTGTAGATTAAAGCCGTGGTAGAAGCCCCGATTGTTATTATCGGAAGAGAGCAAACAAGCCACAAAATGTTTAGCCACCAAATGTAGCCAACTTTAATCATGAATCGTATCACCGGATTGTCCGGAGAAAATAGTCCTTTCAAATACCTACCTTATCCTTTCACGCCACCTGCGGAAATACCCTCCACAAATTGATTCTGTGCCGCAAAGAACACAGCAATGTTGGGTAAAATCGATATTAATGAAATTGCCAAAACTTTATTCCATTCAAAGCCCGATTCAGCATCCATAGAAAGTCTTACAAATATGGTTGCGGGATATTTAGCCGGGCTCTTTACATACAAAAGCGGTCCCATAAAGTCGTTTGAAGCCCACATGAATTTAAAGAGTGCGCATGATGCAATTGCGGGCATAAGCATGGGAACAACAATCTTTATAAGAGTCTGCATTGCATTACAGCCGTCAATCTTTGCCGCCTCTTCAAGTTCCTTAGGAATATTACGAAGGAACTGAATAAGCATAAATACAAAGTAAGTTTCTGATGCAAATAATGTGGGCACAATTAAAGGCAAATATAGGGGTGAGCCTATCCAGCCAAGCTTATTGTATAAAAGGAACTGAGGAACATTTAAAACTACCTGTGGCAAGAAAAGCATTGCCATAAGCAAAGAAAACATAATGTCTCTTCCTTTAAATTTAAATCTTCCGAATCCGTATGCAGTAAGCACGGAAGAAACCACTGTAAAGATAACTTCCGGAATCAGGTAGGTATATGTATTTAACATAGCCTTCCAGATATTGATTGCTCCGCCATAGGTAACCATGGCTCCCTTATATCCTTCAAAAGTAGGATGTACGGGTATAGGATTCATGGATGAAAAGATTTCGCTGTTATTTTTAAATGTTGCACCAACCATCCATACAAGGGGGTACACCATAAAGATGCCTACCGCTACAAGCACTAAATAACGGATTGTAAGAGAGGCGATTCTTTTTCTTCTAAGCGAAATCTGAGCTGCTTTTAAAGTTTTTGTCTTTGCATTCTCGCTCATACTCTACCTCCCATCCTCATCTGCGTAATATACCCAGTGCTTCTGGCTCCAGAATGAAATAGCCGTAAAGATAACCAAGATGACAAACAATACCCATGCCTGAGCGCTTGCTTTACCCATCTTATAAGCTCCGCCAAAAGCGTTGTTATAAACAAGCAATGACATAAGCGTGGTGCTTCCTCTGGGACCACCCTTTGTGATAATGAAGGGGCCGTTAAATTCCTGGAATGCAGCCACAAGCTGAGTTATCAAATTATAAAAGATTACCGGAGTGATAAGGGGAACCGTAATTTTGAAAAACTGTCTCCATTTTCCCGCTCCGTCTATAGCCGCCGATTCATACAATTCGGTGGGAACGCCCTTTAAAGCCGCTAAGAAAATAACCATGGCGGAACCGAATTGCCAAACTCTTAATAAGCAAACCATAAACAAAGCCCAGTTATTGTCCGTAAAGAATTTAGGACTTTCAATTCCGATTCTTCCAAGTATCATGGCAATCAAGCCTCCGTCTTTAAAGAGAGCTCTCCATAAAACCGCAATGGCAACGGAGCCTCCCAAGATGGAGGGAATATAGTATGCCGTTCTAAAGAAATTTACGCCCTTAATTTTGAAATTAAGAATGTATGCAATAAACAAAGCAGACACAAGTTTAAGGGGCACTGTCATGAAAGCATACTTAAAGGTTATGATAAGCGCCGTTCTTTCCTGCTTGTTTGCAAATACGTTTACATAGTTTTCAAATGTGTATTTGGATATTCCTTTAAAAAGGTCATAGTCTGTAAAGCTATAGTACAAAGAAGACACAAAAGGATATGCCTTAAAAATCAAAAAGCCTATCAGCCATGGCAGGACAAAGAAAAATCCTATATTATCTCTTAAAAATCTCTGTGTTTTGTTCACGGTATTTTCTCCATTTTCTAAAAATCGTCTGCCAAGGGTTTATTCTCGGCAGACGCCTTTTATCAAAATTATACCAGTCGATATCCGACTACAAATTAAATCTTACTTTGCGGGAGCAATTGCTGTATATGCTGCGTAAAGATCTGCTGCAGCATCTTCGATTGAGTATGAACCGTCTCTTACGCCGTAAGAAAGACCTTCAAACAAATTGTTGTATAAAGCTGTGTCGCCCTTTAATGAAGAATCATCAAACAAAGGATTCCAGTACATAGGATTTGAATCCATAACGCTCTTGTGAGCTGCTGCTACCATGGGATCAATCTTACCTGCTGCTTCACAAACTGCAAATGCTGCCTTTGATTCGGGAATACCACGTTCTGTGCTCATGATTCCGGCACCTTCTTCATCGTTAAGGATGTAGTTTAAGAACAATGCTGCTTCGTGAGGGTGTTCACACTTAGCTGAAATTGAGAACATCTGTGAAACCTTTACATATGTACCTGAACCGTGTGCACCTGTATCCATAAGTGCGTTACCTACTACCAAGTCATCACCGTTAGGAAGTGCTGAAACCAAAGACTTGTGTGCTGAATCCCAGTTATGACATCCTGCATACTTTCCTTCGATCCATCTTACAGACTTATCGATAGCTTCTGCGCCTTCACCGTCATAGTATTCGATTGTGGGAATTACATGGTTTTCTTCAAGTGAAGTAATAAATTCCAAACCAAGCTTTAACTGTTCTTCAGTCATGGTGAAGTTGTTGTTCTGGTCGATAATGGGTTCACCTGTCTGAGCCTGAAGGTAGAACGCCATAAAGATTGCTCTGTCGTACTCTGTAAGTACTAAGGGATAATATTCATCGCCAAGCTTTTCTTTGAAGATAGGGCCTGCTTCCATAAGTTCCTTTAATGTTGTGGGAACGCTTAAGCCTGCCTTTTCATAAGTAGCCTTGTTCCAGAAGAATGTACGTCCTGTCAAAGAAACAGGGATACCTGCCAAGCCACCCTTTGAATCAACGGGTAAAGCCAAAACTGTGTCTGAATACTGAGATAAATCAAGTGTGTCTGATACAGTTCTTAAATCAAGATATGTGTTTGCGTCACCGTCATACTTACGGATCCAGTCAAAGTTTGTCTGCTGAATATCAGCGTTTGTTCCTGAGAGATATTCGGAAGCCTTTGCTGTTTCCCAATCTGACCATGCACCATAGTTGTATTCGATTTTAATTCCGGGATATTTCTTTTCAAATGCCTCGATGGCTGCGATTGTTGCTTCGTGTCTTGAGTCACCGCCCCACCAGTCAAATGTAAGTGTGCATTCTTCGTAGGCGTTAGGATCCTGTGAAGATGCTTCCTCTGTTGTAGCTGTTTCTGTTACGGATGTAGCGTCAGTGCTTGCATCAGGTGTTGCAGTTTCTTTAGATGCTGTGGTACCGCAACCTGCAAACATAGCTACCACCATTGTGGCTGCCAAAAGTGTTGCTGCCAATTTTCTTTTCATAACTTATACCTCCTGTAAAATACCCTACCATTATACCTCTCCGGACTATCCGGCTAGGTCGGTTGTGTGTCTTATTATAAAGGTTATTTGTGCTAATAATACTTATTATTAGCCATGTTTATGCAAAAAGTACTGTTTTTTTGTCTTTTTCAAAGTATAATAGAATTAATCTGTTTACACAATGTTTGTTTATAGGGGAGGTTATATGAGAGTATCTGACCTTGATATTGACAGAGTTTATACCGATCAAATGACCCGTCCGCAAGACTACGGTGTCTCGGCAAATCACTTTCACTGCTACTATGAGCTTTTCTATGTACGCCAGGGAAAGTGTAAGTTCTTTGTAAATAATCGCTTTGTGGATGTGGGTGTCGGTGAAATCCTCATCATTCCTCCTCGCGAAGTACATAATAACAAATATATTACCGCAACAGTCAGAAATGTTATTTATTTTAGAAAAAATGACGTCATGGAAAACGGAGAATATGCAATTCCTGACTTTAATGCTCATTTTAAGCAAATGCAGATGATTCACATTCCAAGTACATACAGGCCTGTTGTGGAAGGGCTTTTTGACGCCATGTTAAGGGAAGAGAGTATCAACGACGATAATACGGCTCACATGCTTCAGCTTCTTTTAAAGCAGCTTCTTTTATGCTGTAACAGGTATTGTACCTTCCGCCCTAATCCCTTATCGGTTTCTTCAAACGGAAACGAAGATATGCTTAAAGCTACGCACTATATTGCAGATCATTATCAACAGCCCATCACTTTAGATGAAGTGGCGGAAGAAGTTAATCTTTCTCCTTCTTATTTAAGCAAGAAGTTTCACAATACCATCGGAAAAACCATAAGTGAATATCTTAACTCGGAACGCTTAAAGCACGCAGCCCTTGAACTTATTTCCACAAAGCACTCCATAACCGAAATCGCTTTAAACTCCGGATTTAATGACGCAAATTACTTTAAAGATGTTTTTAAAAAGACCTTTGGAATTTCTCCGAGAGAATATCGAAAGAAACGTGAGGCAGTATATCAAACGGATACAAAAATAGTTACTGCCAAAGAAGACGACCTTATTGAATCAGAGGGTGAAGTTTCATAATAAAAGCGGAGCATTTTTTGCTCCGCTTTCTCTTTATGCATATAAATCAATGTTTGAACCAACCTTTGGATTAACGCTTCTTTCCATATCAGCTTTTTCAAGCATCTTTACGAGTCCGTCACCAAGGGATTCATTTGTGTCCATAGCCTTGCCTAAAACAGCTACGCCTACATCGTTATTTATTTTTGCCTGCGAAAGTGCCATTGATACGCCTGCAATATCCATATCTTTTCCTCCGTACTAAAATCGTAAAATAATGCTACAAAAACTATATTAAAACCAAATTAACAGGCCTTTGTTTTCTTTAAAGTCCAAGGTCTTTTGATACCGCTTTAACCGTTTCGTCCAAGCATCCTTCTTCAAAAGGAACTTTAAGTCCCACCTCTTTAAGCATATTTGAATAAAAGTCTGTTGCGGAAAGCTTACAAAGTTTAAGGTATCTGTCCCACGCATCTTTGTAATCTTTATCCATTAATGCTTTAAACTGGAGTGCAACAGTTTGGGCAAGGCAATAATCAATATAGTAAAAAGGCATGCTGTAAATATGCTGCTGTCTTTGCCACCATCCACCTGTAGTAAAGAATTCATCATCCGCATAATCTCTGTCGGGTCTGTATTCTTTTTCAAGCTTCATCCAGGCCTGTCTTCTCTCTTCAGGTGTCATATCGGGATTTTCGTAAACGATATGCTGGAATTCATCCACCATACATCCGTAAGGAATGAATGTGATTGCTCCTTCCATTTGCAAACGTCTGTAATCCCCCGCTCTTTCTCCAAAGAATAAATCCATCCAAGGAAGCGTAAAGAATTCCATGGACATAGAGTGGATTTCAGCGGTTTCCATTCCGATTTCGTTCTTTTCGGGTAAATACTTTCTTGTTACATATCCTTGGAAAGCGTGACCGGCTTCGTGGGTTACCACATTTACATCATGTTCTGTTTTATTAAAGTTTGCAAAGATGAAAGGACAATTGTCATGATCATAGATACTTGTCATGTATCCGCCTTGTCTCTTTGTCTTTCTTCCGTATACGTCAAAAAGTTCATTTTCCATCATATAATCAAAGAACTCTTTTGTCTCGGGTGAAAGCTCTGCGTACATCTTCTGTCCGTTTTTAAGGATTTCTTCGGGAGTACCGATGGGTTCGGGGTCTCCCTCCTTAAAGTTAATTGTATCGTAGAAGTAAAGATGATCAAGACCCAGTCTTTCACGCCTCTTTTCGTTAATCTTTGTTGCAAGAGGGACGATTTTCTTTTTGACTTCTTCTCTGAAAATCTTTACTTCCTCAGGGCCGTAATCGTTTCTTCCCATTCTGTCATAGCCAAGTTGAGTGTACGTACTGTATCCCAAAATCTTTGCCTGCTCGGTACGGTTTTTAACCATCTTGTCATAGATTTCATCTAACTTGGGACGCATTTCCATAAGCTTATCGGTTACTTTTTTATAAGCTTTCTTTCTTACTTCCCTGTCCTTATCGGATGTGTACTTAGCCATAAGGGAAAAGTTTAATTCTTCGCCTTCCCATTCAATCTTAGCCGTAGCTATGAGCTTTGAATACTCGGTTCTTAATGCATTTTCTTCCTGCATAAGAGGAATCATCTTAGGATCAAAAGAACGCATTTCAAGCTCCATGTTCTTAAATGAAACAGGGCCTAATTTTTCAATAAGATAATCTTTAAACTTTGATTCGTATAATGCTTTTTTATATTCAACCAAGCTTTCCGATGCGGTAGGCTCTACCTCATCGTAGTAGTTTTGTTCGCCTTCATAGAATTTATCTTCTGTATCGATATCATGTCTGATGTGGGCTATGGTTCCCATTGTAGAAACATGTCCGGATATATCCGTCATTTTCTTATGAATGTCAAAAGCTTCTTCTTTTGTTGCAGCTTTACGTAACTTTTCTGTATAAGCTTTTATTTCTTCAACGTATTTTTTGTAATCTACTCTCTCGTAGGGCATTTTGGAAAACTTCATGCCTTTATCTCCTCTCTCTAACTTAATATACCCCAAGAGTTTCCTCTTGGGGTATAGATAATGCTTTTATCAAGCCTTTCCGTCTGAACCAAGAACGTTAACGATCTTGTGAGCAACCATGTCCTTAACAGCCTGACGAGCGGGCTTTAAGTACTGTCTGGGATCGAAGTGATCGGGATGTTCAGCGAAGTACTTTCTGATGTTACCTGTCATAGCAAGACGAATATCGGAGTCGATATTGATCTTACATACAGAAAGTGTAGCAGCCTTACGAAGCTGTTCTTCAGGAATACCTACAGCATCAGGCATGTTTCCGCCGTACTGGTTAACCATCTTAACGAATTCCTGAGGAACTGAAGATGAACCGTGAAGTACGATAGGGAAGCCGGGAAGACGCTTGGATACTTCTTCAAGTACGTCGAAACGAAGCGGAGGGGGAACTAAGATTCCGTCAGCGTTTCTTGTACACTGAGCTGCTGTGAACTTGTATGCACCGTGTGATGTTCCGATTGCGATAGCAAGAGAGTCACATCCTGTACGTGTAACGAACTCTTCTACTTCTTCGGGTCTTGTGTAGCTTTCGTGACCTGCTTCAACTACAACTTCATCTTCGATACCTGCTAAAGTACCAAGTTCTGCTTCTACTACTACGCCGTGAGCGTGAGCATATTCAACAACCTGCTTGGTAAGAGCGATGTTGTCTTCGAATGACTTTGAAGAAGCATCGATCATAACAGATGTGAATCCGCCGTCGATACATGACTTACAAAGTTCGAAGCTGTCACCGTGATCAAGGTGAAGAGCGATCGGGATTTCAGGATTCTCGATAACTGCTGCTTCTACAAGTTTTACAAGATATGTGTGGTTAGCGTATGCGCGAGCACCCTTTGAAACCTGAAGAATAACAGGACTCTTTAATTCGCCTGCTGCTTCAGTGATACCCTGCACGATTTCCATGTTGTTTACGTTGAAAGCACCAACTGCGTATCCGCCGTTATATGCCTTCTTAAACATTTCAGTTGTGGTAACTAAAGACATTTATGTATCCTCCTTATAAATAAGTTTAATTTTATGATTAACATGCAAATTGCACATTAAAACCCAAACCAATACAGCACCTACTATTATACCTCAAACATGAGATCTGCGTAAGTAGGAAATGGCCAATATTGTTTATCAACTATCTTTTCAAGTTTGTCGGCCGATTCTCTTAAAGAAACCATGGCGGGAACCACGTTATCTTTAAAGTAGAATGCTCTTTCTTTCTGAACTTTAATCGAAATACCCTTCTTTCTTTCTTCCTTCATTCTTTCAAGGGCATTCTGCATTCTTGTAAGTTCATCGTTTATCTGCTTTAACATCTTAAGCGGAATCTCGGGCTTAACCCCTGCTGCCTTCATCTGATTAACAGTCTGTGCAAGCATATTCTCATATTCCATTACCGCAGGAATAATCTGCTTAGACGACATTCCTGTCATCGCATGCGCTTCGATGTTAATGGTCTTTGCGTAGGTTTCATACATTACTTCGCTTCTTGATTCAAGCTCGGCCTTTGTGAAAATACCAAACTTTTCATAAAGCTCAACTGCCTTCTCTGTTGTCAAAGCACCGATTGCTTCAACCATGGTCTTAGCATTGGGAAGGCCTCTTCTCTTAGCTTCTTCAACCCACTTTTCGGAATATCCGTCGCCCGAAAAGATAATTCTTTCATGCTCTTTTAAATACTTCTTTATTAAATCATGAACGGCAGTGTTAAAGTCATCTGCCTTTTCAAGATAGTCTGCAGCTTCGCTGAATGCCTGGGCTACGATAGTATTTAATGTGGTGTTTGCATTACCGATTGAATCGGAGCTTCCCACCGATCTAAATTCAAATTTGTTACCTGTAAAAGCAAAAGGCGATGTACGGTTTCTGTCTGTTGCGTCTTTTTCAAAGTCAGGAAGTGTTGACACACCTGTCTTTAACTTTCCGCCGGCCTTTAACTTGTTTGCTTCACCGGTTTCTACAAGCTGTCTTACAACGTCTTCAAGCTGCTCTCCAAGGAATACAGAGATAATTGCCGGAGGTGCTTCAGAGCCTCCCAAACGAAGATCGTTTCCGGGACATGCTGCAGACAATCTAAGTAAATCAGCGTGTGTGTCTATTGCTTTTAAGATGCAGGCAAGTACAAGTAAAAACTGAATGTTTTCATTTGGTGTATCGCCGGGATCTATAAGGTTAATTCCATCGTCTGTGTTAAGAGACCAGTTATTGTGTTTACCTGAACCGTTAACTCCCGCAAAAGGCTTTTCGTGAAGAAGGCATGCAAGGCCGTGGCGGTTTGCAACCTTTTTCATTATTTCCATGGTTATCTGGTTATGATCCATGGCAATATTTGCAGTTTCATAAATGGGAGCAATTTCATGCTGAGCGGGAGCCGCTTCATTGTGCTGAGTCTTTGCGGTAACGCCCATCTTCCAAAGCTCGATGTTTAAGTCTTTCATGAAGGCACCGATTCTTTCCTGAATGGTACCATAGTAGTGATCGTCAAGTTCCTGTCCCTTAGGAGCAGGTGCGCCAAAAAGTGTTCTTCCCGCAAACACAAGGTCTTCTCTTTGTAAATACTTTTCTCTGTCTACAAGGAAGTATTCCTGTTCGGGACCTACAAATGCGGTAACGCTTGATGATGTTTTATTTCCGAATAATCTAAGTAATCTTACGCTCTGGGCACTTACTGCTTCCATTGAACGTAAGAGGGGTGTTTTCATATCAAGTGCTTCGCCCTTATATGAGCAAAATGCAGTAGGGATACAAAGAATGGTGCCGATTGCATCTTCTTTTAAGAAAGCAGGGGAAGTCATGTCCCATGCCGTATAGCCTCTGGCTTCGAATGTGGCTCTTAATCCGCCTGAAGGAAAACTCGATGCGTCGGATTCTCCTTTTATAAGTTCTTTTCCCGAAAATTCAAGGAGGCATTTGCCTTCCGCATCGGGATGTTTAATAAATGCGTCATGTTTTTCAGCCGTAATACCTGTAAGTGGCTGGAACCAATGTGTAAAGTGTGTCGCACCGTTTGAAACCGCCCAATCTTTCATGGCAGTTGCGACAACGTCAGCAGTTTCAAGCGATAATTCTCCGCCCTGTGAACGGACTCTCATCACTTCATTAAAAACAGCTTCAGGAAGGTATTCTTTCATCTTTCCCACAGTAAATACATTCTTGGCAAAGATTTCTTCTACGTTTAAATTTGTACCCATATTATGCCTCTACACATTTCTATTCTTTTTTCATTTGGATTTTACCTTATTAAAGCGGGCTTGGCAATACACACTTTGATTAATAAGACACCTATTGAGCCTTACTCTGTGTTGCATTTATACCTAAAAGAACAATTATTGCAACCGTTGCCAATGCAAAAATTGAGCCCATCTGTGCTCTGTATGTAAAAAACGCATGAGTCGTTGAGTGTTCACAGAATACTTCAAACCAAATATAAGGATACAAGGATATCATTATAAGGGGTAATGCCATTTTAACCTGTTTACCCTTTTTAAGTATTAACGCAACCAAAATGCAAATAATGCATATAAAGGGAATGTATTCATATAACAGAGGGACTTTAATACTGTCTGTAATAACTTTGATTCTGTCGACTGTCTGTCCTTCATGTCCAACGGATCTTATTTTTGCTGCTTCAGTTGCATTCTTTAATACATCTACACCTGTAATTAAGTTTCCTAAAAACCACTTGATTACCCAGGTAAAGCCAAAAGAAACACTCCAGAGAGCCGACGATTTAAGGCACTTTATTACGGTTTCTTTGGTCTTTATTCCTTCTTTAATATCGATAATGCACATAAGTGCGAGTATTACCGTAAGTGTTGCAAGGGGATATGTTAAAAGGTCAAAAAAGTTAACAAGTGACCCCATTATCAAAAAGAAAAGGTATAAAAACATCTTCTTTTCGGGTTTATACATTTTAAGAAACACAATCACGCCTGTATAAAGAAGTAAACTTACGGTTGAATACTGTATTGAGCCAAGTGTTACCATTCCAAAGCAGCTAAACCACATAAGCGCAAAGGGAACGGAAATTCTGAATCCAAACTTACCGTGTATAAGAAGTAAGCTCACAATGAAGAGCGAAAGGTTAAGTAACGATAAAATCAATCTGATTTCAGGGAGGCTAAAGAATACGGATAAAGGCCTTAACCAAACAAGGTATCCATGCCAGTATCTTTCATATTCTGTGACACTCATTGCCTGAAACAGAACACTTTTGTCTTCTTCTCCCACAGTCTTTCCAATCATTAAAAAGTCTGTAAAATTGTCTAACATAGCTCCGCCTTTAAAATACAAGGGAACGGGATAATCCCCTTCTTCTTCCTTTATGGCGTTTGCAACGGCAATTCTAGACTCAAAGTTTTTGCTGCTATATGAGAAAGTAAGGGTCATAAGCCCTACATACAAAACTATGAGCGCTGCCAAAACCCCAAAATATATACTTAATCTTTCCAATATACCCTTCAACGATTATTCTCCCTTAACCCTTAAAATATCGTAGGTTGCCGCAGGCTTTGAAAGTGTGATGCAAAGTTTCTGTCTTGAATGAGGGCAGGATTCCATTTCATTTCCCTCTTCATCCTGAATAGACAAAACATTTACTTTTTCATTTTCGCCGTTTGGTTTCATTATTTCGATTTCATCGCCCACTAAAAACTTGTTCTTTTGCTCAATATAGGCCTTTTTACCTTCTACCTTTTCAACGGTTCCTAAATAAATGTATTCATTTACGTAAGTGTTTGAATCATATACCTGGCTTTCTTCGCTGGGCTTTCCGAAATAAAAGCCTGTTGAAAAGTGACGGTAAGTACATTTTGAAATCTCTTCTTTATACCAATCCATATTTGAAAGGTATTTTTCTTTAGACTCAAAATAATCATCGATTGCTTTTCTGTAGGTTCTTGCAACCGTAGCCACATAGAGGGCGGTTTTCATTCTTCCTTCGATTTTAAAGCTGTCAATTCCCGCTTCCACAAGCTCCGGAATATGCTCTATCATGCAAAGGTCCTTTGAGTTAAAAATGTATGTGCCTCTTTCGTTTTCATAAACGGGGAAATATTCTCCGGGGCGCTTTTCTTCCATAACAGAATACTTCCATCTGCAAGGATGGGTGCAGGCTCCGTGATTTGCATCTCTTCCCGTAAAGAAATTGCTAAGAAGGCATCTTCCCGAATAGGATATGCACATAGCTCCGTGAATAAAGCATTCAATTTCTTTATCCGCAGGAATCTTTTCTCTTATTTCTTTTATTTCAGTTAAAGAAAGTTCTCTTGCCGCAACTACTCTTTTTGCACCTAAGTTATACCAGAAATTGTAGGTTTCGTAGTTTGTGTTGTTTGCCTGAGTCGAAATATGAATTTCTATTTCGGGGCAGATTCTTTTGGCAATTGTAAACATACCGGGATCTGCAATAATCAAGGCATCGGGCTTTAGGGCTTTTAATTCTTTAAAATACTTTTCAGCCCCATCCAAATCATAGTTATGAGCAAGGATGTTTGCTGTAACATGGACTTTTACACCGTGTTCGTGTGCAAACTCGATTCCTTCTTTCATTTCTTTCTTTGTGAAATTTTTTGCTTTTGCTCTTAGTCCGAAAGCTTCGCCTCCGATAAATACTGCGTCGGCTCCAAAAATAACTGCCGTCTTTAATACTTCAAGGCTACTTGCGGGCACCAATAATTCAGGTTTATTCATAAATCTACTTTCTTATGCTTATTGTTACTCCATCTCCGATTGGAAGAATTACCGTAGTAAGGTTATCGTTGTGTGTCAGTTCATAAAGGTATTCTCTCATTCGTTTGTAGATGGTTCTGTTTCTTCGTTCAACTATGTACTTAGACTCAAGTATATCCCCTTCCTGCATGACATTGTCAGTAAGCAGGATTCCGTCTTTAGAAAGAAGCCTTAATATATCAGGAAGGAAGTTGATATATTGTCCTTTTGCCGCATCCATGAATATAAAATCATAGGGGCCTTTTAATTCTTTTAAAATGTCGGTTGCATCCCCTTCAAGAAGCTTTACTCTTTTTGAAAGGCCGAATTTTTCAAAGTTTTCTTTTGCAATGGGTATTCTTTTTTCGTACTTTTCTATGGTTGTTATCATAGAATTTTCAGGCGAATTTTCCGCCATTAAAACAGCCGAAAAACCAATGGCTGTTCCAACCTCCAAAATGTTCTTCGGAGATTTCGTCGCAAGCAAAAACTTAATGAGTGACTGCATTTCCTTGCGAACTATGGGCACATTGGTTTCAATGGAATACCTTTCCAATTCATCCAGAGCTTGAGAATTGGGTGATGCATATGAATTTATAAATGAGGTCATCCTCTCATCAACTATCATGGAGTTTCCTCTTCGTTTGACTCTGTTTCACCTTCGGTTTCTTCGTTAGAATCGTCTGATTCTTTTTCACCTTCATCCACCTGTGTCGATTGTACCTCAGAGCTTGCGGGCGCGGTATCTTCATTTTCGGAAGGATTCATAGCCTTTAATATTTCATCCGTTGTCATGGCTGTGGTGACAGTATATACACCGGGTTCCATTCCTTCTCTGTAAGGAGAAGCCATTATCTGTAAGAATGCCAGGTTATGGTCTCTTACAAGGCCCTTTTCTTCCAAGAGCTTTGCTATATCCATTGGTTTCTTTCCGTCTGTAATGGATATCTTAACTTCTCTTCCGGGAGCAGGCGAAATAGCGGGCTCTGTAAATACTCTGTATCCAAAATCATAGGCCGCCATTGTTTTGGTATATATAAAGTTAACCACCCATATGGCTATGGCAATCTTTACAAGTGCCGATAAAATTGTTGATAAAATTTGACTTATTTTCATAGTATCCCCTATTCAAAATTTAACCCTGCAATAATATCTTTGTTAAAGTTTTGTACCAGTCGGCATAAAGCGACTTCCGCCTCAATAAAATCCGACGCTAACTCAATATTAATAACATCTTCATACTCATTAGTCAATGCGTCCAAAAGATCCAAAAGGTCCTCTGAATCGCTTTGCTGAAGAGCAAAGTTTTTCTCTCTGTACTCAGTAACTCTTTTGTACAAAGGTTCATCTTTCTTTAGTTGCTTTAGTGTTTCTTCATATTTCCTGTACTCGGGTGTTGCGCAAATCTCATTTACAACATGTGAGCACAGGTTTGTTAAATCTGTCATGAAAAGCCCTCTTTATTACACTTCACTGATAATAGGAACTATAACGGGACGTCGCTTGTTTTTCTTCCAGAAAAAGTCTGCAAGCGTATCCTTCATTATACCCTTAAGCTTTCCCCAATCGCTGACATTTTTATCAAAAGCATTGTTTAATGCTCTGGATAATTCTTTCTTTGCTTCCAATAATAGCTCTTCCGATTCCTTTTCATAAACAAAACCTCTGGTGTTTATTTCAGGACCGGAAAGCAAATAATTAAACTCTTTATCAACCACTATTGTGGCAACCACAACTCCGCTTTCGGATAAGTGCTGTCTGTCTCTTAATACTGAGTTTCCTACGTCTCCGACTCCAAGGCCGTCAACGTATATACTCTGGCAAGGAACCTTTCCGGTTACTTTTGCACTTTCTTCATCTATTTCAAGCACATCTCCCGAGCGAAGAATGAGAGTATTCTTTTTTTCTATTCCAAGTTCACCGGCAATTTTAGCCTGTGCCATAAGGTGCTTGTATTCACCGTGAACGGGAATTGCGTATTTAGGCTGCACCAAAGAATAGATAAGCTTTATTTCTTCCTGGCAAGCATGTCCCGATACATGAGCATCCTGGAAAATAACGTCTGCACCCTTTAATAAGAGTTCATTTATAATCTTTGTAACCGCCTTCTCGTTTCCGGGAATGGGGTTAGAAGAAAAGATTACGGTATCATTGGGACCTATCGATACTTTCTTATGGGTACCGTTTGCCATTCTTGAAAGAGCGGCCATGCTTTCGCCCTGGCTTCCTGTTGTGATGATAACGGTTTTTTCCGCAGGGTACTTCTTTAATGATTCAACATCGATAAGTGTGTTTTCGGGAATCGAAATTCTGTGAAGCTGTTGCGCTATATCGATGATGTTTACCATGCTTCGCCCTTCAACCACAACTTTTCTTCCGTAGTAGTGGGCGGCATTTATAATCTGCTGTACTCTGTCAACATTTGATGCAAAGGTAGCTATTACTATTCTTGTGTTTTTATGATCGCTAAAGATACTTTCAAATGCACGTCCTACGGTTTTCTCGGAAGGTGTAAATCCGGGTCTTTCAGCGTTTGTTGAATCACACATAAGTGCAAGTACGCCTTTTTTACCAAGAGTAGCAAATCTTTCAAGGTCGATGGAATCTCCGTATACGGGAGTATAGTCAACCTTAAAGTCACCGGTATGCACCACAACACCTGCGGGAGAAAAGATTGCAAGGGCTGCTGCGTCAACAATTGAGTGGTTTGTTTTGATAAACTCTACCCTAAACTGTCCAAGATTAATGCTTTGTCCAAATTTAACAACTTTTCTTTTACACTTCTTTATCTTATCTTCATGCTCTTTAAGCTTACTCTCGATTATACCCATTGTAAGCTTTGTGGCATAAATCGGAACGTTTACATCCCTTAATACATAAGGAAGGGCGCCTATATGATCTTCGTGACCGTGAGTAATCACAAAGCCTTTTACTCTGTCGATATTATCTTTTAAATAAGTTACATCAGGGATTACAAGGTCGATTCCAAGCATATCGCCTTCAGGGAATGCCAATCCGCAATCCACGACAATAATACTGTCTTCATACTCGAAGGCAGTAATGTTCATACCAATCTGTTCCAAACCGCCTAAGGGTATTATCTTAAGCTTTGAAACATTTTTCTTCTTTTCTTTATTCAATTTAATCTCCTTTATTCGATGTCGATATCGTCTAAAAGAGCCTGGAATACTTGACCTACGGCATTAAGTTCGTCTTCATCTTCAACGATTTCATATATCCCTTCGGCGTCTCCTGCCTTGGATACATCTTTAAGCACATACGCGTCAGCATCCTCAGATTCTTCTTCGGTTACCAACATATAATCAACACCACCGAGGGTGGTTTTTTCTACTACATAAAATTCTATTGTGTCGCCGTCGTTTCCGGCAAATTTAATTTTTTCCATTTTCCCTACCATATTCAAGATAGCCTTCCAAAATAAGCTGCGCGGCTATCATATCTACATACTCTTTTCTGTTTTCGCGTCTTATTTTTGCTTCCATCATTATATTATCGGCTTCAACTGTGGTAAGACGCTCATCCCACATATGTACCTGCAAACCTGTTCTTCTCTCAAGCTTATCTTTAAACTCCAAAGAAAGACGCGCTCTTTCTCCTTCTGAGTCATCCATGTTTTTGGGAAGTCCCAAAACAATTTCACCGACCTCGTACTCTTCTATCAGCTCTTCGATTCTGGCCAAGGTCTTTCTTAATTTATTTTCTTCTTTTCGCCTTATTATTTCTATTCCTTGGGCAGTAATAAGAAGTGGGTCGCTTATTGCCACACCCACTGTTTTAGAGCCAAAGTCAAGTCCCATTATCCTCATCTATCGATTAATCCCATCCGTGAGTTTTCGCATACGAAGTCAAAAGTTCTTCGATGATTTCATCTCTCTCCAAACGACGAACCAGTTTTCTTGCATCGTTGTGCGAAGTGATATAAGTAGGATCATCGGATACAAGATATCCGGTAATTTGATTTATGGCATCATATCCTTTTTCTTTATTAGCTTTGTAGACAATCTCCAGAATGCTTGAAGCACTCATTGGTTTTTCCTGTTCTACTTTAAAAAATTGTGTCTGATCCAAGTTAGCCATAAAAATCCCTCTTTTTTATAATAAATCTACTATATTTTACATTATCACACATATGTTTTCAAGAAATTACAATTTCATGAATATTTAATTAATAAAGGCTTCTTTTTCCTCATTAATTCCAAAAACAAACAAAAGCAAAATCACCGAGCCTGCAAGGGTCGGAAGTGCATATCTCATGGCTAAAGCAAGGGGTGAAGCCATGCAAACCAGAATGTTTATGAAGCTAGGAATCATCAAAATTAATTTCGAAGCCTGCTTTCTTTTTAACACGTACCACGCACAAACAATGGTTATCCAGGTGTAAAGACCGGGCATAGTTAAAAATCTTAAAATCGGCAGTTTCTGAGAAAGATTCCATGCCCACACCAAAGTCTTATTCACCATGTTGTCTGTAGGATGATATGCTCCAAGCTCAATCTGATAATCAAAGTACTCTCTTTGTACCCAGGCCCCTATGTCGTTTTCAACAGGCGCCAAGTATCCGTAGGTTCCGTTAAAGAATGACTCAAAGTATACACCGGGATGTTTAAAAAACTGATGTAACCACACCTTTAAATATCCCTTAAAATCACTGTGGTTATAATAAATCTTTACAGGATCGTTTATTCTTGGATCATAGTTATAAAGATGTTCCATTCCCTGGAAGTTTGCATCCAAAACCTGCTTTTCATAATCATCGATTTCGCCCGGATATTCTACAGCATATCTTGCTGTTTGCTGAAACATAACTCCCAAGGATTCAGAAACCGATGTAGCCGATACGCCGATTAACGGGAAAAGCACCTTTACTATCAGTATGAAAGATGCAAAGGTAGTTATTAAGGCTACCGACACTCGTTTCTTTTCATCCTTCTTTATCCAAATAAGCAGTGCAATTATTGAAGGTATAACCGCATAAATTCCGTTATTTCTTAAAAATACGCAAAGGAGCGCTGAAGCCGTTAAGCCTATTAAGTCCTTCTTTTCGCAGGTTTTCTTTGTGTAGATGCTAAGCATAAATGTAAGGAATAAAACAACTACCTGGGTATAAAGAAAATCTTTTTCAAACCACTGTGCGTAGCATCCAAAAATAGGCACTATCGAAAAGTATACAAGTGTTAGCACTAACGCTTTTAAAGATACTCCAAAATCTTTAAGCTTCTTTAGCGCATATGCAAATATCAAAGAACCTGTTATGGTCTGAAGCAGGCAATACAAAAAGAAACCGAAGTTTGCATCCTTTATTTTATTACCAAGGGTAAAGCATGTGCCCATCAAAATCGAAGAAAGAGGCGGGTGCCAATTGCTCCAGGGCTCTTCACCTCTAAAATACTGAAGCTGTAATATACTGTCAGGATTTATGGAACCGGGGTAATTACCGATAACCCAAATCATCCATGAGGCAAAAATAACTACTGCCGATACAATAAAAATATGTTTTTTAAAAAATGATTCCTTTTCACCCGGCAAAGCCTTTGATTCTCTTAAAAGAATCATTCTTAGTAAAGCATACAAAAATAGCGAAAATCCTAACAGTGTCACCACTGTCATACCGATTTGAAATATATTACCCCACATGTAATCCGAGGCATTATACTTTGAATAAAATGTGGCCAGGATAAAAGAAAATGACATAACCGCCGCTACTAAGGCAGTAAATAAATCAAATCCTTTTTCTTCTTTTAGCCATTTATCATAAAAGAAAAACAAACCGATAACCGCTACAATTTCTAAAAGAGCATTTGAAGTAAAGGAATTATAAAGCTTATTAAATATGGTAAGAAGCTTGTTTTCATCAATTCCCTGGTATAACTCCAATCTTAAACTAAATACGGTTGCAGTAAAAAAAGCTGCTATTATAGACAATATCTGTTTTCTTTTCCCCATATTCTCCTACACCAATAAAATGTCGTCTTTTAAAAACTCCTTCGGTATTTCTTTTACTATTTTATCCCTTAAATCTTCATCAGTAAACCTTGCTACTTTAATGTATTCGGGGGTATGACCGATTTGGTATTCTTTTCCCGAAATCATTTTACTCTCTTCATAGAGAACTTCAGAAGCTTTACCGATGTGTCTTTCCCTGAATTCTTTAGATAGTTTTTCACCAAGAGCAATCATCTTATCGCTTCTTTCATCCTTATCCTGGTCTGAAACCTGATTAGGGATCTTTTCTGCGGGAGTACCTTTTCTTTTTGAATATTTAAAGATGTGCATTTCATAAAAGCCCACCTCTTTTGCAAAGTCATAGGACTCTTTGAATTCTTCCTCTGTTTCTCCCGGGAAACCAACGATAATATCCGTTGTGATTGCAGGATCGTCAAAGTACTTTCTTAAAAGCTTAACACCTTCCAAGTACTCTTCTTTTGTGTAGTGACGGTTCATACGCTTAAGTGTTTCATCGCATCCGCTTTGAAGAGATAAATGAAAATGGGGGCAAAGCTTGGAAAGCTTCGATATTCTCTTTGCAAAATCCTCTGTCACAACTCTTGGCTCCAAAGAACTTAATCTGATTCTCTTTACTTCTTCTATTTCCTGAATGCTTTCAAGAAGATCCGCAAGTTTATTTTTAGACAAATCGTTTGCTGTTGTTATTCCGTAGGAGCTTACATGAATACCTGTAAGCACAAACTCTTTGTATCCTTTTTCACAAAGTATCTTGATTTCAGTAAGGATATCTTCCTTATCTCTGCTTCTTACTCTTCCTCTTGCATAGGGAATGAGGCAATAGGTGCAAAACTGGTTGCATCCGTCCTGAATCTTAATGTAAGCACGGGTTCTTTCTGCAGTGTTTGAAAGCATCATGCTTTCGTATTCCATGTTAGGCTCGTTTATATCAAGAACGGCGCTGTTTTTGGAATTATCTTTAAGATAGTCGTTTAAAATGTTTATGATATTTGCCTTTTGGTTGTTTCCTATAGCAATATCAACAGCCTCATCTGCAATTACTCTTTTAGTGTCAGTTTGCACATAACAGCCTACGGCTATAACGATACTTCCGGGGTTCATAGCCTTGGCTCTATGCAGCATTTGCCTGCTTTTTCTGTCTGCTATGTTCGTAACTGTGCAAGTATTTATCACATAAATGTCAGCTTTATCGGTAAATGGTACAACTTTAAAACCGTTTTCTGCGAATTTTTGTTGCATAATATCGGTCTCATAGTCATTTACTTTGCATCCTAAGTTATGAAATGCTACGCTTTTCATCATTTTCTCCAATATTTTTGTTACAGCTTAATCATTGACAAAGCCGATTGTTGTCTTTAGAATTAATGTTGAAGGTTGAAGTCAACTAAGGAGGTATAGTTACCATGAAAACAGTTCAGATTTCTTTAAATTCAATCGACAAGGTTAAGTCATTTGTTAATGACATCACAAAGTTCGATTATGACTTTGATTTAGTATCAGGAAGATACGTAATCGATGCAAAGTCAATTATGGGTATTTTCAGCTTAGATCTTTCTAAGCCCATCGATTTAAATATCCACGCTGAAGGCGGAGCTGAAGAAGTTCTTGAAACTCTTAAGCCTTACATGCTTTAATATGTAACACACGGGGCGTGTTCGCCACGCCCCATATTTTTTAAAATCATTTAACTTATTAACAATTCACAAATACTTCAACCTGGGTAAGTCGTAATCCATTTGGTAACGACTTTTTTTATTGCCTAAAATTAGTTATCTCTTTTAATCAAGAGCACTTCTCTTGTATCAAGAGCTTCTTTAACCATATCATCTATCTTTTCGGATAAGTTTTCTTCATGCTTCTTTATAATTCCCAAATTAGGTTTTGTTACAGGATGTTTTGCCACAAAAATTGTGCAGCAATCTTCGTAGGGCTGAATGCTGGTTTCATAAGTATCAATCTTCTTTGAAATAGCAACGATGTCTTCCTTATCAAATCCGATTAAAGGTCTGAATACAGGAAGCTTACATACTTCATTGGTTACAAGTAATGAATGTGTTGTCTGGCTTGCAACCTGTCCGATTGATTCACCGGTTATAAGGCCCTGGCATTCGCTTTCTTCTGCAATCATTTCAGCAATCTTCATCATGTATCTTCTCATGATGATTGTAAGTTCTTCATGAGGGCACTTTTCATAAATGTATAACTGAATGTCAGTAAAGTTAATTACATGAAGATTGATGGGGCCGCTATACTTTGATACGTATCTTGCAAGGTCCACAACCTTCTGCTTTGCTCTCTCACTTGTATACGGAGGCGCATGGAAATAAACGGCATCAATTTTAACACCGCGCTTTGAAATCATATATCCGGCAACAGGAGAATCGATTCCGCCCGACAATAAAAGCATAGCCTTTCCGTTTGTTCCTACAGGCATTCCTCCGGGGCCGGGAATTGTCTCTGAATAGATATAAATCTTATCTCTTACTTCAACTACGAGTTCTATTTCAGGATCATGAACGTCAACTGTAAGTTCAGGGAAGGCATCAAGAAGCTGTCCGCCGATTTCAGCGTTTAATTCCATTGAATCCATGGGGTATCCCTTGTTTGCACGTCTTGCCTTAACCTTGAAGGTCTTCTTTTTATCGGGATAAACCTTGTCAAAATATTCGATAACATCTTTATAAAGTTCTTCGGGAGCTTTATTGTCCACTCTTACCATGGGGCAAATTCCGCTTATACCAAAGACATGCTTAAATCTTTCGATTACATCATCAAAGTCAAATTCGCCTTCAAAATCAACAAATATTCTTCCGGGAGTCTTTGACACTTTATAAGTTGTTCCACTTCCCATAAGAGAATACTTAATCTGATTAACAAGCGCATCCTCAAACACGTATCTGTTTTTTCCTTTTACGCCGATTTCAGCGTACTTAATTATAAATGAACTAAACATCTCTACTTCCTTATAAATCTGCCGTACTTTTCAATTACGGCCTTAAGTTCCACAATTAATGTTTCCAATTCTTTCTTAGTCGTAAATTCCGACATGCTGATTCTTAAAGCTCCGTCTGTTTCATCAGGGGTTGCACCCATTGCTTTAAGAGTGGAAGATTCCTTTTTACTGTGAGAAGAACATGCGCTTCCCGCAGATACATAAATGTTCTTTTCTTCCAAAGCATGAAGCATAACTTCGCTTCTTAAGCCCTTGACGGATATGTTAATAATATGAGGCGCGGTTTCTTTTACAAGAAACTCACCGTTTTCATCTTTCTTACAACCGTTAATGCTTACCTTATCAACCTTACTTATTTCCTGTAAAAAGAAACTCTTTAATTCATAAAGCTTTTCTCTTTTTTCTGAAAGGTTATCACTTATCATTTTTGCGGCAAGGCCGATTCCCGCAATACCGGGAACATTTAAGGTACCGTTTCTAAGTCCCTTTTGCTGACCTCCGCCGTAAGAAATAGGCTTAATCTTAACTTTCTCGTTTACATACAAAACGCCGATTCCCTTAGGGCCGTGAATCTTGTGGCCGCTAAAGGATAACATATCGATGTTTGCGCTCTTAATGGGCATAACTGCTTTTCCGAATCCTTGAACGGCATCTACATGGAAAAGGCAGGCAGGGTTAACTGACTTTATAAGCTTTCCCGCTTCCTCTAAGGGCATTAAAGAACCAACTTCGTTGTTTGTATGCATTATAGACACTATTATGGTGTCTTTTCTTAACTTTCCTTTTAACTCATCAATTGAAATACGGCCGAATTTATCTACACTAAGATAATCGATTTCAAAGCCTTCATCTTTTAAATATGCAACAGTATTTAAAATAGCGGGATGCTCAACCTTTGTGGTGATGATATGCATTCCTGCTCTTTTATTTGCCATAGCTGCGCCGATTAAAGCAAGGTTGTCAGACTCTGTTCCACCTGAAGTAAAAACGATTTCTTTTTCTTTTACCTTTAATACATCAGCAATAGTCTTGTAGGCTTCAAGCACGTATTTTTCGGCTTCCACCCCTTTTGTGTGCATGCTTGAAGGATTTCCGTAATCCTCAGTCATGATTTTACACATAAGGTTTGCTACTTCCGGGTACACCCTTGTGGTAGCCGAGTTATCAAGATATATTTCTGTTTTTTCCATTTAACTTAAATCTCCAAAAGAACTATCTTTTAGCTGTAACCGACGCCCACTCACCCTGGGTATCTATACTAAGAATCGTAAGTCCTTCTTTAACCATAGCATCTGCAACCATTTGGCTCTTTTCTTTTAAGATGCCTGATGTAATCACCACGCCGCCTTCTTTAACTGCTTTTGCGGCTGCAGGCATTAAGGGCACCAAAACTTCCGCAAGGATATTGGCAAACACAATGTCATATCCTGTTCCGACTTTTTTCTGAACTTCCTCTTCCGTAATAAGATTACCTAAAATAAAATCAAACTTATCTAAGGATAATCCGTTCATTTCAAGGTTTTCAGCTACCGCAGGCTCGGCGCAAGGATCTAAATCCGTTCCCACAACGTGGCCCGCTCCGTATAAAAGTCCGATGATTCCAAGGATACCGCTTCCGGTTCCTACGTCTAAAATCTTATCGCCATCATGAATATGCTTTTTTAAAGCTTTTATGCAAAGCTGAGTGGTTTCATGCATACCGGTTCCAAATGCAGTACCGGGATCGATATGAAGAACCTTTTTATCTTTATCTTCTTCTTTTATTTCTTCCCATGAGGGAGTGATAAGAAGATCTTCTATTACAAACTGATGGAAGTAATTCTTCCAATTGTTAAGCCAGTCGATATCTTCGGTTGTATCTATTTCAACCGTTCCTTCACCTATATCCATCCACTCTTTAATCTCTTCCAGAGTTTCTTTTATGGCTTCCAAGAGTTCGTTCTTTTCCCAAACTATCTTTTCCGCGCCATCATCTGTGTATAAAGAATAGGATAAGTCTTCGCCTACGTTTTTCTTTACTTCCTTACTTCTGTCATCAAGGAGTAACTTTCCGTCTTCGCCCTCTTCAACAAAAAAGTTTAAGTAAGCAATTCCGTCGTCGGCCTCAGTTTCGGGAAGGATGTCAACAAACATCTGCTCCTTTTCCATGGTGGTAAGAGGAATCTTGTCTTCAATCTGAGCTCCGTCAAGTCCGATATCGTAAAGACTGCTGATAACAATATCTTCAGCCTCTGTAGTTGTCTTAATTCTATATTTGACCCACTTCATATTTTTATCCTTAATCTAACTCAAAAATTGCCCTGTACTTTACTATAAATCAATTCATAAATAAATACCATAGCACATTATCCACATATTGGCGCATTTCGTCAAGGTTTTTGCACATTCGGCCAGGGTTTTAAACAGCTTCCCTCAGGAAATATTTCTTTATTTTTAATAGCCTCTATACTATCATATTAGGTGAATATTATTTTAGAAAGGTGACGTATGTATCATTTCTTTGTTTCGCCTGAAGCTATTGTGGATAAAACCATCACAATAACAGGCAAAGACGTAAATCATATAAAGAACGTTCTTCGCATGAAGCCCGGAGAAGAGATTTCTGTAAGTACCAATGAATCAGATGCCGAATACCGTTGCATTGTGAGAGAACTATCCGATGAAGCCATTACTTGTGAGCTTGCCTTTATTAAAGAAGGAACGGAGCTTCCTTGTAAGATATATCTCTATCAGGGTTTACCAAAATCCGATAAGATGGAGCTTATAATCCAAAAGGCGGTTGAGCTTGGAGCATTCGAAGTCATTCCTGTTGAAATGAAACGTTGCGTCATGAAGCTTGATCCAAAGAAAGCTGATTCTAAGATTGCAAGATGGCAGGCAATTTCAGAAGCTGCGGCCAAGCAATCAAAGCGTACCGTAATACCCGAAATCACAAAGCCCATGACCTTTGGTGAAGCGATTGCACATGCTAATGAGTGTACACACAAGTGGGTGCCCTACGAAATGGCAGACGGTATGACCCGCACCCATGAACTTTTTAATTTAGTTAAACCCGGAGACTCTGTAGCAATCTTTATAGGTCCTGAAGGCGGATTTGAGCAAACGGAAATTCAGAAAGCAAAAGATTCAGGCTTTGAAATAATTACTTTGGGAAAAAGAATTCTTCGCACAGAAACTGCGGGAATGGTAGTTTTAAGCAATTTAATGATGATGTTAGATAAAGGGTAGGTTTAAACCTACCCTTTTATATTTTGAGCATATCTATCCTTTGACAAATATACTTTGTCAAAAGTCTTTATAATTTCTTTTTGACTAGTAAACTCATCTACATTTAAGCTTCCGCCTTTTATTAAGACAGTGTCTTTACTCTCATTAAGATGCGTTAAGAGCAGGCTTACTTTCGGTCTATAATCTAGCTCTTTTAAATCTTCTTCCACAGGTTTAATAAATTCATCTATTGATTCGTGAAATGCATACCGAAGGCTTCCCTGCCATTCATTTGGAAGATTTGTATTATCTTTAAGTAAGCCAGGTATCTCATTTGGTTCACATTCCGAAGGCAAAAATCCCGCGCCGTGACGGGTTACGTAGCTTCTTGATACATACACTGCTTCGCTAAGCTTTAAATTATTCCTTGATAATATCTTTGAAATATTTGTAAGCCCTGTTCTTGATCCCGATACATTTGGATAAAACCTTTCACATTCGGAATCTAACAATAATCCCTGGCCGTTTTCAAATATCACGTTATCGTATTTACTAAAAAACGTTTTCTCGTTTTCAACTACTTCTATAAGCTTAAGGTTTTTAAAAACTTCATCCGCAAAATTTATGATTACGTTTTTATCATTAAGTAAGTCAGAGTATTCTTTTAAAATTCCGGAAGGCATTTTTTCTTCTTCAATTCTTTTTGGAATGTAAGTTTCTCTTATCTTAAAAAGTTTATCGGTTAAACCCTTTACTCCAAGAGAAGGAATCTCACCTACAGATATTTTATATCCGGCCCTTTCCCTTAAGTCGGTTTCATAGATTCCCATTGCGCAGCTTCCATGCCGATTGTCTCCTCTTGCTTTTTCAAAAGCCATATTAAGTATGACATCCAGAATGGTTGTAATTCCTGCATCTTTATGAGAAAAAATCCTTGGAAAAAAAACTGCAACCGCTTTAAAGTCATCTACTTCTTCAGGTAACTTATATAAATCGGGATGATAGGTATCTGCCCAGTAAGTGTCAGCTCCTTTAAAAGAACCCGATGAAAGCTCATGAAAAACAAAGCGCTTAGTCTTAGTCTCCACAGTGTGACCCGACTGAGCGCCTCCGTTAGCCCTCACCACAAGATTTTTTGCCCCTTTACGGCACAAAAAATCTGTGGCAAGACCTTTACCTTCATCTCCGAAATTTTTTCCTATTACTGCCTTAAACTCTGTCTTACTCAAAAGAAAAGACCTTTCTTTCCTTCTTTAAAATTCATATTCTTTACAGCTGCTTCAACCACAGGGCGTGCAATGTCAGACCACTGTGAAAGAACCGTTTTCTTATCTTCACCGTTTGCAAGCTGCATAATAGAAATGATAACCTCAGGAATTGCACTTACGCTTGACTTAGGAATTACCGCAACTTTTCCGCCCATTATGGAAGAAAGATTTACGGGCACAAGTCCGTTGTTATTTAAATGTATATGGAATACGTGATACTTCTTTGAAGCCATCTCAAAAAGCTCCTTAGAAGTATATCCCACTGCATCATCTTTAAATATGTTCGCAATATAGGCGCCCTTTACATCCTTATGTACATCGGCATCACCTATGGTAAAAAGAAAGCCTTTCTTTTCATGCTTTTCAAAGGAATCGATTCTGGTGTGCTTGTCAGCAAAATACCATAAAAGTTCAAAGTCTTCCGGAGAGTCTCCGCCGTTTCCTTCAAGCCATAATGCAAAAAGCTGCTCGGCAATTCTTATATCAGATTCAAACTGTGTAACCTGCAAAGGTGCTCTGTCGGTAACATCTCCGATTGCAGCAAACATAAGCTGAGGATCGTCGATGGGCTTGCTTGCATATATCTTAAGCATTGTTTCGTTAAGTCCGTTTTTAGCAATTTCTTCTGACAAATATCCCATGGAACCTGTTGTATCAAGACCGATGATAACGGGTGTTGAATTAGGGTGCTCTTCAGAATCCATTGATTCTCTTACATCAATAAACTTAGGGTCAAAGCGCTCCTCCATGGATCTGCTTTTAAAAATCTGCGAAACATCGGATGTATCCGTAATCTTTGCACTTGCCTTTAACTTGCTCCAGTCAGAGCTTCTGTAACTACCAAATCCCATAATGTACTCCTTTATTCTCCAAATTTATGAAAATGCCTACCTCCGAGGCCTTTCTCTATTACTTCATCCCAATGTTCAAAATCTTTGAATGCATCATTAATCGGAACCCGTGAAATGAAATCTTTAAACATAGGAGGTATATCATTAAATACATTTCCTATGAGTTTCTTTGCTGTAGATCTAATATCCTTTAAGTCAGATGACCTATTGTAGGCAGACATATTGCTCATTTTCCACCAGCCACCAAGAAGCGCCGCTTCATGGGTTTTAGGATTGATAAATATGGTCTCCTGATTTATGCCACCATGCACCACATCATTATATTCAAGCAAACATGCTATATTCTCAAGCCTTGAAACTATCCATGCTACATCTTCCCATGCTAGATTTCCAAAAAGTGGAACCGGGAAGAGGCCCTCATCCTTTACAACTGCAAAAAGCATACTTCCGTCAACAAGTCTGTACGTTCCCTTTCCCTGAGGAATGCACTTATTTAAAACCTTCATGTCAGCCTGGGGGAAAGAAATCTTTCTGATGTTAGAAAGTGCCTTTTCAAGATAACTTGATTTATCCTTCGGGAAAACATAGATAACGCTTTCTTTGGCCACATACATCTTCACACCATCAAAATCGCTTGTATAAATGTATCTGACTCTTATGTCATCCCCGTCTTCTGTAACAAATGTTATAGAATCAGCAGCATTCCAAAGATAATCATAATCCGAAGCCTTAGCCTTATCCTCTGAAACGGCAACAAGATATTCAAGCATTCTCTGTCTGAAGACTTTATAACCTTCAAGCTCTTTATCGCTAAAATTCTGCTTGCTTCCGCAATAAGGACACATAAGCTCTCCGGTATGAGAAATTGTCATCTCTCCACCGCAATTTGAACACTTAAATGTAATCATGTATCTCTCCTTATATAAGCGAAATTATAACATAAAAAGCCTTGGGTCACCAAGGCTTTAAGTGTCTGTACTATTTAGGATTTTATTAAGCAACCAAGTCCTGAATCCAGATTCTTTTCTTTAATAAAATTGCTCCCAAAACCACCTTTATTACTTCGACTGATAATACAATCGCATATAAAGGAATAATGGTAATTGAAGTGAATCTGCTTAACACATATGCTACGGGCCAGCTTACTACCCAAAGGAAGGCTGAGTCAAACAAGAATGTGATAAAGGTTTTTCCTCCTGATCTTAACGTAAAGTAGGCTGCATTTAAGAACGCATGCATAGGGAAGAATATTGCCACCGTACGCATTAGTTCAACAGAAAGGTTTCTTATATCATCCGTTGTGTTATAAAACTTAGGGAAGAGAGGAGCCAAAACCATGAGTAAGAGTGCCATGGCAGCGGATGCCAAAACAGCAAGTGTAATAAGCTTTCTGTCTGTATCTACAACTTCCTTTGTGTCTCCCGAACCTAAAATCTGACCTATTATAATAGCTACCACGTTACCCATGGAGATAAGCACTACGTTAAACAGGTTTGAAATTGTATTTGAAATGTTAAATGCTGCAATTACCTGAAGGCCTCTTGTGGAATAGCACTGTGTGATTGCAGACATTCCAAGTGACCACAAAAACTCGTTTAAGAAAAGAGGGCTTCCTGTCTTTATAATCTTCCAGCACAAATCTCCGGGTATAAAGAAACCTTTGTAAAGTCCCACTGCAAATGCGGCTCTTTCTTTGTGAGTATGAGTCCACACCATAACAATTAAAAGTTCAACGTATCTTGAAATAACCGTAGCTACCGCAGCACCCACAACTCCCATTGCAGGTATGCCAAGCTTACCGAAAATGAAAATGTAGTTTAAAACAAGGTTTACAAATACCGCGGTAAGTCCCGCATACATAGGAACCTTGGTTTCACCTGATTCTCTTAATGTTCCGGCATAGGAATTGGTTAAGGCAAAGGGAAGAAGGCCTACAAGCATTACCTTTAAGTAAGACTTTGCATAGCCAAGTGTAGCCATCAAATCAAGTCCGTCACCGTTATCATGTAAAAACCATCCTATCAATGTATTGTCAAAGAATGTGAATAAAAGGATAGCTCCGATTGATATTACCAAAGATAAAATCAGTTTAAATCTTACGGTGTATCTTACGCCTTGATCATTTTTCTGCCCCACATACTGAGCAGTAAAAATACCGGGGCCTGAAATTGCTCCGAATATCGCAAGGTTGTAAACAAATATAAGCTGATTAACTATGGCAACGCCGGACATTTGCTCGGTTCCGACCTGTCCCACCATAATGTTATCAAGCAAGTTTACAAAGTTTGAAATTGCCGTCTGAATGACTATGGGAATTGCCACAGCCATTACCATTTTATAAAACTTTTTATCACCAAAATATTTCTTCATAGCACCTGCTAATTTATCAAAGAAACTCGGTTGCGTCAAGACATATGATGCAACCGAGTTTTAGTTTTACAAATCTGAGTTATTTCCAGAATTTTTTCTTCTTATCATCCGTTGATGATTCTGCCGAATTCTTGGATGCGTTAAGGGAATCTCCTGTCAAAGCATCAAACTGTTTAAGAAGTTCTTTTGCTTCATGAGAAAGCTTTTCGGGAGTCTGAACCACAAGTGTTACATAATGGTCGCCTCTGGTATCCGAGTATCTTAATGACGGAACACCTTTACCTTTAAGCCTTACTCTTGTATCAGTCTGAGTGCCGGGCTTAACTTCGTATGCCACTCTTCCATCGACTGTATCTATCAATACCTCTCCACCAAGAGCAGCTATAGCATAAGAAATCGGAACGCTTGAGTAAATGTTTACATCCTGACGTCTGAAGATAGGATGGTCTTGAACAATTACTTCAACAAGCAAGTCACCTCTGGGGCCTCCGTTAGTACCGGGCTCTCCGATACCTCCGATTCTTACACACTGTCCGTTATCGATTCCCGCGGGAATGCTTACAGCAATTTTCTTCTTGTTTGTAACATATCCTGTTCCGCCGCAATCAGGACATTTTTCTTTAACTATCTTACCTGTTCCTCTACAATCGGGACAAGTCTGTACGTTTCTTACCGTACCAAAGAAAGATTGTGATGTATAAACCACCTGACCTTTACCGCCACACTTAGGACAAGTCTCGGGCTTAGTGCCCGGCTTTGCTCCTGTTCCGTGACAGGTAGGACATTCATCCTTTAAATTAAGTTCGATTTCTTTCTCAACGCCAAATACTGCTTCAAGGAATGAAATACGAATTGTGGTACGTAAATTGGCGCCTTGTCTTGGACTGTTTCCTCTTGCAGAGCTTCTTCCTCTGGAACCTCCGAAGAAATCGCCGAAAATATCTGAGAATATATCTCCGAAATCGGCTCCGCTAAAGTCAAAGCCGCCAAATCCACCGGCACCTGCGCTTCCGTCAAATGCAGAATGGCCAAATTGATCATACTGTTTACGCTTTTCAGGATCGCTTAATACGGCATAGGCCTCAGATGCCTCTTTAAATATTGCCTCGGCTTTCTTATCTCCCGGCTTTACATCGGGGTGGTTTTCTTTGGCAATCTTTCTATATGCTTTTTTAAGAGTATCGGCGTCTGCATTCTTGTCAACTCCGAGTACTTCATAATAATCTCGTTTTTGTGCCATGTTTAAACTCCAAAAGTGGGGCGAGACTACTCCCGCCCCTCTTTAGCTTCTTAATTATACTTCTCTGTAGTCTCCGTCAACTACGTTGTCATCAGCGCCGCCCTGGTTGGGAGCTTCCTGATAATTTGCCTGACCCATGTCGGGACCTGCACCCTGAGCACCCTGTGCTGCGCCCTGGCTCTGTTCATAAACCTTTGCAAATAATGACTGTGCGGAAGTCATAAGTTTTTCTTTAGCTGCCTTGATGTCTGAAATCTGGCTGTCTGAAAGTTCCTGATCCTTTGTGCTTTCAAGTAAATCCTTCAAAGCCTTAAGGTCAGCTTCAACGGCTTCTTTCTGTGATGCATCAACCTTATCGCCTACATCCTGGATAGCCTTTTCTGTCTGGAATACGAAGGAATCAGCTTCGTTACGTGTATCGATAGCTTCTTTTCTCTTCTTATCCTGAGCTTCAAATTCCTGAGCTTCCTTAACTGCCTTTTCGATATCTTCATCGCTCATTGAAGAACCTGCGGTAATTGTGATGTGCTGTTCCTTACCTGTTCCAAGGTCCTTAGCTGATACGTTAACGATACCGTTAGCATCAATATCAAATGTAACTTCGATCTGAGGAACACCTCTCATTGCCGGAGGGATACCATCGAGTCTGAACTGTCCGAGTGACTTATTGTCACGAGCGAACTGTCTTTCACCCTGAACTACGTTAATATCAACTGCTGTCTGGTTATCTGCAGCTGTTGAGAAGATCTGGCTCTTCTTTGTAGGAATGGTTGTATTTCTTTCAATAAGTCTTGTAGCGATACCACCCATTGTTTCGATTGAAAGTGAAAGGGGTGTTACATCCAAAAGAAGGATTTCGCCGGCACCTGCATCACCTGCAAGCTTACCACCCTGAATTGATGCACCGATTGCAACACATTCATCGGGGTTAAGTGACTTAGAAGGTTCCTGACCTGTTAACTGTCTAACCTTATCCTGTACGGCAGGGATACGTGTTGAACCACCTACCAATAATACTTTACCTAAATCAGAAGCTGTAAGACCTGCATCCTTCAATGCGTTCTGTACAGGGATTGCTGTTCTTTCTACCAAATCATGAGTAAGTTCATCAAACTTAGCTCTGGTTAAGTTCATATCAAAGTGCTTGGGACCTTCTGATGTAGCTGTGATGAAAGGAAGGTTAATGTTTGTTGTGGTTGCTGAAGAAAGTTCCTTCTTAGCCTTTTCTGCTGCTTCCTTTAATCTCTGAAGTGCCATCTTATCGTTTGAAAGATCGATACCTTCTGCCTTCTTAAACTCTGAAAGCATCCAGTCTGTAATCTTAGCATCAAAGTCATCACCACCAAGGTGTGTATCACCGTTTGTAGCTAAAACCTCGATAACGCCTTCGCCTATATCAATGATTGATACATCGAATGTACCGCCGCCAAGGTCGTATACCATGATCTTTTGTTCTTTTTCACTGTCCAAGCCGTATGCCAATGCAGCTGCTGTAGGCTCGTTGATGATACGCTTTACTTCAAGGCCTGCAATCTTACCTGCATCCTTTGTTGCCTGACGCTGAGAGTCGTTAAAGTATGCAGGAACTGTGATAACAGCTTCCGTTACCTTTTCTCCCAAGTAGCTTTCTGCATCTGCTTTAAGTTTCTGTAAGATCATTGCTGAAATCTGCTGAGGTGAGTAGTACTTATCGTCAATCTTACGACCTCTATCTGTACCCATATCTCTCTTGATTGAAGAGATAGTCTTTTCTGCATTTGTTACAGCCTGACGCTTTGCAGGTTCACCTACCAAACGTTCTCCTGTCTTTGTGAATGCAACAACTGAAGGTGTGGTACGTGCTCCTTCTGTGTTTGCGATAACGGTGGGCTTACCACCTTCCATAACAGCTACACAGCTGTTTGTTGTACCTAAGTCGATACCAATAATTTTGCTCATATCTATTTCCTCCTAAAGTTAACTCTTTATGATACGACGGACACCATACTGTGTCTTACTACGGTGTCGTGATATGTATACCCTTTTTGCAATTCCTCTGCCACGATTCCGCTTTCAAGCTCATCGCTTTCCACCTGCATTACCGCATTGTGGAGATCGGGATTAAATTCTTTTCCCTTAGCATCGATTGCTTTAACACCAAGATTATCAAGCTCTGTCATAAGCTGTTTATATATCTTGTTCATACCGTCTGCGAAAGAAGATGTTTTTTCTTCTTCGGATAAAGAAGCCAAACCTCTTTCGAAGTTATCAACTACCGGTAGAATTTTCTCTATTACGTTCTTTGCTCCCATGTCAAACATCTGGGATTTTTCTTTTTCCGTACGGTTTCTGAAGTTTTGAAACTCTGCTATCTGCCTTATGTTTTTATCTTCAAGGTCTTTGATCTTTTCTTTTAGCTCTTCAACCTTCTTATCCGCTTTGTTTTTCTTTTTGTCTTTCTTATCCTCAGAGGGCTCCTTGTCTTCACATTCGGCCTTCTCTTCGGGATTATCCTTTACTTCTTCACAAGACTCTTTTTCAAGTTCTTCCTGTGAGAGGTCCTTCTTCTCTTCTGCCAAATTGCTCATCCTTTCTTATATAAAGAATCTAATTGATTCATTAGATTTTTTAAGGTTCCAACAACCTTGTCGTAGTCCATTCGCTTAGGGCCAACGATTCCGATTGTTCCCTTAAGGCCTTCATCAAGCTCGTAAGTTGCTGTTACAACGCTGCAATCCTTCAAACTTTCTATTGGGCTTTCATCACCTATATAAACCTGTATGCCGGTATTGTCTCCGGTAAGATTAGTAAGTGCAAGTTCATTAAGCGGTTCTTTTTCTTCAAATGTATGTAAAAGCTCTACTGCGTGATCTTTATCCGCAAGTTCGGGATATTTTAAAATGTTGTTTGCACCGCTTGTATATATTTCCAAATCTTCATCCGAATGAATGGCTTCCGCTACCGCATCGATAACATCCGCAACAAGTTCGGAATGAACACCTGCCATCTTTTTTAATGAAGAAATCATTGCAAGATTGATTTCTTCTATGCTTAATCCGTTAAGGTTTGTGTTAAGCAAAATATTTAACTTAAGAAGTGTTTCATCATCCAGGTTTTCGTTTGTGGGAATGATGTGATTTTTAATCACGTTTCCTTCTGTAACGATTACTGCCAAAAGCTGGTTTTCATCGACTCTTGATAACTGGATAAACTTAAGTTTGTTTCTGTTATACTGAGGAGCGCTTATCATTGTGGCGTAGTTTGTGTTAACCGCCAAAACTTTTGCAACCTGCTTTAAAAGGTTATCGATCTTATCTTCCTTTTCAAGCAAAAGCTCCTTCATATCTTCAACTTCTTTTTCTTTTTCCTCCATCATCTTGTCTACATATAATCTGTAGCCTTTATCAGAAGGAATACGTCCGGCTGAAGTGTGGGGCTGAATGATGTAACCCATTTCTTCAAGATCCGCCATCTCATTACGAATCGTTGCCGAGCTTAAGTTTAAATCTGTGTACTTTGAAATGGTACGGCTGCCTACGGGCTCTCCCGTCTCTAAATAATTTCTAACAACCGCCTGTAAAATCTTTATTTTTCTTTCGTCAAGTTCCACTTGATCACACTCTCTTGTAAAGCACGGTTACCGGGTTTTGTTAGCACTCTCTTTATACGAGTGCTAAACTCTATTAGTACAATATACCCCCTATTGGAAAAAGTCAACAAATAAAGAAGGTATAAAATATAAAAAAATAATAAAGAAAAAGAGCAAAAGATTTTTTCTTTTGCTCATGGTTTTTTTACTTATTTAAGTATTCAATTATCTCATCATATCTTTTTTCCGCTTCTTTATATCCTTCGTTATAAAGAGCCGTAAGTTTGTCTGAATCCTTTTCAAGTCTGTCGATGTAAATATCGTCAAGAGGCCTTAAAAGAATCAGTTTCTTTTCACTTGCCTTCTTTTCAATATAATCAACAGTCTCGTTATAAACGATGTGCCTGTTCTTCATAAGCTCATAAACTTTTGGATACTTAATATACCTTGCCTTAAAGGCTGCCAAAGCTTTTTCTTTTTCTCTTCTGTATCCTACAGGCTTAGTCATTACAACAATGTTTTTAACATTTCCGTCGGCTTCGCTTTTTCTAATAGGAATTGAGTCTGCCATGCCACCGTCAAGATACTTGTTTCCGTTAATTTCCACATTCCTTGAAACAAGAGGAAGTGAGCTTGATGCTCTTACATACTCAACATCCGTTTCCATGTCCTTTAATTTAATGTATTCGGCTTCACCGGTAACAATATTTGTAACAACGGCGTATGCGTTTCCTTCATATTTTTTAAAGGTTTCATAGTCAAATGGGTTAAGATAATTTGGCACAAGGTCATAGCTAAAATCTACGCCGAAAATATCTCCCGTTGTTAGTAAGCTGTAGGCTCCCATATAGCGCTTGCTTCCAAGATAATCCGTCATGGTTTCAAGTGCACGGCCTCTTTGCTTTGACACATAGCTAGACATCGTGCATGCCCCCGCGGACACTCCGTAAATATTTCTAAATTCGATTCCCTTATCCAAAAAGAAATCCAAAACGCCTGCGGTGAAGACACCTTTCATGCCTCCACCTTCAAGCACCAATCCTGCTTCAAACATAATTTCCCCTCTCCGTTTAAAACTATTATTTATATTCTTTGTTTACAAATTCTCTTAAAGCATTTAATGAACGCTTTACTTTTTCTGTGTCTATGCAATATGCCATTCTAAAGTATCCGGGGCAACCGAAGGAATCTGCGGGCACAAGTATTAAGTCATACTTAAGTGCTTTCTTGCAAAAAGAAACCGAATCCTCTTCCAAAGCCTTCGGGAAAATGTAAAATGTTCCGCCGGGTCTTACAACTTCAAATCCAAGGCTTACAA
>JAEEXG010000034.1 GCA_016291405.1 Lachnospiraceae bacterium
TGCCACCATACCTACTGTTGAGAAGGTTGAGTAAAGGCCTCCTTCATATCCGAATTCAAAGTAGATATAGTTAGGGCCTGCACCTGCAAGCACGATACCGTTACCAATCTGCTGAATCAAGAAAATAACTGCCATCCATACAAGCTGGTCGTTTCCGCCGATTGTCTTAATAATCTTTTTAAAGCTAACCTTTGGAGCAGGTGTATCCATATCGCTTCTGTTTTCTTTGGCTCCAAAAAGTGTAAATAAAATAAACAAAGGAGCAAGCACTGCGATGATTAAAGCGATACGTCCGTATGCTGTCTTTGAGTTTCCGCCAAGAGCCATGGAACCTGCGGTAAACATAGGGATGCAGATACCTGCAAGAATGCCTCCGATACCTGCAAAAAGTGTAGCACGAGCAGTAAGCTTGTTTCTCATATCGCCGTCTTTTGAAAGCGCAGGAATCATTCCCCAGTAAGAAATGTCGTGCATTGTATATGCGATTGAATAGCTAAAGTAGATAACTCCAAAGAAAACGATGAAGCTGTTTCCCTCCAAATTTGTGTTAAACACAAGGTAAATAACTACGCTTGTAAGTAAGATACCGCTTAGGAGCCATGGCTTAAATTTACCGTACTTACTTCTTGTTTTTTCAATGATGTTACCCATGATAGGATCGTTAAGGGCATCAAATACTCTTGCTGCCACCATAATTGCTGTGATTGCGGCAAGCTGTCCGTGGGTAAGCTGCTTTGTGTAGAGAATAAAGAGCATTACGTAGTTTGTGAAAAGAGCGTAAACCATATCTCTTCCCACTGTTCCCAAGGGATAAAAGAGAAGGTTTTTCTTTTCCTGTTTGGTGTTCATAATAATTCCTCCGTTTTTAGTTTTTGCTATACTAATCGATTGCTTCGATAAAATACATTCTTGAGGCAAAATCCTGGAAGAGCCTTGTCTCTCCGTCAAAGCCGGTGCCTCCGAAGGCCTGGGCTAACTTAATGCCTGCGTTATTTAGGGTCTCTCCCTTTAAGATATAATCTTCCGTTTCTCCATCCATCTTTACAAAACGGGCAATGGTTTTATGAAGGATAGAATCCTGCTTTACATGAATGGGCGCAACCATGTTAACCAAAGATCCAAACTGCATTAAGTTATGCTTTAAAGAAACGTTATAGATGTGATAAGTGGTTTCATCGTCTAACCCTGTAGTCCTTAACTTTTTGTAGAAAGAATTGGGCTTACAAAGGTCTTCCCACACCATTGATACGGCGCGCTTTTTATCTTTAGAAACAACGGTCCACTGTCTATCGCCCGTTCGGTAGAAGTCTCCGCTAAAGAAGACATCTCTCCATTCCTTGTAAGAAGCAACCTGGGATGTAACCTTATCAAAGTCTTCTTTAGAAAGTTCGCAAAGGTTAAGC
Organism: Lachnospiraceae bacterium; assembly: GCA_016291405.1. GTDB lineage: Bacteria > Bacillota > Clostridia > Lachnospirales > Lachnospiraceae > UBA1258. The sequence goes on from JAEEXG010000034.1 coordinate 1,404, forward strand.
TCATAACCCAACACACCGAAGGCCGCAACGTTAAATCTTGTCTCTATAGGAGTGTTACGAAGGGTCTGATGGTTAGGGCAGGCACTTACGTGAGCGCCAACCGTGGACAGAGGATAGCCGTAGCTGTATCCTGTCTGAATCTCGCATCTTTGATGAGCGTCTGTATCATCGCTTCCCCAAATCTGCGGGAAGTATGAAAGCATACCAAGGTCAAAGCGGTTTCCGCCGGAAGCACATCCTTCAAAAAGAATATGAGGGAATTCTTTCATCAATGTACCTAACACTCGATAGAGTCCTATGTAATATCTGTGAAGTGTTTCTGCCTGTCTTTCTTTATCCAAAACCTTTGAATAGATATCAGAGAAGGTTCTGTTCATATCCCACTTAACGTAGTTTACTCCCTCTATGGAGAAAACCTTTCTCATAGAATCGATTACATAGTTAATAACCTCTTCGTTGGTTAAATCTAAGATCATCTGGTTTCTTCCAAGAGAGTTTTCTCTACCGGGAATTGCCATGGCATATTCGGGATGAGCTCTGTACAAATCACTGTCTTCATTGATCATTTCAGGCTCCACCCAGATACCAAAGTCCATGCCAAGTTCATGAACTTTCTTTGCAAGGTGCTCTACACCCTGCGGAAGTTTCTTTGTATCGACAACCCAGTCTCCAAGTGAAGAGGTGTCATCGTTTCTTCCTTTAAACCAGCCATCGTCCATTACAAAGAGTTCGATGCCTGCTTCTTTACCCTTCTTTGCAAGGCTAAGCAACTTGCTTTCATTGATTTTAAAGTAAGCTGCCTCCCAGGAATTAAGCAAAATCGGACGCGTTTTATATTTATAAGTCCCTTTTACTATGTGCTCTCTTACAAAATCATGCATATTCTTTGAAAGAGCGCTAAATCCGTTCTTTGTAAATGAAAGAACGGCTTCGGGAGTTTCAAATTCCTCTCCCTTTTCAAGCGTCCACTTAAATCCTTCGGGATTTATGCCTGTTACAAATCGGGTTTTATCAAAAGCACTGACGCAAGCAGCTTCATAGTGGTTTCCGGAGTAGATTAGGTTAAAGCCGTAAACTTCTCCGTAAGCTTCGCTTGTATCGGGCCTAGATAACATTACAAATGGGTTGTTTCTGCTTGAAGAAACACCGCAATTTGTTGAATTTACAAAGGTTCCGTGGGATAAAGGTGTGTCTGTTTTAGACATTTCTCTTGCCCAGGACCCGCCAAAAGTAGTTACTGTAAAGCCCTTTTCATCAAGGTCAAGCATCATACTTAAGGCTCTATAGATTGTAACCTTTTCTTCTGAAGCATTCCTAACGACCGTTCGCTTCGTGATTACGTTACAATCTTCAAATACTGTGTAGTATAAATCAAGGTAAACACCTTTGTTCTTTTCTTTTAAAGTAACCTTTAAAACAATGTTTTCATCAGCATCATCTGCATAAGCAAAAGGAAGCGTGTTCATCCCCTTAATGCTTTTAAAAAGCTCATGACTGTCATAAACAAAGTCGCTTGTCCTTGAACCGTCTTCATATTCAAGCTCTATTAAAGGCTCTCTGTAATCGCCTTTACCTAAGGAAGAAACCTCAAGCATCTGGTCTTCAGGCTGTGTGAGGGAGCCTTTTGTGTAAGCAATGGTGTTTCCCTTCATATGGCTTACTTTTTCAGAGCAGGCTCTGAAGGTATCTTTGCTTACCTCTTCACAAGCTGATGTAAGGCCACCGTAATGAAGGTGCTCAAGCACTCCTTCCGGATTGACTCTAAACATATATGAAGTGTTTTTGGTGCTTAAAATAAAGCTTTTATCAAATTCGTAAATCATATTAAGCCTCCACGGTAAATGCGACTTCTACTGACGGTGTCTTTACTGCCGATACTCTTAAAAGAGCCATTTCTTTTTCTTTAGGCGCTCCTACTGTTTTTACAAATACACCGCCCCGGCCTCCTTGAAGTGACACGGTTTTAGGGCCGATAACTTCTATTGGACCTCTTGTTTCAAAGGTCACAGGCTCTGTAAAGAAAGGACAAACGTTTCCGTTTTGGTCAGTAACCTGAATTCTTACTAAAGCTACATCATAGCTCCTTGTAACTTTAAGGGCCGTTGTGCTCTGGCTAGCCGATAACTTAATGGTCTTTACAGGCTCTTTAATTACCTTTTTAACCACTTTTCCATTCTTAATTGCTTCAAACTTATACACTCTTGCAGAGCCGCCCCAGTCGCCAATATATTTAGTGTAAATTCTAACGGCATCTGACATTTTAAGCCCGCCAAAAAGCATAAGCTTTCCTGCTAAAATCCAGCTCTTTAAGGGAAGATTTCCCATTCCCACTTCAGCTGTTTTATTCATTAATTTTTTTAAATCCCTTTTTACCCAAGGCTTATAATCTTCGCCTTCTTCTATCGAAGAACCGATGTAATCGTTAATCTTAATAGGACCGTGAGAAAGATGTACGTAAGAAGAATCCCATGGGAAATACTCCTTTAAAAGCTTATCGTTTTTATACATTCTCACACTGTCTGCGTTTGAGAATATGTAGGTGTCTCCTCTGTTTGAAGCAGGATGCTCACCTATGTCCATGGCGCTTGAAACTTCAAGGAATACATCTTTTCCGGTAGTTTCATCGGAGTATACGTAGGAAGCAAGCTTTCTGTTTCTAAACATATCCATTACGCCGTGATAGCAAATTCTGTCACCTGAGCCAAAATCCTTATGGGTGTTGTAATCAAACATACACCAGCCAAAAGAACCTGCTATGTCTTCTTCTTTTGCTATGGCATCAAGGATGTTTGCATGCCTTACAGCAAGCTCTCTTCTCATACCTTCATTATCAAAGGTCTTTGTGGGATACATGTGGCCGCAATACTCTGAAATAAGGTATGGCTTGTTTACATCGCTTGTAACATTTTTCTTTGGATCGCACCCTCTGTTGTTTCCTTCATGTACAAACTCATTGTAGGTATATACATCTTCAAAGAGGTGGCTTTTCTTTATAAATCTTACGCCTCCCGTAGGACGGGTGAAATCGTATCTGTGAGCTATTTCATTGGTCTTTTTGTAAAACTCGTCATCATCCTGAGACTCGTTTATTCTAACGCCCCAAAGGATAATTGAAGGATGGTTTCTAAATTCCCTTACCATATCCTTTGTATTTTCTATTGCAAGTTTCTTCCAGTCATCATCGCCTATATGCTGCCAGCCTGGAATTTCCATAAACACTAAAAGTCCCAATTCATCGCAGCGTCTTATAAAGTCATGAGACTGAGGATAGTGAGAAGTTCTTACAGCATTAAGGCCAAGTTCTTTTTTAAGAATATCCGCATCAAACCTTTGCATTGAAGCAGGCATCGCATAGCCTACATATGGATAGCTTTGATGACGGTTTAAGCCTCTTATCTTTACCTTTTTACCGTTAAGATAATATCCGTCTACTCTAAACTCAGACTTTCTAAAGCCGTGGGTCTCTGTAAAGGTATCTATAAGTTTTTCTTTTGTATCATAGATTTCAGTCACAACCTCATAAAGCTTAGGGGATTCAATGTCCCAAAGCTTTACTTTTCCCACGTCCTGTCTAAATTCAATAAGCTGAGATTCAAGGCCGCCGTTTCCGTCAACCTCATGAGTATAGTTTTTTCCGTTAACCTTCTGCTTTATAATCAAAGGCTTTCTTTGAGGATTCATGATGCGAATGTGGCTGCAAAGAAAGATGCTTGAATCTTTTATATCACTGTATAAAAATAATCTTTCTATATAGGTCTTTTCACTTACTTCGAAATAAACGTCTCTGTATATTCCTCCGTAAGTCATATAGTCAATTACAAATCCGAAGGGAGGCTGATTAAGAGTTTCTCTTGAATCAACTTTAACCGCTATTTCAATGGCATCCTTACCCTCGATATCGCTTGAAACGTCGATGGTAAAGGCTGTATATCCGCATTTATGCACTGCCTTTTCTTTACCGTTTATATAGACCGTTGCTTCATGGGCCACGCCTTCAAAGGTTAAGCGCACGGATTTTCCCTGCCAGTTTTTGGGGATTTTAAAACGCTTTTTATAACCGCTTACCATCTGATAAGCGGATTCATCAAAATAGTTATAAGGAGTTTCTTTTACCGTATGGGGGATTGATACTTTTGCTAAATCCTTGCTGTCATCCGATAAAAAGTTTTTCGTAAATTTCTCTGTAAAAAGCCAATCGTTATTAATATAAATGCGGTTGGACATCGGTCTCCCCCTTTACTTAATCAGTATACCGTCAACAATAATATCAACTATTTCTCTTAAAGCTTCTTTATACTCAATACTGTTTTTTACAAGCAAATCCTGCTCAAAGAAACGCTCAAGAGATGCTTCAAACATTGTCTTAATAACAGGGATATGAACGTCTTTTCTAAAAAGCCCTTCCTTCTGACCTTTTTCAATAAGCTTAAAAGTAGGTTCCCAGCCTGTTTCCAAGCGGTTTGCAAGCTCTGCATAAATGCTGGGGTATTTATCCTTTAAAGAAAACATAACGGAAAAATCAAGCTCTGAATAGCTCTGAGGCATTACACCCAAAAGGTTTTTAAGCTTTTCTACGGTTTCTAAGGAATCATCCTTCATAATTTCCGCTTCGCAGGCCTTCACTTCGTCGAACATGTCATTAACCATTTCAACGAATAAAGCTTCTTTGTCTTTAAAAACGATATATAAGGTCTTCTTACTGATGCGGCACATTTTTGCAATGTCGTCCATTGTAAATTTAAGGCCTTTTTCTTTGTATACTTCCATACAGTTTTTCTTGATTAAATCACGTAAATAATCTGTTGTTTGAATCTTTCTTGACATACTTTTATTCCTCTGGAAACTAAATTTAATTATTCGGTTTCCTAAATCGTACCAAAAATAGGATTTTCATGCAACAAAAAAAGCGCCGAAAAACGACGCTTAGTTTTGTGTATTATAACTTATAATCTTACTCAGATAAAACTTTAAGTAAGAATTTCCAGGTTCTTTCAGCCGATGAAAGAGACATTCTTTCTTTGGTTGAATGGATATCATACATGTTGGGGCCAAAGCTTATGCAGTCAAGATCTTTGATTTTGTATGCAAACACGCCGCATTCAAGGCCTGCGTGAAGTGCCTGTACTTCAGGCTTTTCACCATACATTTCTTCATAGATTCTGACCATCTTTTCTCTTAAAGGAGAATCGCTCTTGTATGCCCAGCCGGGATACTCTCCTCTTACGCTGTATGAAGTATTGTTGTTATCAGCTATTTCTTTAAGTGAATTAATGAGCTCATCTTTTTCTTCATCCACGTTACTTCTAACAGAAATGCTTAAAGAAACCGATGAGTTTTCAAGCTTAATAATGCCTAAGTTAAGGCTTGTTTCAACTAAGCCTTCAATATCCTTACTCATAGCCATTACGCCAAAAGGAAGGGCTGTAAGGAAGTTTGCAAGCAAACCTTCTTTACTTTCATACCAGTCAAAGTCACCCTTAACTTCTGAAAGTGAAATATTTAAACCGGTTTCTACATTTAAGTAGTTTTCAGATACTTCAAACTTTATGATTTCAAAAAGTTCGGGCTCGATTGGTTTACATAAAACCACAGCTTCACAGGAATTACAAATTACGTTATCTGCTGTTCCGCCGTTTATAGTATTAATTGAAAGCAAAAGCTTTGCATCGGAAAGTTTCTTTAAGATTCCGCCCATTAAGCAAATAGCATTGGCGCGACCCTTATTGATTTCTGTTCCGGAATGTCCGCCGATAAGGCCGTTAATGGTAATCTTATAAGCTGTTCCTTCTTTAGCTTCTGCCTTTTTCAAAGGATAATCAAAGTCAATTCTTGCACCACCTGCGCAGCTTACCAAGAATATTCCTTCTTCTTCTGAGTCAATGTTAAGCATTGTCTTTGCTTTACAAGGGCTTAAATCAATTACAGCAGCTCCGAGCATACCCACTTCCTCGTCAACTGTAATAACAAGCTCGATTCTGGGTAAGGTAAGGGAATCATCGCTTAACAAAGCAAGGCCGTATGCTACGGCAATTCCGTCATCTCCTCCAAGGCTTGTACCCTTTGCAAAAAGGAAGTCTCCGTCTTGTTCCAAAATAAGACCTTCTTTTTCCATGTCGATGATTCTGTCATCGTCATGAACCGCAACCATATCCATATGTCCCTGTATAATAACAGCGGGCTTATCTTCCATGCCCTTTGATGCTTCCTTAATGATGATTACATTATTGGCAGCATCCTGATAATGTTCCAAATTATGATCCTTGGCAAACTTAACCAACCAGTCGCTGATTATCTTAGTGTTGCCTGAGCCGTGAGGCATTGAACAGATCTCTTTGAAATAATCCAAATATGTCATTTATGTCCTCTTTCTCATTCTCAATTTAGCATCATCGCTATAAAAGATTTCCCGCAGATTTCTCTGCGGGAAAATTGTTGACCAATCTTAAGCTTCCTTTTCTTCAGCCTTAGCTGCAGCCTTGTCAGCCTTCTTAGCTTCCTTTTCGATTGCCTTCTTAGCAACATCGCAAAGTGCCTTGAAATCCTTAGCATCGTTAACTGCGATTTCAGCTAACATCTTTCTGTTCATGTCAACGTTTGCAAGCTTTAATCCATACATAAACTTTGAATATGAAAGACCATTAAGTCTTGCTGCTGCGTTGATACGTGCAATCCATAACTGTCTGAACTGACGCTTTCTTTCCTTACGTCCGGCGTAAGATGATGTAAGAGCTCTCATTACAGCCTGTTTAGCGGTTCTGTACTGGTTAGAGCGAGCTCCTCTATAGCCCTTAGCGAGCTTTAATACTCTATTGTGCTTTTTCTTGGCATTCATGCCACCTTTTATTCTAGCCATTTAAATTTCCTCCAATCCGTTCTACTTACATGTAGGGTAAAATCTTCTTCATGTTCTTAACATTTGTCTGGTCCGTGATAGCGGGCTTTCTTAAGTTACGCTTTCTCTTTGTAGACTTCTTGGTTAAGATATGGCGTTTGTAAGCTTTGTTTCTCTTTAACTTACCGGTTCCTGTAGCTTTAAAGCGCTTTGCAGCCGCTCTGCTTGTTTTCATCTTGGGCATTATAATTTCCTCCTAAACTTTAGCTTTTTTCATCCGGGATTAGTTCTTTTTACCGGTTAAAATCATCGACATTGCACGGCCCTCAACCTTGGGTGCCTTTTCCATAACGGCAATATCAGAAAGGCCTTCTGCAAAATCATCAAGGATGTGCTTGCTGGTCTGCATATGAGCCATTTCACGACCACGGAATCTTAAGATAACCTTTACGCGGTCGCCACCTGTGATAAACTTCTTTGCAGCGTTCATCTTGGTGTTTAAGTCATTTGTATCAATATTGGGTGAAAGACGAATTTCTTTAATTTCAACAACGTGCTGCTTCTTTTTAGCTTCCTTTTCGCGCTTCAGCTGTTCATATTTGAACTTGCCATAGTCTACAATGCGCACTACGGGAGGCTGTGCTGTGGGTGCAATCTTTACAAGATCCACACCGGCTTCTTCCGCAAGAGCCATAGCTTCTTTGGAAGACATGATACCAAGCTGTTCGCCGTTTTCTCCGATGACTCTTACTTCCTTGTCACGGATCTGTTCATTAATCATTAATTCGCTAATAGTTTTACCCTCCATATTGGTTAAACAAATACATTATAATTTTCCGTGTTTCCACAAAAAAAGTGGATACACAATCGTATCCACTTTAAAATCAAATATCATTTATATAAGATATTTAAATCTTAACCGCCGTTAAGCCTTTTGCCACGGGGTGAGAGCGGATACTCTGCTTTATGTACTAAACGTACTTAGATAAAATATCATATCGGTAACTGCTTGTCAACACCTATTTTTCAAAACGAATGCTGATGTCTCCGCTTGTTGCTTCAAGGTCCAAAGTCTTGTCACCGCTTCTTGAATTATTTAAGTTGCAAAAACCTGATGTGGTGTCTGCGATAATCGAAAAATCAGCTTCTTTTCCTACTATTGTACCTTTGATATCGCCGGATGTACACTTTCCTTTAATTGCCTTTTCTGCATCGATTCTTGTAAGAATGATTTCTCCGGATGTAGCCTGAAATTCAACATTCTCGGCATTTATATCAGAAAGTCTAAGAAAGCCTGAATTACAACTTGAGTTAAATTCGTCGCATTCAACGTTTTCAACGTTTACGGCTCCTGATGAAGCTTCACAATCAAAATCCTTTGCAGTTACTCCGTTTACGTTAATGGCTCCTGATGAAGCCTTAATAAACGCATCCTCTTTTACATTAACGTCTTCAACGTTGATTGCTCCCGATGTACATTTAACGGTAAGCTTTTCTGTATTTACGCCCTTTACATTAACTGCACCCGATGAATAATCTGCATTGATTTCACCGTCAAAGTCCTTAGGAAGTGTTACGGTCATTATGTAATCTTTAAAATCAAAGTCAAACCAGAATTCAATCTGTACGCCCTGATTTTCTTTTCTTGTGATTTTAAGTGTACCGTTTTCTTCGGTAATATCATACTTCTGTGTCACTGATTCATAGTACACAACTTCCACTTTATCAACATTGCCGGTTACAATTTTAACCGCATCGGATGAGCCGTCTACAACAAGCTTATCAATATCAGCCTTGGCTGTATATTCTTTTTCTACAAATTCTTCGCTTGTGTGAACAAAACTGTTCTTTCCTTCACTGATATAATTCTTAAATTTGCATCCTGCCATGGCAAACGAAATAACAATTGCCAATACTCCGATGGCGATTAAAATTCCGCCAATCACACTGCTCTTTTTCATTTCACTCAAATCTCCCTCTTATTTTTTAATAATCGCTTTCTTTATAGATCTTCCAAGCTTAACCACCGCATCGCAACAGCTCTTTGCCAAAGCAACGATAGGCTTCCAAAGAAGTGACACAATACCGAAAAGCAAGAACGCTATACCGATTGAAGCAACTGTGCTTGCTGCTGTAAAACCACCCGAGAATATTGCGATAAAGGGCGCAGCCAAACATGCAAGACCTGCAACCACCAAGCCTAAAAGCACTGCAAATATTGAAATTACAACAGCCCAAATTGCAATGTACAAAGAAAATACAATGGCTAAAATTGCAATTCCTATCGGGAACCATACCGGGAATCCCAAGACTGCCAAAATAATCCATATAACCTGTGTGCCATTACTCTTTGCTTTTTCACGGCTCTTTACAACTCTTTCTTTAACAAGTGCAGTAACCGGTTTATCAAGCATTGCGTTATTAACAATTTCTTCGATTGAGTCCACATCCGCTACGGCAGCTTCCTCGCTCATACCGTCTTCAATTCGATCGCAAATCATTTCGTCGTAATACTCAACCATGTTATCTATGTTAGCAATCGAAGCTTTTTGAAGTTCGGTTCTTAATCCGTTCAAAAATTCCTGCTTACTCATGACTTTCACATCTCTCCTTTTGAATAAATTGATATACTTTAACTATCTCTTCCCACTCTGACATTAGCTGCGTGATTCTTTCTTTACCTGCAGCCGTAATTCTGTAATACTTTCTTAACCGACCGTTATGCTCTTGCGTAAATACCTCTAACTGGTTTGATGCTTCAAGTCTTTTAAGTATCGGATACAGTGTTGATTCCGTGATATCAATAAACTGGCTTATGTCCTTTACCAGCTGGTATCCGTATGATTCGCCGCGTTCCAACACTGCCAACACACACGCGTCGAGAATACCTCTTCTAAATTGTGATTCCATATAATAACTATCTCCTCCTTCATAGCAAGAAGGTACTTGCTGCGCATCACATAATACCTCTCTATGCGTCATACTATACGCCACATAGTATAATGTGTCAAGAGGTATAATTAAAAAAAATAAAAAATTTTTAAAAGAAAAAGGCCTGCCACCATGGGCAAGCCTTTAAAATATCACTTTTACGCGTTCTTTCCGCAGCACTTTTTGTACTTCTTACCTGAACCGCAAGGGCAGGGATCGTTGGGATATACCTTTGCTTCTTTTCTTATGGTCTGAGAAGCCTTCTGCTCTTTGTAAAGTTCTTTCTGCTTTTCTTCAGGGAAGATTTTATTCCACTCTTCCAAACCGTAAAGCCAGTCAGCACCTGCAGCAACCATGTTCTTATAAAGAAGTTCTTTATCAAATCCAAGATTTACTTCGGTATCTGCTTCCATTGTCTCAATGGGATTGGGATTCTTAAGTGAATCATTGATTCCGTCAAGGAAACCAACCATAATCATCTGAGAAACTTTATACTTCTTTGCAAGTTCTGCAACAGTACCTGTAACCACTTCATCGGGCTTCTTTAAAAGTTTCTGGTAAATGCCCTTTTCTTTTTCAAAGTAGTCATTCCAAAGTTCCTGTAACTGCTTTTTATCAGTAGTTTCTGAATATGCGCTGTTGCGCCACTTTTCGAGTAAAGTCTGTGCCATACTTCTAACTCCTTATATAAAATAAATGATTAACATTTTTCCAAACTTACCTTGCGTAGTTTATCATAGCATATTTGTATTTGCAAGTTTGTAGGTATCCCTACTTTTTAAAGAAATTAAAATCCGCAATAGTTTCTTTATGTTTAAGTTTGCCTACCATCCAAATGTAGCACCATGCTAAGCAAGGAAGGATGATGGTGGCGGCAAGAGAGATTTTAACCATAGTCTTTGCCCAGTCGAATTTAAGAAGTGAAAAGACTAAGGATGTCACATACATAAGTAAGATTACGCAAACGCAGACAAGAGATGCGATGCGCTGGGATTTGGTGTACTTTGATACGAAGGGTGTGTTGGCGGCCTCTTCTTTAACTATGTTTTCAATTTCGGAAACGGCCTGCTTTAAGTTTTTAAATACTACACCTTTCATGCCAAGGGCCTTGGCGCCTTCGATGTTTGAAGGAAGATCGTCAACAAAGATGCATTCTTCGGGATTTAGGGAATACTTTTTAAATAAGGTTTCATAGATTTCTTTTTCGGGCTTTGTGAGCTTATAGTCACAGCTAAGCACATATCCGTCAAGCTCTTCTATGAAGCATAAGTCTTTCCAGCATTCACGTACGGCTTTGTAGCTCATGTTTGATAAGCAGTATACTTTAAAGCCTTTGTTTTGAAGGTCTTTTATTAAGCCTCTTGTGTATTCGTACATGTTTAACATGCCGTCAAAGTTTTCATAAAACTGTCTTATGGGCGCTTCCATTTCCGGGTCGTTTTTAATAAATTCGGAAAGGATTTCTTCTTCCGACAATTTACCTCTGTCGATTTCGTTCCAGATTGGAGCATGGACTGTGGCGTTTGCCACTCTTTTTAAAACTTCTTCCGTGAAGCCAAAGCTTTCCATAAAGGGCTTCCAGTCAAAGCCTACCAATACATTTCCTATATCAAATACAATATTTTTAATCAAAACTTTTGCTCCTTAATTTTGTCCGTACTTATTTACCAAATCCATAATGGATTCGGAATTCTGAGGATATCTTCTCATTAAATCTTTTATTTCATCGCTTGCTTCCAAAGCGATCTGCTCGTTGTATTCAACCTGTTTTCTGATCTTCTGACGTCTTTGAATCAAAGAATGTCTTATTTCAACCATTTCCCTGTTATCATAAATCGCATCGGTCTGATGCACCCAAATTTCGGGATCCTTGATTCTTTGAGCCTTTAAGCGTTTTAAAAGCTTTGTTATTTCTTCATCGTATGCAGCTTCGTTCCTGGCAAATGCTCTTCTGTCTTCTTTTTCCTTTAAATACTTTTCGTAAAGGTCTTTAAGTTCAGCCGCACTTGAAACTTCATACTTTGCGTACAAATAATCAAGAAGGTTTTTGTTGTTTACATAGCGAATCTTAACTTTGTTCTGAAGCAAAATAAGGTCGTTTATCGTCTTATCGATTCGGCCCTTTTCTGCTGTGTAGTTTGAGTATTTTACATATACAACCGTCATTAAAATGGCGATTGCAAGGACCGCAATGTAGTATCCAAGCACCACATCAAGCTCTAAAAGAACCTGAAGCAGGAATAAAATCAATACAAGTATAACAGCGGAAATAATTGAAATAGTGGCTATTCCCTTAATGTTTTCCAAAGAGTTTCTGACTTCGTTTCTTCTATAGGAATAGGCATCTCTTTCTCTTTCGACTCTCTTTAAGTCTGCCTTAACTTTCTTTCTATAGTCTTCTTCCTTTAAAAGCTTGTCGATTCCTTCTTTTGCTTCTTCATGAATGGAATCTAAGTGATTAAAATCATGCTCGCTCATAAGGCTTGGGGTAAGCACATACTTATCGTGAGCCTGCCTTAAGTCGTGAATTCTCTTTGCAATGTTACAAAGGTCAGTCTTTTCATCTCCCTCAATTGCCTCGATTTCTTCCATATCGGTAAGGTATGAAGTAACCAAAGAATACTCGGCGTTTGCCCGGTCTAATTCTTCCGAAGCTTCTTTCATCTGCTCAAGGCAACTTAAAACATACTGCTCCCTTATGTAGGCATCGTCTAAGTCAAGCTCTTCTTTAGTATCAATTAAGGTCGATACGTTTTCTTTTTTTCCTTTGAATAAGTTTTTAAAAAATCCCATAATTCCCTCATGAAGGTATCGTTACATGGTTTCTGCTTCAAGTGCAATGTCTCGGTAATCGTTTTTAAGCGAATCCGTAAAGCGTGAAAGCTCTTCGTAGTAAAGGCTTTGCGTGTCGGAATTCTTTAGCGCAAAGGTTTCTTTTAACCTGTTTGCAATATCGCTTTCTTCGAATCTAGCCTTACATTCTTCAAATTCCGTTTCCAAAGAAACGCTCATTTTATAAGCATCTTCTTCATCCGCCACTAAGCGAATGTACTCATCTTCCGATAATTTAAGCCTCATGGCAGCAAGGTAATGCTTGTAAGCCGTCTTGTCATTGCTTATTTCAAAGGCCTTTTTAAAGCATTCAACGGCTGAATCGTAAAGGTAGAGCGCCATGTATGTAACACCCATGTTGTTATAGACTTTACTGATTATCTCAAAGTCGTCTTCGTTTACCTCAGATAAAACTCTCTTATATTCCTTAATTGCCAAAAGAAAATGTCTGTTTTCGTATAGGAAATCGGCCTTAGCCTTCCACTTTTCAAAAACATTCATTGTGACATTCATTTTAAGAATGCTCTCGGCTTTTTCGATTTCATCCTTTGTGTACATGCCGGTGTACTCTAAAATGGTGCCCACAAATGATGAAGGAAGGCCGTTTGTATTAATCAATGTATAAAGGTTTGTGGCAAGGTCGTGAAGCTTACACTGGGTATCAATCCACTCCACAAGCTTTACGTCCAAAATGTCTTTATCAATCAAAAAGGCGTTTTCATAGAGAACATAGCAAAGCTCTTCGATGGAATAAAGGTTTGCATACACCTTTTCAAAGTAGTAAGGCTTTTCGGCAATGCTTCCCACACAGGCAATCAATCTGTTTGTCATAGCTCGATTACCTCCTTCCATTCAAGGCCGGACGTGGGGAAAAGTTCACCAAAGCCCATATCTTTAATTTCAACCTGCATTTTGTTTTCCGATAACATGCTTACGTCCAAGTGAAGTCGGGTGGTTTTGGGCGGACGCTTGGGAAGGTCATTTAATGTTATGTCAACCACTTCCGGATTCTTTCCCGTTAAAGGTGTTATGACAAAAGAAACCTTATTGCCCTTATCCAAAATAAAGTCATACTGTTTCTTTGATTCAAACCAGTTAATGCCCGCATCCATTAAAGCCATGTATGAAGGCTCGCCCCTTCTGATGGCATTAATTCCAACGTTACACTTTAATTTATCATTTCCCAAAAATACATGGGATTCGCTGAGTGCGCTTTTAAATATCTTATTCTTTGCGGCATATGCGGCACCCTTTGAATAAAGGTTTGTGCCTTCAAACACTCTTCCCTTTTGACACATTTTCTTTACGGCATCCGTAAATACTTCCTGCCTGAAAGCATCGCCGATAAAGTAAACGGAAGAAAAGAATCTTGCGCTGCAAACATCGTCTAAAAGGTTACAAAGCCTAAAGTCATAGTCTCTTGCATCCCTTCCTTCAGGATCGATATTTTCAAGGTTTTGCGTCAAGAAATTTCTGTAAATACCGGGGTCTATAAAGGCAACGATGGGGGTGGTGTTTTTGTTACACTCCATTCTATAGCTCTTTAAATATTCTCCCGTAAAGTCTAAAAGCAAAACATCTCTTTGCCAAAGCTCCGCCGGCTGATAAATCGTATAGTAATAAAAGCTTTCCATGTGGCTTTGGAAGAAAACGTTTGTGGTCTTAAGCCCCAAAGAAGCCACTGCTTTTGAAAGCACATCGATAATATTAGAGTCCAAAGAATCCACGCTTACCACAAAGGAAGTTATGTGGTTAACGGGAATCATCATGGAGAACAAAGAAAGAGTTCTCTTCATAAAAAGCGCAATAAGTGCGGAAGGCGAAAAGGTTTCTTCTCCCACAACAATGTCTTCTCCCAAGGAAGCCTTGGAAATAAGATTGTCTACAAAGAAACCGTCTGTATCTTTATACTTAACCGCATCTTTTCCCGCATACCACTGGTTTACCTCTTTTCTTTTAAATAAAGCCGTGGGTACCCTGTAGTTGTTGCTTCCGGGCACGGTTGAAAGAGTCTCCACTTCTTCCGAATCGAGGTAGGCAATACTTACCTGAGAATAGGAATCGGTTAAGTCAAATCCTACCGCTATATCGTTATTCTGTTTTCTAATGTCTACAGAAAAATCCATGGTTACCTCAATTGTCTGTTACTCTAATTTAAACATCGAATCTATGACGTATGCGTGCTTGTGATAGTCGTACAAAAGTTTTTCAAGAGTCTCGTAATCCTGAAGAGTCTTTGCTATCACGATGTCGTTAACCTCATTAAATCTGGAATTCGTAAGCTCTCTTCCTATGTCGCTCTTTTGTATGGAAGCACTTTCTGTCAACAGTTCTTCTCCGTCTCCTTCTTCAGTTATGTAGTAAAGAAGGTTTTCTCCAAAGAAAAGAATAAATGACTTAACGTAGACTCCTCCGTACATTTCAGGCATTTCTTCCGTTATGTACTCTCCGAAGTTTTCATCATCACTTTCGTAAATATAGTGAATCGAAACCTTTCTTCCGGGAGCCGTCTTGTATTCGATAAAGGTCTTATCGGAAAACTTGTTAACTTCAGGATTTGAGCTATCCATAAAGTTTTTAAAGAAGGACATATAAATTCCTTCGTCCAAAAGTTCGCCAAGATAGCGCTCCGTAATCATTTTTACGGTATCGTCTATTGGCTCTTCCGTTTCCGAATAATATTTTAAGTATGCAAGCTTACAAATCTTTAAAAGATTCTCACCCCTTAACTGAGCCTTTGTAATTTCTTCAAACACGAAGGGCTCCATAAGCTGTTCTTTTACAAAAAAGTCAAAAGAACACTGAGTAAGGAAAGCAAGCTGAATGTCTGTATTTGCGCCGCCTTGTACGTATCTCTTGTAAATGGCCGCACGTTCCGAAACATAGTAGCCTGTGTATAGCATCTGAAGTATCATGTTCTCGCAAAGATGATAAAGGTCTAAGTCAAAGTTTTCGGCAGCTTTGAATATGCGCCTTAAATCCTTTGTCATGCCGTGGAAGTTAGCCACAAGATACTTTAAAATTACTTCGTCGTATTTTCCAAGGAAGAAAACTGAAGCGCAGACCCTTACAAGGTCGTCGTTTTCTTCGTACTCGTTTCTTTCTATAAGCTTTGAGCAAAGCTTAACCAAGTCTTTTGTCTCGATTCCTTCGATGCCGTATCTTGTCACCCAGCTCATGGCCTTATCGTACATGCCTCTTACCACCATGTAGCGAATGGCCTGGACTCTGTCTTTGTGGTTTATAACTCTTGGATCTAAGCTTTCAAGCACACTGTCAAGCTCTCTGATGCAATCGTTTTCATAGTAGTAGCGAATGATCTTTGAGCGGATTTCTTCTTTGTACTCATCATCGATTTCGTTTGCTTCCAAAATACGGGCGTATCTGTCTCTTGTTTCATCGGTAATTTCAATGCTTTCCTGGCTGCATTCAAGAGCATATACGTCAAATTCGATATTATCGTTAATTACAGGAAGGATGCGGGATGCAAGTTTTCCGGGCACCATCAGGCGTTCGGTTACAGCCTTGGCGCTCTCTAAATATCTGTTTGATAAAGCATCCTCAAAAATTACCGTGTAATCTTTATCATATAAAGGCACAAATGCCACGCCACCTTTAAGGGGATAAACGTTTTCTGTCCACTCATGGCTTTGATAAACTATGGCCTTTGTGATTTCGGGATTTGAAACGGTTATCTTATGCATAAACAAAAGCCTTGATAAGTTTTCTGCCATATCGCCCGTTAGGCTCATGTTTGAAAGCACAAATCTATAAAGGGTAGCCATGTCTTTGTTTATGTGCTCGTTTGAAATTTCTTCAAGCACAAAACGCTCGATCATGGGCTTATAGTTATCAAATACGTCCGGCATTTCCTCGCGCTTTTCAAGAATCCTTGAATAAAGATATGCCCTTTGCTCCCACTCAAGGTCCGAATCATATGAAAAGTACAAAAATACCATCTTTGGAATTTCATATTCTTTATTTAAGTCCAAAGAACGCATGTAGTATTCATAAAGCTTTGTCACTCTGGCATCTTCCAAAATGGCACGTAAATACCACTCATAGCTTTCGGCATTTACGATATCGCCCTTTATAAGAAGTTCGCAGATGACGCTTACTATTTCCGTTGAAGGAGAAACCTCATAACATTTCTTTAAAATTTCAAATACTGTTTTTGAATAGTCTCTTTCTCTTGAAGCCACATACACAAACTGCCTTATAATTTCCTGAGTCAAAAGGTCATTCTTTGCGGCAAACAAAAGCACACGCTTTTCAAATGAAGTAAGCTTTGTTAAGAGCCCCGCATTAATCGAAAGCATGTTGATTGCTTCAACGTAAAAGAAGGGACTTATGCAGCCTCTTTCAATATTTTCTTCAATAAAGAGCCATTTCTTTGTGGGGCTTACGGCATATTCTTCGCATAGATAGAGTAAAAGCCATGCCCGCTTCCAATCCGCCGGATCCCAGTCATAAAGTTTTCTTATTTCGGCGGTTATGCTGTCTATATAGTTTTCTTCCCTTGAATAAAGGGTTGTAAGGTAAAGGTAGTATGTCCAAAGGGAAGATGTGTAGTCCTGAGTCTCGGTAAATTCTTCTTCCGCCTGATCAAGAATCCACTTTGCCTCGTTGTATCTTTCCTGATTAAGCAAAAGCTGAGCCTTGTAAAGCTTTGAAGAAAGGCGCTTATCATCGTTTTGCATAAGCTTATCGACGATTTGCTCTGTTTCTGCAATCCAGGTATCGGCAGTTATTTTCTTTGTCCTTAAAGCCTGGAAATATGTCACCATGTTAAAGTTTTCATGCATGTATTCAAGATGCCTTGAAAGCTCGGCCTTTGTGACCACGTCAACGTTTACGGTGACTTTAACTTCAAAAGAACAAAAGGCGTTAAAGAAAGTTACCTTACCAAAATTTACCCCTGCATGAAGGTTGTCGCTGTTTATTCTTACGGGGAAGCTTAAGTAGTTTCCAAGAAAATCGTTATCGGATACAATCTGCTTTTCAAAAGAAATAAAGCTTTCGTCCGAGTGAGCACAAAGGTGAGTGTATCCCCAGCCGTTTCTAGTAATATTTATGTACTCTTCCACTATTCCTTCGGGATTATCAAAGGAAAGGGTTTCTTGCTCCGGAATGTATTCAATAGGCTGCTTTTTATTTATTGACACCAAAAACTCTTCCACGTTTTGCTCGTTACCATAGAAACGTGAAAGTCCGAGATATACTTTTTTGTATTGTAAGTCGTTACCGGAAAAGATATGTATGAAATCTTCTGAATAGAAAAGCTTACAAGCTTCTTCCCAATTTGACTTTGCAAGATTTGTAAAATGAAAAAGATTCTTTATGCCGCCAAGGCTTGTGTTTAAGCTTTCATGGGTGATGGTGACGGAATACGGAAGGTAGTATTCTCCCTGGTTTGAAATCACGTAGATTTCTCCCACTAAGTTATCCCCTTCTTCCAAACCCATGGCGGAATATGTAAAGCCGATTTCTGATTTAAGACCGCTGAAAGAATCCGTAATCAACTTCATGCGGATGTCGTTTGAATACACATGGCCTTCTGTAAGACGGCCTGCCACCGCATTAATAAAAAAACTGCCCGTAAACACTTCATGTGGGCTTAGGGCAAGCTCAATACGGGCGGTAGAAAACTCTAACGTCCCTTTATCATAATCGAACTTTTCATCTAAAATTCTCTCAACCGTTTCTCTCATCTAAGAAAAAGTCCTGCTTTGTGTTACTTTGGACCCTAAATCTGCTAAAACCCTTATTGAAAAGTGACGCGCAAGGATATATTATTAATGCACGAAAAGGATATTCGCAGACATAAAATCACTTATTAAGATTATAACACAAGGTCTTATGTCTAGTGAACATTTTTGTGTAATAACTTTAAGAAAAAATCGGAGCAAAAATGGAACACAAAGAACACTTTCACGGCAGTGATTTGGAAAAAATAGAAAAGATTTACGGCATTAAAAAAGAAGAACTGGTTTCTTTTTCCGCAAACGTAAATCCCTTGGGATTGTCACCCTTGGTAAAGAAAGAGTTATCACAGAATTTGGATTGCTTAACAGCATATCCCGACAGAGAATACAGCGATTTAAGAAAAGCAATCGCTAGTTATGTAAACTCAATCCCTGAAAATGTATGCGTGGGAAACGGAGCAAGCGAGCTAATCTCCTTACTTTCAAAGGTATGTAAGCCAAAGAAGGCCTTGATTTTAGGCCCCACCTATTCCGAATACGAACACTCGTTAGGTTTGGCAGGAGGAATGTGCGATTACTTTGAGCTTAAAGAAACCGATAACTTTGTTTTGGACAAAGAAAGCCTTATTAAGAGTTTAAAAGCAGGCTACGATTTATGCGTGCTTTGCAATCCCAACAACCCTACCAGCGCTTTGATTGAAAAGGATGTATTAAAAGAAATCTGCGAAAGCGCAAAGGAAAACAATGTGTTACTCATGGTTGATGAAACCTACATGGAGTTTGTTGATGATAAGAAAGATGCAAGCGCGGTTTCTTTAACCTTTGACTATAAAAACCTGATTGTGTTAAGAGGTGTTTCAAAGTTCTTTGCATCTCCCGGATTAAGACTTGGATACGCGGTTACTTCAAATACCGATTTAATAAAGCGTGTAAACGAGCTTCAGGTTCCATGGTCTGTAAACTCTCTTGCTGAGGTTGCGGGAAAGGTGATGTTTTCTGACAAAGAATACATTAAGAACACAAAGGAATATGTTTCAATTGAGCGAGAGCGAATCTTTGAAAGGCTTAGTAAAATAAAGTCTTTAAAGGTATATAAGCCTACTTGTAACTTTATTCTTTGTAAAATTGTTTCAGGTTCCATCGAAGCAAATGATTTATTCGACGCCGCCATCAAAGAAAAGTGCATGATCAGGGATTGCGCCGACTTTAACTTCTTGGATGAATCCTTCTTTAGATTCTGCTTTATGAAGAAAGACGATAACGACAGACTTCTTAATGTGATTGAAAGATTGTTTAAATAAGATTATGTATTTTGAGGGCCTTCGGGCCCTCTTTTTGTGTCCGGTTTCTTTTCACCCTGTCGGATGTGAGGCTGTTATCGGGGCTTTTAACTGAATACTTTAGTTATGTAAACCACGTTGCTCCGTATAGCGAATTTGTGCAAAATTCAGAGTAATTTATGGCTTAAATCGGGTCATTTTATCGCCTATGCTCCGTATACGATAAAAAATCGAAATTCGGAGTAGTTTTTTCCAAAATCTACTCCGAATTTGCCTTCTCTTTCATATACGGAGTAATGAGTGTTATTTCACCTGAAAACAGGCCATTTTTACTCCGAATTCTTGATGAATTTAATATACGGAGTACCTTAGGTTGACATAACTTGTATTGTCATTCGATTTCACTTGGGCTTAAACCTATTTACATTGCAGCCACTTTACAAGGGCGGATAGTTTCAATATCGTCATTAAGAGAAATCTTTAATTCTCTAAGATCGATATCATTCTGCATATCAAGAAAGTATTTATCGGATACACCAAAAAACTTAGCCAAGCGAAGCGATGTATCGGCAGTTATCTTTCTTCTATCGTGCAAAATGTCTTGTATACGTGATGTTGGCACATGAATCTCCTTAGCAAGCATATATGCTGAAATGCTGTTCGGTTTCATGAACTCCTCCCACAAAATTTCTCCCATTGTAGGTGTTTGAATAAGCATATCCATGATAATCCTCCAAATTAACTATCATATTTGAATTATACACGTACGGCGTGTACCCGTCAAACAGGTACATACAAGCCTAGATTATGTATGAATAATGATGATTGTGAAATCTGAGAAAAAGATGATATTATTCTTTATGGAATACTTTTTTGAGAGGACTAGAGTATGCAAATAGGAATCAGATTTCATGACACGGTAGAATTACCTTTTGAAGAAAGATTACAGGAGGTAAAAAGGCAAGGTTTTACCTGCACACATATTGCGCTTTCAAAGGTCCCCGGGTTTACTGCCGATACCGAGGCCCTTACTCCCGGATATGCAATGTATTTAAGAGATGCTTTTAGGGAAGCTAAACTTGATGTAGCGGTGCTTGGCTGCTATCTTAATCTTGCAACTCCCGATAAGGCAGCACTTAAGGCTACTCAGGATAAATATCTGGCTCATCTTCGCTTTGCATCTTTAATGGGAGCAGGCATGGTTGGAACTGAAACAGGTGCGCCAAATGTTGATTATCATTACGATAAGGAAGCATGTCACTCCAAAGAAGCACTTGAGATTTTTATTAACAACCTTAAACCTGTTGTTAATTACGCAGAAAAGATGGGCATAATTCTTGCAATCGAGCCCGTATACAGGCAAATTGTTTGGAACCCGAAAAGAGCAAGAGAAGTTCTTGACAGAATTGAGTCTCCGAATCTTCAGATAATATTTGACCCTGTTAACCTTCTTTGGACAGATAATTTTAATGAGCGCCAAGAAGTTTTTGAAGAAGCTATCGATCTTCTTGGAAAAGACGTATGCATGATTCATTTAAAAGACGCAGTTTTAGAAGGTGACAGCGTTAAGTATATGGCTTGCGGTCTTGGCGAAATCAATTATGACAGCGTAATTAAATTTGCTCTTGAAAAAAAGCCCTTTATTCAGGCAACCCTTGAAGATACTAAGCCTGAAAATGCAGTGGCAGCAAGAGAGTTTATACAGAACATAGAAAAGAAATTCTCATAATAGTCCACTACCCCCGTCCCTTAGGCCCACCTGGCAAAAAGAACCCCTTACGTTTTCTGTAAGGGGTTTATTTTAGGCTTTAATTCTGAATGTTTTTGGTGCGAAAGCATAAACCAAAATACTTATAATCAACGCATATACCAAGCTAAAGCCAAGGCATGAATAAGCGAAAACATCCAACGCTATCTTTTGAAGCTGAAGCCAATATAGCGCCGCATATGTAATGATTGTTATGGCATAATAGTTTGCGTTTTTAATTTCTGTGTTTACGTTAAATGGCTGAAGGAGGTAGTAAATTCCCATGTGATGAATGCAAAAGATTGCGTTCTCAGCCATGATAGTTAAAAACACTAAAAGGCACTTATGTATAGATTCTGAGTTGCCGGGCTCAAACAAAAATGAAATAACGAAAGCAGAAAGTGCCAAGCCAACAGGCAAATGAACCTTTATTATTTCTCTAAGCCTAATCACAAAGAGCTTTAAGAGGTTTCTTTTCTTCTTGTAAAAAGAAAACGTAAGCAAACTTCTGTCGCAGTTTAAGAATAAAGCTGTTGTGTACTGGCCTCCTCTGTTAAGCATAAAGACAAGGAAGGAAAAATAGGGAATCATCCTTGAAAAGAGGTCTCCCATGTTGCTTCTTTTTACTCCGAGAACAAGGAACAGACCATGGAGCAATACCGCAAGCACAATCACCACTATTGCTTCAATGTTTGTAGGCTTTTGCAAAAGCTTCTTATGACGTTTAACAAAAAGGTCATTTAAATACTCAAAGCCCGCTTTATTGCTTGTTACACTTGCATCCTCTGAAATTGAAGAAGAAACATAGGTTTTACTGCTGTTTCTTGCTTTCTCCATCGCCATGGTGCTTTGGCTTAGCATATCTTTATTTATATTGGCGTAGTTTTTGTAGGTAAAAATCTTTATGGCACTTATAAGTCCCCAAGCACCCGCTAAAATCATAATGCCCATGCTGATTTCCACGGGGATTTTTACTTCAAACAAAGGAAGCAAAAAGGTAACAAAGGCAAGTCCTCCGCCGATTATCCATGACATAAGCTTCTTTCCGGCATAAATAACTTCACCTGTTTCATCGTAGTATTTAAGCACGAAGCTTGAGTACACAAACTTTCCCAAAGCCACTAAGAAAGGCACCAATATGCAAAACCACAAAGGAATGTTATAAGCAGGGCCTAAAATAAGTATAAAAGGCATGGTGCCTACAACCGTTTTAAAGAAAGAGTAAAAAAGGTCCACAAGTGTATATTCTTTTGCGTTTAGCTTAAATATTGAAAGCGCGTACTGCTTATCTTTTCTGTAGCTTAAAAAATCTACATTTAAAACCATTCCCACAAGGGTAAATAAAGCCAGTGTTTGAAGGAAAAACTCCGAAGCCTCAGGGGTGTCGCTTAAGTTAACGATGCCGGTTATTCCAAAGAAATAATAAATAACTTTTCCGTAAGTCATTGCAACGATTTCCCATACAAGGAAAATAAGTGTTGCAATAAAGCTTAAAACCTTACATTCCGAAAGGGAGGGCGGCAATATTTTTTTAACAAAAGGAAGCTGTCTTAACACATAAAGAACGGAATTAGTCTTATATGTTTTCCACAGCTTGAAAGTATATTTAAGCGTCTTAAGCATTTTCTTCCTCCTTAAGAGCTTCAATTATTCTTTCTTTGAAGGCTTTATTGTCAAGGTTTGATTTATCTACGATTTCAAGTTCGCCGTGGTTTAAAAGCACAATCACATCACAAAGGTCTAATGCCAAGTCCATGATATGAGTGGAAAAAATAGTGATTCTGTTTTCTTTTACATCTCTTAAAAGAGCCTTCATATCTTCTGCTGCCACAACATCCAAGGATGTAAGGGGCTCATCAAGAAGAAGGAGCTTGGGATTTCCAAGAATGTTTACAAGCATCTGAAGCTTATTCTTCATACCGTGCGAGTAATCCTTTAAAAGCTTGTTTCTGTCTTCAGGCATTATGCCCACGTAATCCATGTATTCATCGATGGATTTAGGATTTTCAACTCTTTCTTTGTTTATATCAAGATAAAATTTTAAAAACTCTCTTCCCGTTAAAAATTCGGGAACTGTAGGAACCGAAAGCACATATCCGATGTCTTCGGGCTCCATTTCTTTTTTTGTGTCTCCTTCAAGGAAGGTAAAAGAACCGTTATCCACCTTTAAGTCCTTATTTAAGCAGTTAAAAAATGTGGTTTTACCTGCTCCGTTTCTTCCCAAAAGTCCGTAGATTTTACCCTCTTCAAAGGTAAAATCAATACCCTTTAGCACCTGCTTTTTGTCAAAGTTTTTGTGCAAATCCTCAATAACCAATCTCATTTTCTCACATCTCCCTGTATAGTTTTAATTTAATAATCAGGCAATACATAAGCACGATCATGTAGGCCGCAAGCACGATAAATAAAGCCTTTATGTCGATTCTCATTATTGCCAGCACCACCAAAACGATTGAAAAAAGATAAATCATCAAAGAAAACGCCTTGGCTCTGGCCTTTTCATCGATTGTTATGTTTCTCTCATCGTTTTTTTCAATGTTAATCATTTTCATTTTTTCGGGGTCTTTCTTTGAAATCCTTGCCATATTCAACCTGCCAAGGCCATCACCCAAGAGGCCGAAGCCTCCACCAAAAATTGAAAAGCTGATTACGGTATAGGTAAAGTTTTCGCCTTTAACAAAGAAAAAGACGAACATACTCACCAATACCAGAAAGACGCCCACAATGACAAGCACCGTGCCGATCCTTCCTTTGTCACTCATTCTCATTCCTCCTCGTAAATAAAAATGTCTTCAATTTTTAACCCAAAGTACTTTGAAATTTTGAAAGCTAATTGAATGGAGGGATTGTACCTTCCGTTTTCAAGAGAGCCGATTGTTTGCCTGGACACTTCTAGGGCCATTGCCAGTTCCTCTTGCCTTATTCCCTTTTGCTTTCTTAATTCCTCAATTTTATTCTTCATGGCTCCTCTTTGCTCATGGAAAGTTAACTTTACATTTCATACTAGTGTGAGCTTTTAAAAATGTCAAGCAAACTTTCCATTTTTTAAGAAATAAAAGGGTGCGAAATTTACTTCGCACCCTCTTTCATGAATCCTTTTAAGCTACGCTTTCTTTTGAATGCTTAAGCATAAACAAAAGCCATGCCACAAAGGCTATTGCTGCGATACAAACAGCCATTGCTATTGCCGTTACCGCCTTATCTGTGCTTACGCTTCTATCGTATGCCTCATCAATCTTGTCTGAATCTGTAGAAGCTCCCACAGTGGGTATAGCGGTTTCTTTCTTTGTATCGTCTTTCTTAGTGTCTTTAATTGTTTCTTTCTTTGTATCTTTAGTGTTTTGTTTCTTTGTGTTCTTCTTGTCTATCTTTGCTGTCACAAGCTTTTCCGGAACCTTTGTAATCTTAGCCTTAGGAGCAGGATTTGTAGGCTGTGGCGTAGGATTTGTGGTCTCCTGTTTCTTTTCGCTCTTATCGGAATGCGATGAATGGTCTGAGTCTGAGCTACTCGAGCTACTCGATGCCGCATTCCACCTAGCAATCAATGTAATGTCAGAAGAAACCGCTGCCGAAAAGTCGTAGGTTGCGCCCGCAAACATCCATCCTCCGAAGGAATAGCCGCTCTTTGAAGGATTTGAAGGTCTTGTCACAGCACTTCCCGATTTAACGCTTACGCTTGGAACATAGCTTCCACCCGCGGTATCAAAGGTTACGGTTTGAGCCGAACCGTTTGAATATAAAATAGAGTAAAGCGAAAAGTATCTTGAGTATACATAGATAAGTCCCTTAGTTGTATCTACATAATATGCACCTTCCGGATAATTACCCGTAGCTCTTTGTCCAAGCTGAGTAAACAGCCTTGTTGCTCCATCATGGGTTCTTACCACTACAGGGTTCTTGCCTGTCACGGCTGTTCCTACGTTAAGCACGATTTCTATGGATTTTCCAACATCACTAACATCAGTCTCGGTTCCGCTTCCCAGCGTTCCCAAAGTGCCTGCCACAATTTTCTTTATATCTATATCAAGATATGCTTTTGAAACTTCGCTTGCTTCAAATCCTACAAACATTCCGCTTGCAGCTGAGAAAATGTTCGATTGTGTTTCTGAATTGGGAGCAGATGCATCCGCAATTTCTAACTTTGCTTCTGCTGCGCCTTGGCCCTCTGCAAAGCCCTGTGCAAGCTCCGTTAAATTCTTAGATGTTGCGGCGCTTACGACCGTGCTTCCTGAAAAGTCCGCTTCCGCAATATAGTTAATGCCTCCCGATACTTTAACAGGCACAGTAACTGTGTAATTCTCATAATTTGGATCCGCTACGGTCACAACAACACTTCCCGTATCGCCATCTGAGCCTGCCGAAACTACGTAAGTCACAACCGAACCTGTAACAGTAGCACTTGTTACAAGTGTTGAATCGGTTGAAGCCACAGTATATACAGCCGTTGCTGCAGGGGCAGGTGTGATATAGTTTCTTACATCAAATGTTAAGCCTGATGTTGAAACTTCCGGCACTAAAAGTGCATTTGCAGCAGAAACCGTTACATTATCATGTGTAGCCTTCGTAACCGTAAATGTGCCGGGTGTATAGTTTAATGTATAGTTTGTACCCACCACCTGAAGATTACCTACAATGATGAGATAAGAACCTGCATCTTCTCCCGGCAATCTCGAAGGAGCACCCGAAAGAACCTGCTCTCTTGTATCTTCATACTTTAAACCGCTTACTTCATAGGTAATTGCGGGGTCTGTTTGTCCGTAAACCTT
>JAEEXG010000089.1 GCA_016291405.1 Lachnospiraceae bacterium
AGGCGCAATATGTTCTTTATGCCGTTTGGAAAAAGGATGTATATGTTGTAACGTATCAAAACATGGGAGGCATTGCCAACCCCAATGTCATTACCTACACTGTAGATGATGAGATAGTATTTAGAGAGCCGGAGAAGATGGGCGATACGTTCCTCGGATGGTATACGGATGCCAAAATCCGTTCCAAGGTATTAAAGATTGCCAAAGGCAGCACCGGTAATCGCAGCATCTATGCCAAATTTGCCAACAATAAATATACCATTAACTACGTGCTTAACGATGCAGACGGTCCCGCAGCGATTTTGGATTCGTCGAATGTCGGCTATATAACGACTTACGATATGAGCGCGGATTCCGGATATCTTTTGGCCGGCGCCAAAAGAGAAGGCTATGACTTTGCCGGATGGTTCACGGATGCAAAACTTACCAAACCTGCCGGACCTATCATAGCGCCTCCGAGTGTCGATATGACAGTCTACGCAAAATGGATTAAAAAGTAGATTTAAAGAAAAATGATAAAGTGATACTAAAAAGCCATGCGGCGGAGAAAATCCGCCCATGGCTTTTCGTGTAGTAACATATTTAATGGATATCGCTGGCATTTACAATTCTTTTGCAAGAAGCCAAAAAAGTTCATCAGGCTTGGGATTCATGTTTTCGTCCATGGCGCAGGGGTCAAAGAAACAGTCTTTAATCTTATCGTTAAAACCCAAGCGCCGATAGAGCCTGACATTGTCGGTTTCATCCGGAGCGACGCCGATGGTTACGGTTTTGATGCCTTCGGACTTGAGGGATGTCATGACTTCTTTTATCAGGGCGGTGCCTATTCCGCGACCGCGATATTCTTTTTTAACACGGAAGGCGCATAAATAGGCGCGGTCGGCTCCGTTGGCAAAGTCTTTGTCATCAAGATTCCTGAATACATACAGTTCGGAAATAAGCTTGCCGTTATCTTCCGTGGTCCAAAACACCGCATTGCCGGACGATATATTATTGTAAAAGAATCTTGCGGTGGGAGAGGCGCTTTTAAAATCCGCATACTCCCAGAGTGCAAGCATTTCATCGCAGGTGGCTGTTCTTATAAGCATTTTATACCCTTTATAAATCTAAAACTTCATCCACACGCCTTCATCGTGAATTGAGGCATTTTCAATATTTCTGTAAAAGCGCTGAGCTTCGTCGTTGCCGGCCATGAGGGCTATGAGGAGGTGAATGCCTTTTTCTTTTAGCGCTTCTTTTAATGCAGCAAGCAATTTCTGCGCTACTTTCTTGTGACGGCAGCTTTTTAAAACGCTTATCCAGTCAAGGTATGCCGAGCCGCAGTCTGCGTCGGCGCGACTGGAAATGATGTTGGCATCGATTCGGCCGATGACTTCGCCCTTATCCACTGCCAGAAAGGAGAGGGCGTTTATAAAGCGCGGGTCGGTAAAAGAAGCCGAAAGATTGTTTCGGTAGGTCTCATCCGGCTCCCAATAGTAGGTGTCGGGCTCTTCGATACGCAGTTTCTTTTCATATTCAATGACTTTATCCACATATTCGGGGGAGAACAAGACGATGGAGAACTCGGTGCTAGAACCGCCTTCCCCGCATTGATTGGTATATTCCATAATTACAGTATCCTTTCCATCTCGGTCTTTATTTCTTCCAAAAACTGCAGAGCGGTTTCCGCATAGGATTTTTGTTCACTGCCGTCGCTGATAAGTGCAAGTACACGTTCCCTTGAGGAAAATAAAGAGGGTAAAGTGCCGGCAATCTTAATGGCTTCGGAAGTACGTCCGAGATCTGCCATGCAGTAGCATTTTGTCATCTTGGCCTGAGCTGTTTTGGAGGTTTCGCCTCCGTCGAGCATTATGGAGCGGTCAGCGTACATTAAGGCTTCTTCCAGCAAATTCGTACGTTCCTCGCCGATCTTTTCTTTTGAATACTTGAAAGCTGCCCAGCTCATGAGGTGATTCATTGAAGCCGAAAGAGCCCACTTCCCAAGGGATTCTTTAAGTGTTTCATAGGCTTGCGCCATGTTACCGTTGTCGGCAAGGTCATGGATATGCCCGGCGAATTCCTTCATTTCCTGCTTGCGTTGTGACGCATCGTGCAAAAGAAGAGAATCAAGAGAAATGCCAAAGAAATCGGCTACCATAGGCAACACGGCAATGTCGGGCACTGAAAGATTGTTTTCCCACTTGCTGACCGTCTGCGGCGACATGTTCAAACATTCCGCCAGTTCTTCCTGGGTAAGATTCTTTTCTTTGCGAAGTTTTTTAAGGTTGTTTCCAAAATCCATAGTCATGCTCATCCTTTCCAAAAGCGTTATCAGTAGCTTTTACATTGTCAGCATATCCGTAACAGGCCAAAAGAAGAACAGCCTGTCAGGCGGACAATATCAACTGACAAGAGAGTTTTAAGCATTTCAGTATATTCATAATCTAATTAAGTGCGAACTGATTCGTGGCCTTATCGATACTCCGTTCCACATATAATCGGGCAGTCCGATATCATCGGGTGTAACCGACAAATACTCGGTATCCATGCCGGTGATTCTGATTTCGCGGTCATCGATTTCTACGTATGCGCTCATGGCTTGTTTGTATTGAACCATGCCGTGCAGGTAAGAATATTTATCCATAAGCTCTTTTGAACTTGCAATCCGGCTGCCTAACCACGCGTAATTGGCCGAGTTAACCGTCACGTATGGTATTCCGTCCGCAAAAGAATAACTGTCTCCGTGGTCGTGACCGTTCAGGCAAAGAAGCACCCGTCGGTCGGCAAAAAGTTTACGAATTTCCTCGCGGTTATAAACGCCACGCTTGGGAAAATCATTAATAAAACTGTGATGGGAGAAGATTATGCACTTCTTATCATCCTTCATTTCCTCTTGCAGCCAGCGAATTTCTTCGGCCGAAACAATGGGGTATGTTACGTTTTCGTTTTTAAAATTCTTTTTATAAAAGATTTCTTCTTTTCCGGCGCTTCGCAGGTAGCAGGTGTTCAAAAAAATCAGTTTATATTCGCCACAAACCACAGAATAGTAGGGAGTTTTTAAAGAATAAAAGTCCAGTATTTCACTGAGCGTACAGTTGTCTGTCTCGTGATTGCCGATGACGCTGAAGAAGGGAACGCCCAGGGACTTGAAGCGTTCCAATACCTTATGGTTTTCACGCACAGGATTGCACAAATCGCCCAAAGAAACCACAAAATCCAAATCCCGGTTCCCGGAGTTGGCGAGTATTTCCTCAATCCGCCTATCCCCATCTGTTACTTCATCATAGTGTAAATCCCCAAAAACAAGGAATTTTAATGTGTTGTTACGTAACTCCAAAATTGCACCCCTTCGTATTGCACTGTCAGTTCGGAAACAGCGGCCGGATATAGTAGATGTCGTTTCCCTCCATATAGTCCGTTTTGGAAAAACCATATCTTTCATAAAAAGCAGCTGCTTTAAAATTATCTTTGTGGCATCCTAAAACAATGGGACGTGCTCCGAACTCAGAATAAACACGTCTTATTGTTTCTTCTAAGATTTTTTTGCCAAGTCCCTGCCCGCGATATTCTTTGTCTATGACAAAACCCATAAGACGGTAAAAAGGCGTCTCCTTGACTGGCGGAGGATCCGTTTCCCAAGGAATTGCTTCTCCAAGAAGAATAACACCTACCGTCCGTTCGTTAAAACTTATCAAAAAAGTGTGCCCAATGCACCCGTGTTCCACACCGTAATCGGTAAGGTCCATGAGTGTATCGACAGTATCTACAAAATCCTCTGAAACGTCCGACCTGTTTATAATACGTGCTCTATTAAGATTGTTATGAGTCAGTTCTTCAAAATTAATATTCATTTAGAATTTATATTGCTTAGCGAATACAAAAAGCTGTCGCTGATTTCACCGGTATAAGAGTCTTTATGATTCCCTTTGACAATATCAACCTTTCTAAATCCAAGTTTTTCAGCCAGCTTTTGACAAGGAAGATTCTTTTCCCAGGTTTTAATCCGTATTTCCATGACTCCACAGTCGAAAAGAGTGTTGATTACTGAGTTGACCATTTCGTATCCGTATCCCTTGTGTTGTTTCGATGAAGTGATTGCAAAACCAAGAGCAATGGCATCTCCTTCGTCTTGAAGCATAACATAGCCCACAAAGTCGGAACTTTTTTGCTCTTCGGAAAAAAACCAAATAAGCGGCCCTTCTTTGACCAGATTGATGCGACGGTAAAATTCCTCATTCTTTTCAAAAATCGGCTTATCCCCGTCCATTCGCATTGTATATTCATCATGAAACAGCTCAAATAGCCCGTTCTCATCACAATCCTGATAGGGGCGGATGCTAAGATGCGCCGTCTCACATACTTCTGATTTGAGTTTTTCTGCGAGTTCAGAGTATTTCAATCTGTCATCCCCTCCCGAACGATATATTTATTCATCCCGCGGCTCTTTGCAAAACCAAATCGTTCGGAAAAGCCTTCTTTGCCCTCGGCGGCGGTAAGTCCTACGCAGGTAAAATTCCCTTCGGGAGTATGCTCTGTTATATAGTCCAAAAGTTTATTCACGATGGCAGTTCCGATGCCCTGCCCCTGATATTCGGGAAGAACCACTATTTCCTGCAGATACCAGTACATGACGCCGTCGCCCACAAGGCGCCCCATGCCGACTACTTCGTCGTTTACAAGAGCCACTACATCATAGAGATTATTTTTAAGTGCCGATTTCACAAAATCTACAGGTCTTTCTTTGAAGCCTGCCGAAACCTTAAGCCTGATAAAATCCTCGGCTTTAAGTATGTTCTCTGACAGTGTGTAATTAATCATGGTATTGTGCACCTTTCAAACAGCGTTATTTACAGGCTTTATTCTAACATATGGAGCGGGAGTTGGGGCAAAAAATGTTTTGAGGCAACACAGATGGACATGCATCAGGATATCCGGGGCTGACAAATTCAGATAAGGGATTTAAGCGGTATCTGCATTATTTTTGCTTGTTATATGATAGCAGACCTCTGCAGAGTTCGGCCATTTCCTCAGAGCTCTCCTTACACCCGCTTTTGATCCATTTAAGTATTACTCCAAACAGGCCATAAGCAGTAAAGAAGGTGGTATATATATCAGTGGTTCCTGATTGTTCCTCCAGAGGAATTAATACCTTTCGGAAGCCTTCAAAAATAATAGAATCCAGATTGTTATTCAAAATGAGCAGATGAAGATCGAGAGTGTCCTTATAATAATCAAAAAATTTGACGGAATGCTCAATATCAGAATAGGGTGCATCAAAGGAATCACCCATATATTCCTTGTACATTTCAACAAGTCGATAGGAAAGTAAACTTTCTTTTGAATCAAAATGACGGAAGAAGGTTGCCCGTCCGACATCGGCTTTTTTCGTTAATTCTTCTATTGATATTTTGGAAAGAGGTTTTTCTTTCAGTAATTCGATTAAGGCGTCGCCCATCTGCTTGTTGAGCATTTCGGTGGTTTCCAATACTTTTTTTCTCATAAGTCTCCCATGAATTTCCTGATACTATATTACGATTTGGTATCATGATATCTTTTTGCGCTTGAGTATCATTTGCATAAATCAGAATGTTCTGATTGACGACAAAACTGTGTCAAGATATAATTGTATCATGATACTATCGTATCACATAGACAAATAACAGTCAACGTTAAATTGATTTAAGAGCTTCACGGAAGACAGGAGATCATAATGAAAAAGTTTATGAAGATTGTTTTGATTTTGCTGGGTGTCATACTCATCCTGCTTATAGCTGTGTTTTTTTATATCAAATCCAAACTCCCAAACGGAGGCGGGAATAACGACATCACGGAAGGATATTATGAGCGCT
>JAEEXG010000035.1 GCA_016291405.1 Lachnospiraceae bacterium
CATAGGTAAGGCCGCCCTGCATAAACACAGTAAAGGGCTCTACAACGGGACCGTCGCAGGTAAGCTCAATGGTTGAGCCCTGTGAAAAGGTTCCGGCAGACATGATTTCATCATGAGGGTAACCGGGCATTTCCATAGGTTCTGAAACATACATTGAATCAACGGGTGATACGGACTGAAGGGTCTGGCAATATTTAACCAAAGCATCCGCCGTATCAAAGTTAAAGGTCTGAATGATGTCGCTTCTTTTTTCGTTGTATGCGGGAACCACTCTTTCATAACCCAATTTTTCAGCCATGTAGCTAGTGAAAATTGCAGTTTTTAAAGCATTGCAAACAGTAGTGGGCGCCATAAAAAGACCCTTTAAAAACTTAAGGTTCTGATTGTAGTTTGCGCCAAGGTACTTTCCCATGCCGGGAGAAGTAAGCCTGTCTGCCACCTGCTCTATGAGGTGTGCCTTTCCAGCAACGTAGCCTCCTGAAGTAGCAATTCCTCCGCCCATGTTGTGCATTAAGGACCCCGCAATAATGTCCACTCCAACATCGGGAGGTTCCAATTTCTCTGCCAGTTCCCCGTAGCAGTTGTCACACATGATGATTATGTTTTCATCAATACTTTTAATGAGCTTACAAACTTTCTCGATCTTTTCAATGGACAATCCTCTTCTTAAGGTATATCCGCAAGATCTTTGTATCTCTACGAGTGTGACTCCTCCACGCTTAATTCTTTCTTCTATTTTTTTATAATCAAAATCGTCGTCTACCAAATCGATTTCTTCGTAGGCAACTCCGTTTTTCATAAGCGAAAGGGGGCTATCACCTCTTATTCCCATTATTTCCTGCAAGGGGTCATAAGGCGTTCCCGCAATGCAAATCATTGTATCTCCCGGGTGAAGCAAACCCGAAAGTGTTAAATATATGGCATTTGTGCCTGACATTATCTGGGCTCTTACAAGTGCATCTTCTGCACCAAGAACCTGTGCAAATATTCTTTCAATCTTATCTCTTGCTTCATCAAAGAAAGCATATCCGTTTACTTCGGCAAAATCCCCGTAGGATACACCGTTTTCCAAAAACGCTTCCAAAACCTTCTTTGAATTGTGCCTGCACACATCTTCAACCGCCTCAAAATAAGGCTTACAGTCAATCTCTGCCTGTGCGGCAAGCTTTTCAATTTTATCACTTACCTTTAAATAGCTCATAAGTTTTTCCTCTCAACAGCTCACGCCTTTGTTAGGCTACCATGTTTTTGACGTCAAATCAAGGTGTTTTAGAGTAACAAAAAACCCGACTCCAAAAGGAGTCGGGTCCGGATTTAAATTATTACCAGCCAAGCCATCTTATAAGATTGAATATCTTTAAGATTAAAACGCCGTCTGAGTCAAAGTAGTACTCGTAGTTACCCATTGTCTTCCAGCCGGTTGCTTTGACACCGTTTGTAAAGAAATAGGTGTCTCCGCCGATTGTGATAAAGCCGTTATAAGCGCTTAAATCCTGAGTCTTTAAAAGCTCACCGTTACGACCGAAGGTGTAGTAGTTTTTGTCAATTAAAACTTCTCCTTCATAGCCAAAGCCGTACTTATCGAAAAGATATGTCTTTTCGCCGATAGTCTGCCATCCTGTTACGTAGCTTCCCGCAAAGTAATAACGGGTACCAAAGAGGATGTAACGGGCGAAAGTACCTTCTGTGTGCTTTCCGTCAGCACCGATCTTGTATCTGATGCCGCCAACTGTGATATCGGATGTAGCCATGGAGCCGTCATTCTTAAAGTAGTATGTAGCTCCATCGATTTCCTGCCATCCCTTTACCGCAAATGTTGTCTCAGCGTCAAAGTAGTAGGTCTTTCCTTCGAAGGTAAACCAGCCTGTAGCGGCCTTTCCTGCATAGTAGTAAGAAATGTTTCCATTCTTATTTACAAGTGAGCCTTCTGTAAGCTTTCCGTCTTCGGCGAATTTATACTTAACGCCGTCAACTTCTGCTTCACCTGTTGCCATAATGCCGGTTTCATTATCAAAGTAGTAGATGCTTCCTTCGATTTCGGTCCAGCCTTTTGCAAGCTCTGAATTTACGTAGTATTTAAATGCAGCAGGGTCAGAAGAAACCTTTTCAAAGCCGTTCTTTCCTGTCACTACACCGTTCTTTACTGTGTAAGTAAGCTTGCCCATTTCGCTCTCAACCACATATTCCTTCACGGTTGAAAGTGTGCCGTCTTCATCAAATAAATATTCTGTTCCGTCTACTGCAACAATACCTGTCTTAACAACGCCTTCTTCAAGGTACATTGTAAGTTCATTTACAGCATTTGTGATAAATCCTGTGTAAGCTCCAAGGTCTTCGCCGCAAACAAGGCAAACTGCCTTTTCTCCGTTATAAACGGCAACGTGACCCTTTTCTTCACAGTTAAATGTATCTACGGGAACGAAAGTCATCTTAAACAAATCTTCCTGACCTGCGGAAATCTTTGTGTAAGTTGAGAATTCGTTGTACTTTGCATACCACTCAAGGTATCCGTTTGTTGAAGCGTTCTTTACATATACGCTTCCGTCTTCGTTTGCTTCCAAAATCCATGAATCAGCAGATTCTGAAATGGTAGCATTGTTCTTCTTATCGGAAACGGAAAGGTTTCTTCCGTAGTTAGAAATCTTTACAAGCTTGTTTCCTTCTTCGTCTTCGAAATTGGTAACTGTCCAGATTTCTTTAGCGCCTGTGCCAAGGACTTTTCCGTCAGAAACGATTGCTTCGATTCCTTTTCTGTAGAATCTTCCGGTTTCAGCTGCTGAAAGAGCCATCATTGCGCCACTGTTGTAAACAACATATGTGCCGTCTTCAACGATGTTCTTTTCAACAACAACTTCCTTTACTTCCTTATAAAGGTAAACAGGCTTAAAGGAATTGCTTGTCTTTACGTAGCCTCTAAAGTCTACAAGCTCGCCCTTGTTGATGTAGGGGCTTATGCTTCTTGTGTTATCCGCATTTTCGATTGTTGCTGCGCCATCTTCCGCTAAATCAATTGTGAAATAAGAATTGTCGTTAGCTTCTGCAGGGTTACCTGCTGAGTAGCACTTATTGTTCTTATTTCCCATTGAAAGAAAACCGCCTTCTTCATCCTGAAGGGTGAAGCCTTTATCTGTCTTTGTAAGCTTCCAGATAATTGAAGAATCTTCTGTCTTTATAACATCATCCGCAAGAGTAACTTCTGCTTTATCTCTTACGTTTTTGTTTAAGTCTCCGTTATCCTTCTTCATTGCGTAAGTCTTTGTATCGTCGCTTACAACAATTAAGTAATTTCCTTCTGTAAGTTCGTCTAAAGAAACTACCTTCTTGTAATCTCCACCTTCAACGGGTGTGGGAGGAACGGGAGGTACTTCTTCTACCTTATTCTTTACAAATTTAAGTTTATAGATTTCAGGTGACTTATCGTTAAACTTGTAAGTAGAAAACTCTTTCTTACTTGCATAGTATTCTACAAAGTTTCCTGTTGCGGCATTCTTTAAATAGAATGTGCCGTCATCGTTCTTGGTTACTTCCCACTTATTATTTTCTTCATCAAGAGTAAGATTGCTTCTTCCTGTTGATGCTGAAAGTGTGTGGTCAGCGTTTGTAAGTGTGATTGTACCGTCTTCGTTGTTCTTTACGGTCCAAAGTTCGGTTTCTTTGGCATTTGAAACTGTACCGTCTTCATTTAAATCTGCTGCCACGATTGCTCTATAGTATGTAGCAACTGCATTTGAAGAAAGAAGTCCCTTTGCTTCAGAGTTATAAATTGCATATTCTCCGTCGGGAATGTCGTATGTCTTTTCTTCAAACTTATAAAGGAAGAGAGGCTGGCAATTGCCCTTTGAAGGCACATAACCTCTGTAGTTTGCAAATTCGCCGTTTGTAAGGTAAGCGCTGATTGCACGGCCGTTTTCTGCATTTGTGGTGGTCACAAAGAAAGCATTTTCAGCCTTTTCGTTTACAGAAACGGTGTAGTAACAATACTGATCGAGCTTATCCTGATTGGTGTTTGCAGAATAAGGAGTGTTTCCGTTATTGCTCATTGCAAGGTATTTTCCTTCAGAATCCTGAAGTGTGATACCGTTTTCTGTGTTTGTAAGTGTCCAAACTACAGATGCTTCAGCTTCTTTAATAACGCCGTCTTCAAGAGTAACTACTTTACCGCCACGGGTGTTCTTACCGGGCTTTTCAACCTGAGGAAGGTCCTTATCAAGTGCGATGAGGTTGTCTCCTACCTTGGTTGCAAGAATGTATTTTCCGTCAACAATCTGATCGACAGCTGTGATCTGATTGAATGCGTTGTCAACTAAAACGGGCTTAGGAGGAATAGGAGGAACTGTTCCTTCTCCTGCCTTTAAAAGTGAAATTTCAAATACGCCGATGTTATCATCGCTTAATTCGGAAGCTTTAAATCTTCCGGCACTGTTTTCATACCAGGTGTAAGCGTTTCTTCCTACATTCTTAATTACAACGGTGCCTGCCTTGTCGCCTTCAACAAACTGCCATTCATTAAATACCATGTCAAAGCCGGTGCTTGAGTGGCCGTCATCTGCCATTCCGAGAAGCTTTCCGTCTTTTGTGGCAATGCTGTAGGTGCCGTTATCGTTCTTTGTAACTGTCCAAAGTTCTGTGTCCTTAGGCGAGGGAACAGTTCCGTCTGCATTAAGTGTATATGAAACGCCTGCTCTGTAGTAATCAAGCATTGTGGTTGAAGACATAGCAACTTTGCATGCGTTGTTGTAAAGCACGTATTCGCCGTTTTCAACGTCCACGTTCTTTCTTTCTTTTGCAATAATTGTTCCGATGTCATCGGGTGTTAACTCGCTTCCAACCACGTTTTCTCCGTTAGCGTTAATAAGCTTAAAGGAGAAATCCTGCATGTTTCCTGTGTAGTCGCCGGTTGAAAAGTCGTTATAGTTTGTTCCCCAGTATACGTACTGGTTTGCTTTCTTTCCTGATTCAACGACAAAGTTACCTGCTCCGTCGCTCTTTAAATACCAATCGGAATAGAAAATTGCCTGAGGGTCTGTGTTATCAAGCATTAAGTTTTTCTGGGAAGAAGAAACCGAAAGCTTGTTGCCCTGGCTTGATGTGATATTAAATGTACCGTCAGCTCTTCTTGAAAGAGTCCACTTAATCGTAGCGGGGGCTTCTGTTCCGGGTGTGTAGTCTACACCTGCGCGGTAGTAGTTGTTAACAGCATCGGAAGAAAGAGCTTTTCCGTAGTTTTCGTTATAAAGAATATATTCGCCGTCATCTACCTTATACTTTGAAAGGTTGATTACAGGGCGATGAGTTGCTTCGTCAAAAGTCATTTCAGGAACTGTGTATCCTGCAACAGAGTCTCTGTCAAACTCTGAAAGCTCTTTGCTTTCAGAAGAAGGTGATACAAGTCCTTCGGGAACTTCAAGACCGAATAACTTCCAAGCAAGTTCGGGATAGTCGATGAATACGTTTCTGTTACCCTGAACGTCCTGAGTTAAGTCGTTACGAACAACTTCCCATTCATCAACCGGGTCTTCATAGTTCCATTCAAGAAGTGTAGCCAAGCTTTCGATAACGGGAGAGCCGCCGTTAGCGCTGTCGTCATCGTCGAAGTTAGGGTTTCTTCCTGCTTCGAAAAGGTTGGGCTGCTGCCATCTTGTGTACACATAAAGGAAAATACGGGCTACGTCACCTTTTACGTTGTCTCTTGGCTCGTACTTATTATCCCCTACGTATCCTGCAAGGTTTTGAGGTGACATACCTGTAAAGTAAACAGCATGGCTGTCTCTGTCAGATACATTACCCATTAATAAATTTCCACGTGTGGAATTGATGTTAGAATCTGCGGGACGCAAGTGATGAAGGTCCGCACCACCGCCGATTTCAAAGAAACTTGCGTTTGACTTAGGCCAAACGTGTTCACGATTTAACTGTGTAGATACTTTAGACTTATCTACATTAGAATAAAACAATACCGTGCCGGCATCTCCGCCTTCCGCATCGGTATAATCCCAGTAACTGGGAAGACTGTTGTAGGTAACCGAAGCTGTCATGGTGTCTTTCATGAGTGCATGAACGGCATTAAACAAATCGGTACCGCTTAAGTTAGCGAGATTATCATATGAATACTCGCCTGTGTAATAGGCTTCTGCCTGCGCGCTGATGGATGAGTTGTAATCATCTCTCGTTGCCCAGTTGTAAGAAAGTGTAGCCGCTTCAGCATGTAAAGCAGGTGCTAAACTCGCAAGCTCTGCAAAGACTAACATCAAAGCTGTCAAAAAGGCAGAAAATCCCTTACGCTTCTTAAACCACATAACCTTACCTCCATTCAAAATAGTTCTCCCCTATTATTACATCCCTGCGTCAAATTCCCAATTTTGCAAGCGTGCCGTGGTTTAAGGGAGGTAAAATCCATTCTATCACAGGGATTTTAGGTAATCAATTAAGTTTATTGCACAAAAATATATTCAGAATCTTGCCTATAATGTGATGTTAGTTAACACAATTTATACAATTTTGTAGTTTTAAAAACCACCAAAAAACAGACACCGCCAATCTCCGATATCGGAGGGTGATGTCTGTTTTGTCTGAAATCTAATCCAATTATATTTTGCTTTTTCTCTTATTTTATTGACTCTAAAAATTTATGTTTTCCGTTTTTATATTCGTATACTCTTATTTCACAATTCTTAGGCTTAGGTCTCCATTTAATTCCGTTCTTTTTATCTTCAAGATATCCTCTCAAAGCTCTTATGATTCCGCCGTGACAAACAATCAGCACATTTTCATAATCCTTTGATTCGATTTCTTTTAAAAAATCAGAGCTTCTTTTAACCATTGAAGGAATGGTTTCAACTCCCTTCGGAGGCTTAATAACTTCGGGAAGAAGCCAAAACGCCGTCATGTGAAGCCCAAGGCGTGAATAAGGTCTTCTCTCATAAGGGCCGAAACTAACTTCAATTAAGCGTTTATCAATAATAATGTTTTCTTTTGATACACCTGAAATTAAAGAAGCCGTATCGATTGCCCTTCCTAAGGGGCTTGCAAAAACCGCATCGAATTTAACGTTTGAAACCTTCAATCCGGTTTCTTTTGCCTGATTAATCCCTGTTTCGTTTAAGGGCTCATCAACGCTTCCTTGCATAAGTTTTTCTTTATTTAAATTAGTCTGGCCGTGCCTTGTTAGATATATCTTCATGTTTTCCCCGTTCTAGATTGTTATCAACTCGTAGGCTCTGGTGCCGAGTCCTATTTCTTCCGAATGTCTTAAAGCTGTATCCCATTCGGTGTCGGGATGAACCATTGTGAAGGGGTCCGTTCCGTCAAAAGCTTCATGGTGATGATCGTAATCATGTTCGTGATGCTTTAAGCTATCGTCAAGCTGGCTGTTTGCAATGACGGGTGCCTGCTTTGCAAGGTCTATGCAGGCCTGGTCCAAAGCAACGGGGTCGAAGGATGCAAGCATACCGATGTCTGCGATAATGGGAATGTCGTTTTCGCTGTGGCAGTCGCAGTTTGGAGAAACGTCACAAATAAGTGAAATGTGGAAATTTGGACGGTCCTTACATACTGCATAAGCATATTCGGCCATTCTGTAATTAAGCATTGTGGATGTGTTGTTAAAGTCTGCTTCGATTGCATCAACAGGGCAAACCGCAATACATCTTCCGCAGCCTACGCACTTATCATGGTCGATGTTAATCTTTCCGTCTACCAATGTGGGAGCCTCGTGAGCACAAATCTTCATGCAGGCTTTACATCCCACGCACTTGCTTCTGTCTGACTGAGGTTTTCCGTCGCAGTGCTGTTCTTTCTTTCCGGCTCTTGAACCGCATCCCATTCCGATATTCTTAATGGCTCCGCCAAATCCCGCAAGTTCATGTCCTTTAAAGTGATTTAAGGAAATGAAGACATCGGCGTCCATAATGGCCTTACCGATTTTGGCTTCTTTAACATACTCAAGGTTAATGGGAACGTTTTCTTCATCCGTACCTTTAAGTCCGTCTGCGATAATTACGTGACACCCTGTTGAAAAAGGTGAAAATCCGTTTAAATATGCAGTGTCCAAAT
This sequence comes from Lachnospiraceae bacterium, assembly GCA_016291405.1. Taxonomy (GTDB): domain Bacteria; phylum Bacillota; class Clostridia; order Lachnospirales; family Lachnospiraceae; genus UBA1258. The sequence goes on from JAEEXG010000035.1 coordinate 8,053, forward strand.
GGTCTAAAGCGTTCTTTCTGCTTCCGACATAAAGGGTGTTACAGTCTGTTAAAAATGGCTTACCGCCTAATTCTTTTACATAATCGGCAACCACCTTCGCATAATTGGGGCGAAGGAAAGCAAGGTTTCCAAGCTCACCAAAGTGAATCTTGATTGCAGCAAACTTGTTTGAAAAGTCGATGTCCTCAAATCCCGCACGCTTCATTAAGCGGTGAAGCTTTTGAAGAAGATTTTCGTTTCCTGTTGCTTTAAATGTAGTGAAATAAACTTTTGATTCGGGCATAAGTCCTCCTTAAAAAATACGTTCCTCAAGACTTTTCGACCTATAGGACATGTTTGAAACTCTATAAACAGTAACAAATGCCTGAGGGTCTGTCATTTGGATAAAGTTCATTAATTTCTGATACTCGTTTTTATCTACAATCGTGATTATCTCAATGTGCTTTCTTAATTTAAAAGCACCGATTGCTTCATACATTGTGGCTCCGCTGTGAAGGGAATTAACAATGAACTCCCTGATTTTTTCATGCTCCGGAGAAGATATGCACACTCTTCTTTTTAAGCTTCTGTTAAATATAAAGTGGTCTATCACATACCCGTTTGCATAGGTACCAAGGATACTTAAAATGACCGTCTTTGAATCGTAAACAAGGATTGAAGATAAAGCTATGATTGCTCCCGCAATTGAAGAAGCTTTACCAAAATCAATCTTTGCGTACTTATTCATGATTTTAGCGATAATATCGACACCGCCGGAAGATGCGTTTTCTGTAAAAAGAATACTTATTCCGAAACTTACCACCACGATGTAGCAAATAACATCTAATGTCGCATCATGGGTAAATGATTCAAAATTAGGAAACAGCTTTTCAAACATGCCCATGAATATAGGCATAAGCAAAGACGTATATATGGTCTTTAATCCAAACTCCTTACCTACAAGTAAAAATCCGAAGGCAAGTAACACTACATTTATTAAAAATGTAATTGTCGCAACCGACAAAGGAATAAAGTTAGCAAGCACAATCGCAAGACCTGCTATTGAGCTTACTGATGTGTGGCTTGGCATCAAAAAGAAGAATACCGCCGCAGCCACAATAAGCGTAGCTATAGTTATTACGCAAAAATCTCTTATCACACGTATTTTATTCAATAATCCAACCTCTTTTTTAGGCCACTTGGGAATTTCTTTTCTTCCGCTCTGCCAAAGCCCCATTCCCTTACAATCGGCCGTTTTTTTTAGTATATGTTGTGGCCGTAGGATTTTCAATATGCGGATTCTTGCAATTTTGTCGAAATGCCGCGCCGCGCCCCCGGCGCGGGCGATTGACAAATCGCCCCGCGGCATTTATATTGTTTTCGAGTCATATATATCTTTTTATTTGCCACGTCTACGTGGCATCGATAAATTAACTCACTTTTATTAACTTAATATGTTTGGTTTACGGGTGATGATGGACAAATTCTCTTTTCACACGTAATTTTCCGGCGCTAGATTTATGGCGCTACGTGTGGCTTCGCGAAGGCCGACTACTCACACGTAGGTTTTCCTCTTCAAAATTGGCTTCCTACGTGCGAATTCCCCTTTTCCAACTGTCCACACGTAGCGCATTTCTGCACACCTACGTGTGAGTGCATAGAAACCATACTCCTACACGTAGCACGCCCGATTACGAGATTAAATCGCTACGTGTCTAAGTGATTATCCAATCACTTGACACGTAGACTAACCTTTTTATCTCTTATTTGTTACGTGTGGAGTCGCCCAATGGGCGCCCCAACACGTAACACCATCGATAATCATCGGATTTAACTACATGAGAACACGTGTAATCTAGCTTAAACACGTAAACCAGTCCATTTTCCATTCTACGGAGGTCATAAATGAAAGAATATCTGCAAGAACTTGAGAAACAACTCGAAGAAATCAACTCTTTACTGGCAAAATCAGGCAAAAATATACAGCGTTTCAAAAACCTCGAAGATATCCGCGTATGGACCTCGCTAAGTAACGGCTGTCCGCAATTCTACTGCTCTAGAGAGGAAGATAAAAAACGGCAATATATCAAAAAGAATGAGATCAAGTCCTACTCCAAATATATACAAAGAGATTATGAATTCGCTGTAAATAATAAGCTCAAAGAGCTACATGATAATCTCTCTCAGATTATTCAACTAAGCGAGCAGACAGACATAACCAATATACAGTCAATCTATTCAAAGCTCCCTGCCGCAAAGCGCGAAATAGTCGTCCCTATAATTGATCCTGACTACGCATATATTCAGTCCTGGAAGGAAGAGCATCCGGGATATCAAAACCCTTTCCCGGAAGGGGGAAATGTCTATACACAAAAAGGTGAAATAGTTCGCTCGAAATCAGAAAAGATAATTGCCGATCTGCTTGATAAATACAACATTCCATATGTCTATGAGCCAAGGCTTGAGCTTAATAGCACGCACACGGTTTACCCGGACTTTGCTACTCTTAATGTCCGTAAAAAGAAAACGATTTATTTAGAACACTTGGGGCTTATCGATGTAAACGAATATGCAATAAAGAATCTTCAAAAAATCGCCGAATATGAAAAAGCGGGCTACGAGCTCGGAGATACCTTAATCATTACGACCGAAACCGGTTTGAATCCTCTAGATTCCAGACTTGTAGAAAGTAAAATATTAAAGCACTGTATGTAAAGCAGTGAATCACAAGTAATATTGCGTTTCGAAAGTTGCTCCGTTTTCCCTTGATAAGTAACGCCGTTTCATGTAGAGTTTATACTAATCTGTAAGCTTTTAACTATAAGGGAGGGATAAACATGATTTTATTGGTAATTGATATTCAAAAGGGAATAGCGGATGATGAGCTTTACGCTTTTGATACTTTTAAAGAAAGAACCGTGGCAATAATCGATAAATGCAGAAAGAAAAATGTGGAAGTCATTTACGTACAGCACGATGACGGCCCGGGCTCAGGATTTTCCGTAGGTGATGAAGACTTTGAAATTGCAGATTTTGTGGCTCCAAAAAAAGGCGAAAAGATTTTTTATAAGACCATCAACAGTTGCTTTGGAAACAAAGAACTTGCGGACTATCTTGCATCAACAGGAGAGAAAGAGCTTATGATTATAGGCCTCCAGACAAACTTTTGTATTGATGCGTCCATTAAATCAGCATATGAAAGAGGCTACAAGGTTATAATCCCCGAAGGCACAAACTCTACTTTTGACAATGACTATATGACAGGCGAAACTACCTACAATTACTACAACGAATTTATATGGCCCAACCGCTTTGTGGATATAGTTGAATTTAATGAAGCCCTTAATATGATTTAATAAAATAATTTCCGCTTATTAAATCTAAGCATAAGGAATATTAAGATTCTCAGGATATGATGTTATAAAACACGACACGGAGGAATGAGAATTGAATTTTGGGTCATCAAACAATGCAGAAGCCGTAAAGGCGCAGTATTCGACAACCAAAGGTTTAAACACAAGAATATCCTTTCACGAAACTTACTCAACAAGCAAAGAAAACTTCGGAGACTGGATTGTTTCTAACTACGACATAAAAGAAGGCATGAGAGTGCTGGAACTTGGTTGTGGAACAGGAGTTATCTGGGTTTCCCACAAAGATCTGATAGCTAAGTGTAAAGAATTCGTGCTTACGGATTTTTCTGAAGCAATGCTTAAAGAGGCAAGCGACAACCTTTCGGATTGCGACTTGATAGAATATAAGAAAGAAGACATTCAAAACCTTTCTTTTAAAGACAAGTCTTTTGATGTGGTTATTGCAAACTTTATGCTTTATCACATTCCGGACCTTCCAAAAGCAATCAGCGAAGTAAGAAGGGTCCTTAAAGACGATGGCGTCTTTTACTGTGCAACCTTCGGAGAGCATAACTTTACAGACCGGCTTGCCGATTGGTTTAATCTAAGTGGCGAAAGTTTTAAGCCAAATCACAACTTCACCCTTGATAACGGGGAAAAGAAACTGAAAGAATCATTTTCTCAGGTAGATACTCTACGATTTAAAAACTCATTACGAGTAACCGATGCGGATGCGCTGGTTGACTATATGATGAGTTTGGCATCCTTAAAAGTCGTAACAGAAATGCCGGTTCAAAAAATCAAAGATATTTTAAAGAAACATGAAACAAACGGCGCAATCGATTTGCCTAAAGACTACGGCATGTTTGTAGCAAGAAACTAAATTAAAGAACCATATATAAAAAGACCTAAGCCTCGCTTAGGTCTTTCTTTTTTTTCCTCACATAGTAAATGAATAAACCAAATAATAGGCCACTAAAACGCTGCAAATTGCTCTGGGAAGGAAAACTACCCTACTCCGGAATATCCGCATCCTTATACTCTAAAATGTCGCCGGGCTGGCAATCAAGGGCCCAGCAAAGCTTTGCAAGGGTGCTTACCTTTATGGCCTTTGCTTTTCCGGTTTTTAAAACGGACATATTGGCCTGTGTGATTCCGACCTTTTCCGCAAGCTCGCCCACGCTCATTTTGCGCTTGGCAAGCATCACATCAATGTTAAAAATAATATCGCCTTCCATGCGCACCTCCTAAATCGTTAAATCGCTGTCTTCCTGTAAAGCCGCTGCTTTTTGCACAAGGTGTGATAATGCTGCTGCCGCAACGGATACGCACACGCCCGCAAAAACAATGAACATTGACAAAATCACAATTCCCGGATGGCTTAAATTTAAGAGCCATAAAACCACGTTTCCAAAAAAGAAAACGCCCGCGTCTGTAGCGGCAAGAATAGAAATTGCTCTTAGCCTTTCTGCGTTCTTTTGGCTAAAGGACTTATCAATTCCAATGTCTGTTGCTATCTTCCATGCAAATCCAAGTGCCACATAGCAATTAATCCCCGTGCACCAGATAAAGCAAAGCCAAGGCCAGAATCCGTGGGAATACTCAGGATATTTTGCAACCATAGTCCTTCCAAGCTCGGGAACCACGTATAAATAAATAAACAATCCGCAAATCCCGATTCCCACAAGAATCACCTTTATCCAATTTGCCAGTTTCTTTTGATCCATTACTCCTACCTCCTATAGTCCTCATGTAGTTTTCTTTCACCCTCAATATAGTCCTTCATTTTCTGTATGTCAACACTTTTTTATCGTGTTACGATATATTTTTCTCGCATCACGCAATTCGCCACGTGTGAAACCTGTCTAAACTTTCCAATACGGAAAGTTTTTTATGGTAGCAACTGTATAATCAGTATGTTAAAATCAAAGAAAAGCCTGTGTATACTCAAGCCATAAAGGAGATATACACATGGCTAAGAAAACAAATTACAGAGAAGTTTTAAAAGACAACAATTTCAAAAAGCTTTTGGCGTCGAATCTCATAAACAGATTCGGTGATTCGATAGATTCAATCGCATTTACATGGCTGGTTTACGACATCACAAAGAGCGCATCTTGGGCGGCAATTATATTCGGCATGAATGTGCTTCCGAATATATTCTTACAACCCTTCCTTGGAGCTTTCGTCGAAAAGCTTGATAAAAAACGTGTCGTCGTTGCAACACATATTTTAAGAACGCTCATTATTTCGCTCTTTGTGGTGATGTATTTAAGCAGACTTGTGACGCCTGCCATAATGGTTGCTTTCACCTTAATCATCACCTCGGTTGAATCGTTCAACCTTCCGGCTTCGAGCGCTTTTGTACAAAGCATTTTGAAGAAAGAAAACGTCACCCACGCCCTTAGCTTATCTCAAAGCTTATCAAGCGCAATGTCACTTTTAGGCACAGCCTTTGCAGGTGTTATTATCGCAAAACTTGGCGTGCAGACCGCCATGTTTATAGACGCGGCCACCTTCCTAATTGCCGGCATATTAACTTTTACAATTAGGCAGGAAAGAAAGAAACCGGAGCTTGCGGTTATAAATGAAACAGATAAAAAAGAATCCTACATTGACCTTTTAAAGGGCGGATTTAAATACATAATAAATAACAAAATATTCGTAAACTACTTACTTGTAGCGGTAATCGTTAATTTCCTTGCGGTTCCCTTAAATGCCCTTCAAGCACCCATCGCAGAGGATCTTTATAAGCTTGGAAGTGAGCTTTTAAGCGTAATGGGAATAGGCGCCTCAATAGGCGCAATCTTAGGCTCAATTATCTTACCTAAGGTTATGGAAAAACTTTCCGCAAAGGCAATTCTTGTTGTAAACGGAGCGATTGTGGGCGTCGGAATGTTCATTCTTTCCTTAGGTGGACTTCTTAATGGCGCTAAGATTCCCGGATTTTTGCTGGCAGGCTTTTGCTTTCTTTTAATGATGACAGCAATTTCTTTGTTAAACGGTTCTTTAAACGTGCAGTTTATGAAGATGACAGACCCTGACTACATGGCAAGAGCGTCCTCTGTGTTTGGGGCTTCATGCACCGCAGCAATGCCTGTAGCCTCATTTATCGTAAGCGCTGTTGCGCTTAAACTTCCCACTTCACTTTTGGTGGGAGCATGCGGATTACTTTCCGTTTTAGTCTTTTTAATCGTAGCCGCAAGCAAAATGCAGTTTGAAGATAAATCACAGGAAAAAGAAAGTGAGGTTTTGGATGCAGCTTAAGCTATCTGAGAACATCAAATTTTACAGAAAGAAACTGGAGCTTACTCAGGAAGAACTGGCAGAAAACATGAGCGTTACCGTAGGCGCCGTCTCAAAATGGGAAAGCGGAGCAAATGTGCCTGATATTTCCACACTAATGGAGCTTGCAAACTTTTTTGACATATCCATGGATGAGCTTTTGGGATATAATTTGTCTTCAAAGAAAGTTGACGACATGCATGAAAAAATCAATGATTTGTGTAATGCGCATAAATTTAAAGAAGCCATAACAGAAATAAAAAGCGCCCTTGTAAGGTACCCCCACAGCTTTAAAATTTTGTACATTTCGGCAGAGACTTACTACCTTTATGTCTTTGAAGCAGGAAAAAAGGAATACGCTCAACATGCAATCGACCTTTATAATAAAGCCTTAGAACACATATCGCAGAGCACAGAGCCCTTTATAAACGAATATTCAATTAAGAGCAAAATATGCCAATTATACTCCTTCACAGATCCGAAAAAAGCATTGGAAGGATTTAAAGAAATTAATTACGAAGGGCAAAAAAGTATGGCGATTTCCCTTCTTCTTACAAAAGAGGGGAAACGCGAGGAAGCCCTTGAACATTCAACTTATGCCATAATAAAAAGCTTTTTATCTTCTTGTGAGGCATTGTCAAACACTTCTTACACCTTAGCTTCTTCCGGCAAAAGAAAAGATATTAAAACGGCTATAGAAATGACCGACAGCGTACTGATGGTCATCGATGCCTTTGCACATAATAAAAAACTAAACTACATCCATAAGCTAAAGGCAGGCGCTCTTTCCTTTAAGGCTTTCTATTACGAATGCTTAGAAGACCATGAAAGCATGAAAAAATATTTAAATGAAGCCTATAGGATCGCCTATGAAATGGACAAAGAAAACCTTCCTTCGGATTTATCCAAAGGGCTTAAATACTATTTTATTGATAAACCTCTTTTTTCTTTTGACAATATCGGAGTGGGAGTGGTAGAAGGAATCGAAAATGCATTTAAAAAAGAACTTACCGTTCCATATTCACCTTTAAACGATCATTTGGCTCCGGTTTTAGAATATTGGAAAGAATTAAAGAAAGGGATGAAAGAATAATCTTTCATCCCTTAAATACTATCTAGTTCCCCTCATTTTCCCAAAACAGCTCATCAAGCGTTTTGTTTAGCGCTTTGCATATGGCAATGCATAAATTGATTGTGGGATTGTAATCTCCCTTTTCTATGGCATTTATGGTTTGCCTTGAAACTCCGACTTTATCCGCCAGATCCTGTTGTGACATATCAAAAGAGGCTCTGGCCGCTTTTAATTTTAGATTCTTCATGCTACTCCTCGTCTCTTTTGTCTTTTATTTTCTTTATCAACAGTAAAACAAGCAAATAGCCTATCAGTAAACCGCAAAGCAAATTCAAACTTCCGGATGCGGTGACAACTCCGTTGTCAATAAATGTGCCCCTTAAAATGTGCACAATACCGATTCCAATATTAAAAACACCTATGAATATAAAGAAACCAATAAAGCACTTTCTGTTTTCATTAAGCTTAAAGTATGCGTCTTTCATGATGGAATTTGTAAGCATTACAGCAATTCCCACCGCTATGCCAAGGAAGATTAGTAAGGTCTTTGACGCGGGAATCGATATGGAAAAAGCTTCCAAAAGCATCCAAAATCCATAGTATCCAAGCATTGCAAAGAAAGCGTATTTGTAAGATTTTCCCTGCATCGCTATCTGGCGCTCGTCATAATCTACCGTTACTTTATCATTCTTTGCAACCGTAACGGCAATTGCCACAAGCAACAGGCCTATAATAAATCCCATAACAAGGGAAAACTCTCTCGCATGCTTAACTCTTTCGTGCATTTCTACTATGTAGGTTACTTTATAATGCCCGTCTTTAAAGAATGACTCTGAAACGCCTGCTATATCACCGTCGTCAAAGTGTTCCTTGGCATACTTTTCGTAGCTTTCCTTTGAGGAAAGCACTTCAAATTCTTCCGTATACTCTTCGCCCTCTTTAAACTTAAGCATTACGGAATCAGCTTTTAGGGCATTTCCCGTTACGCAAAATACTTGGTTTCCATCACCGTCTTTTACGCAAAAACCTATTATAACGCCCGACTCAGCATCGGGAGAAACTGTTACACTATAGTATCCCCAGGTATCCTTATCCGCTGTAAAGCTTCCGCCACCGGGCAATGCCTTATAGTCAGGCACAACTTTTGAATCAACTATATCAAACTCATCTTCAAAATAAGAAGAGTGCTCTCTGCTATAGCTTAAAGCAACAACTCCTGCGATAGCCATCACCAACGCGACTACCAGTACAAGAATCTTTCTAGCTTTCTTGGTCATTCTCCTCACCTGCTTCCTTTACTGAAAACATGTTAAACTTAACGCCGATAAATGTTGCAATTGCAGCAAACACGATAAATACGATAATAGGGCTTACCTTATCGGAAATGATTAATGCCAATGTATTATTTACAACGTGGCAAATTATGCAAGGAACAACCGAATTATACTTATATCCTACAAATCCCCAGAAAAGTCCCATGGGAAGAACGTAGAGACCCTGAATCAAATTCATGTGGAAGATTCCGAACATTACCGCACAAATGATCATGCATCCGATAACACCGAAGGCTCTCTTTGAACGCTGTAAAATAATGCCTCGCATTGCAACTTCTTCCATTATGGGAGCCAAAACGGCACCTGTAATCATTCCGATGACTGCGTTTCCGCCAAGAGCTCCGTTTAAAAGATTCTGTAAAAATTCAGCCTGTCCCGGGAAAGCAAGTGCTGCAAGTTCTGAAACTATTCCTGCCAAGCCCCAAATGGCAATTGAGCCTGTAAGTACAAATAAAACATCCTTTGCGGTGTTAAACTTTTTATAAAAGGGCTCATAGGTTCCGGCCTTTTTATCCTTCTTAACGTATCCAAAGTAATACCAGAAGCCTACACACACAAGACATACAATCTCGCCTGCAAATTGAAGCTTTGTAAGAAGCTCTGAGTTGGTTGAAACTTCCAATAACTTTTGCTGATATAGCGCCATGTCTCCGTTACTTTCCATGAATGCGTTTGCAATGCTTGGTATCATACCGATTACCGATACGCCGTTTAAGATTAAGATAACGGCAATTGTTACCCACAAGCAAAAGAAAACGGTTGCTACTTTGCTTGGCTTGTTTACTTTTAATTCTTCACTCATTTTTCTCCTCCTCCATAGAAGCAATAGCTTCGACTAATGAGATATGTTTTGTTTACGATTACAATATACATTTCTATTTTACACTTTGTCAAGTATATTTTACAAAAAGATTAAAAAATTTTTCTTTTTGTAAATCGGCACAAAAGAAAAGCAGCTGCAAAACAGCTGCCTTTCAGGATTAAATGAGATATTTCTTAAGCTTCACCACACACTGAGCGCATTCATCAATAAGCTCAGTATCGTGAGTTATCACCACCACAGTTTTTCCAAGCTTTACAAGTTTCTTTAAAACCTCCGCCACTTCAATCATATGATAATAATCAAGACCACTGGTGGGTTCATCCAAAATTATTATATCTTTATCGCTTGCAATGGCGCAGGCTATGGCAACTCTTTGCTTCTGCCCACCGGAAAGTGACATGGGGTGAAGCTCAGAAAGCGAACTGATATCCAAAACCTCCATGGCTTCTTTAGCCTTTTTTTCACAGGTTTCTTCATCTTTTGAATCTATCGAAAGCATGATTTCATCTTTTACGCTCTCTGTAAAAAGCTGGTGATTTACATCCTGCATCACCATAAAGCATCGGTCGGTCATTTTATTTATTGAAATTTCTTTTCCTTCAAAATCGACCTTACCCTTAGCTTTTTTATTAAGGCCGCATAAGCATCTTGCAAAGGTACTTTTTCCGCGACCGTTGTTTCCTACTATTGCTATAAGACTGTTTTTAGGAAGTGCCATGTCGCTTATCTTTATTCCATGCACCCCGTCAGAATATTTAAAATCTAAGTCTTTTACATCGATGGCTCCCTTAGTCTTTAAAAGGGCGCTTAACTCTTCATCTCCGAATTTCTTTTTAAAAGAATCGTCCACCGCGCGAATTTTTAGCAAAGCGGTTTCTTCTAATGAAAGAGAATCAAATTCTTTTCCCGATAATTCTTTAGCCACTTTCCCGTCATCAAGCACATAAACTTTATCCGCAAGTTCCTTTAAAAAGTAAAGTCTGTGTTCTGCTATAACTATTGTTTTTCCTTGACGCTTCCATCTTTTAAGGATTTCTCTTAAATCATTTATTCCTTTATCATCAAGGTTTGACGTTGGCTCATCAAGCACCACAACATCAGGATCCGTGACTGCTATGCTTGCGCAGGCAATCCTTTGCTTTTCGCCTCCTGAAAGGTTAAACATGCTTCGGTCCATAAGGTCGAGCAAATCCATTCTGTCGCATACTTTATCAATTCTTTTAATAATTTCTTCCGGTTCGGTTCCCCTGTTTTCTGCGGCAAAAGCAAGCTCACTCGTTGTGTCTACATTAAAGAACTGGTTTTTAGGATTTTGAAAGACAGTGCCAACCTTGGCTGCAGTTTCATAAACAGGCTGTTTATTAACAATCATGCCTGCCACAGTAACTTCACCCTTTAACTCTCCGTCAAAATAGTTCGGAATAAGCCCGTTAATCAGGCGGATGATTGTGGTCTTTCCGCATCCCGAGCCACCTGTCAAAACCACCAGCTCACCTTTGTTTATTTTTAGAGAAAAATCTTTCAAAACATTTCTGTATACGTCGTTACCCTCAGCATCGGTCACATGGTACGTATAAGAAACCTCATTAATATCAATCATTTTTAACCTGCAAATCTAATAAATAATAAAAAGAACCAAAATTGTTCCTAAAAGAATCAACATAAGGTAATCTATCGCCCTGAATCCGACTTTACAAATATGAGAGCGCTTTCTGTTTAGACCCATACCTTTTGTCATGGCAGCCTGAGAGAGTTCGTCCGAAATCCTTACCGTCTGCATCATAACAGGCACAAGCTCATACTCCATTTTCTGAAGCAAGGAAGGTTTCTTTGTGCCGGTGCGCCTCATCTTCATGGCTTCGATAACGCATCTGTTTTCTTCCGCAATTGTAGGGAAGAACCTAAACATTACAGACAAGGGAATTGTAATTACCGAGGGCACATGCATTCTTTCCATGCTCACGACGAATTCAGATACTTTTGTATAGCACATAAAACAATATCCCATCATAAACTGGGGGATAAATCTTGATACAACACCTGACAATATGACAAAAAGAAGGTTTAGGGCACCAACCGTCGATTGAACCGCTGTTCCCTCGATTATCATAATGAAAAGCATTATAAGAAAATAGATTGTTGCCACTTTATACTTTTTTACAGCATAAAGAAGAGCCGCAGGAATCATGCAGGAAATCACGCGAAGAACATATTCAATGCCTGTAAGCGAACCTCCCACCATGACCACTCCGATAACAACAATCGCGAATATAGAAGTGCGGGGATCGAGCAGCGCCCGCTCCCCGCTTGTTTTAAATGTTTGAATTGAAACGTCCATTATGCCATACCGGCCTTCTTAAAGTGCTTCTTAAGAACAGCCTTTCCAAGCAATCCGCCTAAAATGCCGCCTACAAAAGTTAAAACAATAGTTGCATAGAACATCCAGTTAGGAGTAATCTTTACAATTACTTCCGCATATGCTTCACCATAACCTTCTTTGATGGATTCAATGAAAGTGTCTCTTGCTCCAAAGTAAAGAGGAACCTCCATACCCATCATCCAAAGACTGAAAACACCTGACGCAATGACTGCTTTGTTGATGCTTTTGTAGTTGCCGTTCTTTAACACACAATCCGCTGCTACCCCTGCTGCCAAAGCAACAAAGATGCAATACCAAGGGCGACCCATAAGAATCATAAAGATACCCATAATCGCTCCCATGATAGATACCATTCCGAATACATGTGACTTTGAAAAGAAAAGCATAAGCGGAATGCCGCATGTAACTGCACAAGCCACTCCCAAAATTGCCATCATAATCGGAATGTATCCGATAAAACTTGTAACAAAGAAAATAACAATGTAGAGCGCCGCAAAGACGCCGATGTTTATACAGTCTTTCACTGTCAAACTGTTTTTCTTATTGTCCATTTGAACGTACCTCTTTCCATTCTCTTTAGTTAGCGTGCGCTAACACTCCAAAAATATATATTAGCTTTGAAACCTTTTTCTACCATTTTTCGGTACGTTTTTGACACTTTTCAATCAAACTTTTTAGCTTTCCTGCAAAGAAACCATTTTGGCGTAAGTTTTTCCAAGTTTCATTAATTCCTCATGATTACCGCTTTCTTCAATGCCTCCGTTATTAATCACAAGGATTTTGTCCGCGTTCTTTATTGTTTTAAGTCTGTGGGCGATTACCAATAATGTTTTGTTTTTGCAAAGCTCTGAAATTGCATCTTGGATTGCTTTTTCATTGTCCGCATCAACGCTGGCCGTTGCCTCGTCAAGTATTACAATGGGGCTGTCCTTTAAAATACATCTTGCTATGGAAAGTCTTTGCTTTTCTCCGCCGGAAAGTGAAGAGCCGCCTTCGTCCAAAACAGTATCAAAACCATTTGGAAGCTGCATAATAAAGTCGTAGCACCTTGCTTTCTTTGAAGCCTCAATTACCTCTTCCTTTGTGGCGGTAGGCCTTCCGATTGCGATGTTGTTATAAATCGTATCGTTAAACAAATATACTCTTTGGAACACCATACTTAAGTTGTCCATAAGATTTCCTAAGGGAACATCCTTTATGTCTGCTCCTCTTACCATAATCTTTCCGGAATTTACGTCCCAGAACCTTGCAAGAAGGTTTGCAATTGTTGACTTTCCTCCGCCGGAAGGTCCTACAAGTGCCACCATTTCACCTTTTTTAATGTCAAAAGAAACATTCTTTAATACGTCTGTATCTGTATATCCAAAGGTTACGTTTTTATACTCAATTTCTGCATCCTTACTGTCTTTTGATAAAACAGCGGGGATTTTCTTTTTACCCGTATCGGGAAGTTCTGTTTCTTTAAACAAAGCATCTATTCTGTCAAGGCACGCAGATGTTACGGTTAATCTGGCTATCTGACCGTAGTAGCTCTTTGTGGGTATAAACATATCAAAAGAAAACAGCACTACGCCCATTAAATACACATTTGAAATTGCACCGATTGATGCAAGCCATGCAGCAAAGGCAATAACCGCTACCGTTCCAAGGCCGTAAGTAATCCAAAGCCTTTTAGCCCAGGGGCCGTAATCTATTTCAAAAGCAATACTTTCATCACAGCTTTCCTTAAAGTTATCACTTAACTTTTTGGATTTTTCTCCAAGCATGTTGTAAGACTTTATAATGCCTATTCCTTCTGCAAAATCCAAAACGGCATCCGTAAGTTTCTTTGAGTTTTCCTGCTTTTTTTCGGAGTGATCCAGTGTATTTTTAAGCATCAAGTTTCCGATTAAAGAAAGCAAGAAAACTATAACGCATGATAAAACTCCGATTCTTATGTCAAGGGCAAACATCATTACAAGCATAAGAGCCTGAGAAATCATAAATGCGACAAGTTCGCCCAAAACCGTCATACAGTTTTCTTCGATAAACACCATGTCGGTAGAAAGAACCGAGCTTATCTGTCCTAGGTTTCCTTCTGTAAAATAGCCCATAGGCATCTTTCTTAAATGTTCACCAAGCTCCATTCGCATATCGGCAAACACTTTGTAGCCTGCTGCTGACTCAAGCACATTTGTTAAGTGTTCAAAAAGAATCTGAAGAGTAAGACTTGCTACTATGGCAATTCCCACATACAGGCATTTTTCTTTGGTCATTTTTCCTTCCATAAAAGCTGCAACAACAAGGAAAGAAAGTACCATGGGAACCTGTTTAAAAATGCCCTTTAATAAACTTGTTAAGTAGGATAATCTTATACGTCCTTTGTATTTACCCGTCCTTTCAACAAGGCGATGCAATATTTTTATCATTTCTAAGCCTCCCCCTTAATCTTCCAGGTGCTTGCGCTTAAAGAAGCTTCCCAGAGTTTCTTATATTCTTCACTCTTATCTAAAAGTTCTGAATGAGTGCCCTCAGAAATAATATTTCCGTCCTTCATAACGCAGATCTTATCGGCGTTTTTGATGGTTGATAATCTGTGGGCAATAACCAAAACCGTTTTATCCTTCATGATTTCATCAAGGGCTTTATTCATCTTTTCTTCGTTTTCGGGATCCATGAATGCGGTTGCTTCATCAAGCACAATAATGGGCGCATTCTTAAGAATTGCTCTGGCCAAAGATATTCTCTGTCTTTCTCCTCCGGATAACATCTTTCCGCCGTCTCCCGCATTTGTGTTAACGCCTTCGGGAAGCCTTTGTAAAAACTCTTCACACTGAGCTCTCTTTAAAGCTTCCATGACCTCTTCTTTTGTGGCATTGGGCTTACCGATCAGAACATTTTCGTAAAGACTTGTGTTAAACAAAAATTGTTCCTGTGCGACAAAAGAAACCCGGTCGTTTAATGCTTCAAGGCTCATATCTGTTATGTCCTGACCGCCGATTGAGATTGAGCCCGAATTTAAGTCGTAATAATGAACCAAAAGTCTTGCAAGGGTTGACTTTCCGCTTCCCGATTCTCCCACCAAAGCTGTGGTGGTGTTCTTCTTTAAGCTTAAATTAACTCCGTGAAGCACTTCTTCATCCTTGTAAGAAAAGCGGACATCTTTAAAGCTTATGTCCATATCTTTTCCAAGAAAGGCTTTTCCTTGAGATTTTAAGGGTTCATGATCCAAAAGCTTTTCAAGCTCTGCAATCTTATAGTCAAGCTGGGGAATCTTTCCGGCAAAGGTTAAAGCTCTTAAAAAGGGAGAGCCGATTCCGAATGACATGCAAAGAGCAAGTAAAAGCTTTCCAATGGTTAAGCTTCCCGATAAAACCATTAAGGAGCCGATGGGAAGGATTAAAAGAGCTATGCAAGGAATAAAGCTTGTATAAACTGCCATCCAAGGCCAGCAGGTTTTATACCAAGCAAGGGTAAAATCTCTGTACTTTCTTACGGTATCTCCAAGCTTTTTGTAAGACTCGCCGTCCTTGTTAAACACCTTAACAACTTCCATTCCGTTTACGTACTCTATGATTGTGTTGTTCATAACAGCCGCAGACTTATAATAAGCATCCATTTTTGCAAAGCCTGCTTTCATCATCATCGACATAGCAAATCCGCCGATAAAAATGGGAACTAGAGTCAAAAGTCCCACTCTTACATCCACCACAAACATTAAAACTATAACCAATACAGGTATCACTATATTGGCTAAGCCTTCGGGAATCGCATGAGCCAAAAGAAGCTCTATCTGATCGATATCATCTGTAAAAACCTTCTTTATACGTCCCGTTCCGATATCCTGAATGTTACCCAAGGGCTGTTCTTCAAGCTTTCCCTGAAGGGATATACGTAGATTTTTAAGGGTGTTGTAGGCACTTACGTGTGAATTCTCAAGTCCTGTAACATAAAGCATGGAATATAGAATTTCACACAATGCCATTAAAAGCACTCTGACTAAAACAAATTTTAAATCAACGGGTTCTTTTGCCACCAAAGGAACCATGATTTGATAAAGAAAAAAATATGGAGTAATCGAAAAGATTATTCCGGCAAGCATCAAAACCGCTGCTCGCTTAGTGTACTTTTTATACTCTCCCATATAAGGAAGAACACTTTTAAGCATAATTACCTCCGTTCTTGGAATATAAAAATCCCATATAGTTAGTCCTAGCTAACCATACGGGATTTTATTACATCCTTATCTTTTCTTTCTACCAAATAAAAATATTTTTTTAACACTTTTCGCTCATGTTTAGAGCATGCTGTATTTTTTAGGGGTGGTTTTGAAATATTCAAAGAAAGCTTTAGAAAAATAGCTCATGTTGTTGTAACCTGCTTTTAGCGCCGCTTCCGTTACCGTGCAGGTGCCGCTTCTTAATAGATTTGCGGCATACTCAAGCCGATTGGTTTGCACATAGGCATGAAGGCTCGTGCCATAAAGAGACCTAAACAGGCGATTTAATTTGCTTACGCTCATGTTTAAGCTAAGAGCCACATCCTCTGCGGGATAGTTTTCATAGGGTTTTAATTGGATACTCTCTCTTAACTTTTCAAGCTCACTTACGTCCCTTGAATCTCCCGAAATAGCTGTATATTCGGTTTCTTTCTTTTGATAGGCAATTGCATAAAGCACCAAAGCCGTAAGCTCCATTACCTTTCCTTCAAGGAACACGCCCTTGTATTCTTTATACTTATCAAGGCTGTCAAGCTCCGAAATGATTCTGTACATTTCGGGAGTAATAACCGCAAGCTTAACGTCATGAAAAATCATGTCTTTAATGCGAAAAGAATCTTCTCTTTTAAAGAAACGGTTTATCAAATCTTCGAAGCGTTCCGTGGGCATCTGAAGGCTCTTAAACTTAAAGTCACAGTCCTTTTCATAGCGCATACCTGTGCAGGCATCGTTATTTCTGACTACGCAGAGCTCACCTTTTTTTAAAGAAATCTTTTTGTTTTTAAAGGTCCCGGTTTTGTCTGACAGGATTTCCCACTCTATGTCCCTTGAAAGGTTAAACATAATCTGCACTTCGTCTATGCCTGAGTTATTGGGCCTTTTTGCATCCGTAACCTCTGTAAAAGAAAGATCCCAGCTGTAATATGCAATTTCACTGTCGGATTTTTCACCCTCAAGCCTAAAGCTTCCTATTTCTTTCGGAAAGGTTTTTCCTCCCAAATAGTCTGTAAGGCGGGCTTCGGGCTCTATCCT
>JAEEXG010000036.1 GCA_016291405.1 Lachnospiraceae bacterium
TGCAGGAAAAGAAGGGCTTTAGAGACGCCATGGTTTACCTTCAAAAGTACGGAATCCCAAACACTCTTTCAATCAAAATCTACTCATTCTACGGAGACAGAATATATAAAGTTTTGGAAGAAAACCCTTATAAATTGGCAGAAGATATTGCGGGGGTGGGCTTTAAAACTGCGGATGAAATCGCAGGGAAAATGGGCGTTAAAACAGACAGCGCCTACAGAGTGCAAAGCGGAATCTATTACACTTTGACCCTTGCAACAGGCCAGGGCTTTATGTATCTTCCAATGAACGTGCTTATAGAAGAAGCTGCTAAGATATTAGACGTAGACAAAGAAGATATAAAGCCTCAGATAGAAAACCTTTTGATGGATAGAAAGCTTATTGCAAGAGAAGAAGCTATTTATGCAGCTCCAAATTACTATGTGGAACAGTCCGTGGCAGGGCTTCTTCATACAATTTCTATGGATTTCTTTTGCGATGAAGGAGAGTCCACACTTTCAATAGAAAAAGAAATTGATTTAATAGCCAAAGAAAATGATGTGACCCTTGACCCTCTTCAAAAGCAGGCCATAGTAAAGGCTGCCACAAACGGAGTAAGCATTATAACAGGTGGCCCGGGAACCGGAAAGACCACTACCATTAAAACCTTAATCGGCTACTTTGAAAGAGAAGGAATGGATATTGCATTGGCGGCTCCTACAGGACGCGCCGCAAAAAGAATGACAGAAGCTACCGGATATGAAGCAAAGACTCTTCACAGACTCTTGGAACTAAACGGCGTTTTGGAAGATGACAGAAACAATGCTGGATTTTCAAGAAACGAAGATAATCCTTTGGATGTGGACGCGGTAATCGTAGATGAAATGTCTATGGTTGATATATTTCTTTTCAGGTCTCTTTTAAAAGCAATAATGCCCGGAGCAAGACTTATTATGGTTGGCGATGACCATCAGCTTCCAAGCGTAGGCCCGGGACAGGTGTTAAGAGATTTAATCGAGAGCGGTTGCTTTCCTACCACAAAGCTTGAAACTATTTTCAGGCAGGAAGGAAGCGGAGATATTGTTACAAACGCTCACAGAATTAACCACGGTGAACCAATTGTCATAGAAAAGGGAAGCAAAGACTTTTTCTTCCTTGAAAGATATGATACAAACAAGATTTTATTAAACATTGAAGAATTAATAACAAAAAGCCTTCCGCCATATGTGGATGCAGAGCCTTTTGACATTCAGGTTTTGACTCCTACAAGAAAGGGAAATCTTGGAGTTATAAACATAAACAGATATTTACAAAAGGCCCTTAATCCTCCTTCAAAACATAAGGCAGAGCATTACTTTGGAGAAGAAGTTTTCAGAGAAGGGGATAAGGTAATGCAGGTTAGAAACAACTATCAGGCTGAGTGGGAAATTGTAGGAAAATACAATATTCCCATTGATGCAGGCATAGGAGTTTTTAACGGAGATACTGGTAAGATTATTGAAATTAATGAAAGCGAATCGGTTCTTACTGTAGAGTTTGACGATCAAAGAAGGGTTGAATATCCATTTAATGCTTTGGATGAACTGGAGCTAGCATATGCCGTAACGGTTCATAAATCCCAGGGAAGCGAATACGGCGCCGTTATAATGCCGATTGTGTCGGGGCCTAAGCAATTAATGAACAGAAACCTCCTTTATACAGGGGTAACGAGAGCAAAAAAATGCCTTGTTATGATCGGAAATCCTAAAATAGTACAAGAAATGACAGAAAATAATCAGGAAAACTTAAGATACTCGGGATTAAAACAGAGTATACTTAGTGTGTTTATATAGGATTATCATGGATATACTAAAAATTTTCTTTCCGGACAGATGCCCTTTATGCGAAAGGGTGCGTCCGTTTTCTCAAACGGGGTTTTGCCCCGAGTGCAATTTGAAGCTTGAAAAAGCAAAAGAATTTGAAAAAGAGAATACCGATAAAAAATATTACGACGGCGGAATAAGCCTTTATACATATGAGAGTGTAAACGAAAGCTTATATAGGTTTAAATACATGAACCGTCCCGAGTATGCAAAAAGCTATGCAGAAAAGATTAACGACGAGCTTAAAGATTGGCTTTTAAGCTTAGCTCCTGATGTGCTTATCCCTGTGCCGCTACATAAAAAACGGTTAATAAAAAGAGGATATAATCAGGCTAGGGAATTGGCCGTTGAAATTTCGAAATTAACGTCTATTCCTGTAAACGAAACCTGCTTAAAGCGCGTGGTAAATACCGCACCCCTAAAACTTTTAAACAGAGAGGAGCGCGGTATTAATATGAAAAAGGCTTTTATTGTGGTAGAAAATGTTGTAAACTTTAGAAGAGCAGTCATTATTGACGACATATTTACAACAGGAAGTACAATAAATGCAATCTCAAAGGAATTAAAAGCTTTGGGAGTTAAAGAGGTTTACTTTTTAACGCTTAGCCGCGCGGGGAAGTAGCAGATGGTTTTTATTAATAATATCAACTTTCGGAGGGTAACATGAACGTACGTAATTGTAGAAAATGCGGTAAAATGTTTAACTATGTGATGGGACCTATGATTTGCCCCGCATGTAGAGATGCACTTGAAGCAAAATTTAAGGAAGTTAAGACCTATATCCAGGATCATAAAAACGTAGGAATCAAAGAAGTAGCCAGAGAGTGCGATGTTGAAGTGAGCCAGATTCAGCAGTGGCTTAGAGAAGAACGCTTACAGCTTTCTGAAGGCTCAATGATTCAGCTTCAGTGTGAGAACTGCGGATGCGACATTCTCTCCGGAAGATTCTGCGAAAAATGTAAGAACAGTATGGCAAACAGCTTCAGTCAGTCTATTAAGCCTAAGGAAGCGCCTCCTGTTCAGAAGAAAGAGACGAAAGAATCCCCTCGTATGAGATTCTTAAGCTAATTTTATTTGGGGGGAAATATAGTTTTTCAGGTGAAGTATGTTAAATGAAGAAAGAATAAAACTTATGACCAGAATGGCTTCTTATGAAAGCACGGAAGGAAAGAAGAACGAATCCGTTGCCAAGCATTTCAGAAGCGATTACGTGGGTCTTGAGGTGCTTAAGGCTGTCATATGTGCCACTATCGCATATATGATAGCTTTTGGTGTGTACATTTATTATGACTTTGAGAATTTTATGCTTAACATCTACAAGATAGATCTTTGGGCCTTTGCATCATCGGCCTTAAAGAAATATGTAATCTTTGTGGTGTGTTACAGCGTAATCGTGTACATTGCATTTTCTTTTAAATACAGCCATGCAAAACATAATCTGAAGATTTACTTTAACAATCTTAAGCTGCTTGGTACTTTGTATGTTAAGGAAAAAGAAAACGAAGAGGATTATGGAGAGAATTAATGAGAGATTTGTTGGTGATAAAAGAAAAGCTTAAAAAGTTTGTGGGTAAAAATGAGGTATTTATCTTACCTGTTTTAAAGTTCTTAATGGTATTTATTGCCATGAGCAAAATCAATTCTTCCCTTGGCTTTATGTCTAAACTTTCCAACGGAGGAATCACTTTAATAGTGGCACTTGCAGGATCATTTTTGCCACTGAATCTCACTTTGGTAATTTTAGCGTTAATTATAACGGCACATATGTACAAGCTTTCAATGGAATGCGCAATCTTAGTGCTTGCATTGTTTGTGATTATGTTCTTACTCTACTTTAGATTTGCGTCAAAAGATTCTGTGGGAGCATTGCTTGTGCCTATTTCTTTTGCTTTCAAGGTGCCCTACATTATGCCCGTATCCATGGGACTTGTTGGCGGACCTTGTTCAATGGTGTCTGTAGGTTGCGGTACCGTAATTTATCAGGTGCTTCATTACATTGCCGTTAATGCTGAAAACATAAAAGGTGGCGGCGGAGACAAGATTACCGAAAAGCTTGGCTCCTTAAAAGCAATCGTTGACGGAATGCTTGAAAATAAAGCAGTCATTGTATATGCCGTTGCATTTTCCATTACTGTTTTGGTGGTTTATATAATAAGACGCCTTTCAATTAACTACAGTTGGTTTATTGCCATTGCGGCAGGATCAATCGGATGCTTTGTGCTTGTTCTTATTACAACAGCAGCGCTTCACGCTCAGGTTTCTTTGGGCGGAGCATTCTTTGGAATGATAATTTCAATAATTGTTAACTTAATCTTACAGTATTTCTTATTCGATTTAGATTACAATCGTTCGGAAAGAGTACAGTTTGAAGATGACGAATACTATTACTATGTAAAGGCAGTTCCCAAGAACACAATCAAGCTTGGGGGAAATGCAGAGCCTATAAGAAGAGCAAAGCCTGAACATGTAAGGGAAGCGGTCAGAAGACCTGCTCCTACTAGAGTAGTAAGAGAAGAAAGCGCTACACCTGTTCAAACAAGAGCCAGAGAAACTGTAAGAGCTACGGCTACAAATGCAGCAAAAACAGCGGTCAAGAGACCGGCTTCCAAGGGACCCCTTGGAATGAGCGGCGGAAGACCTGCGGGAGAAGGAAGAAAGAAAGACTAAATGGGAAACATTGTTGAATTCTTAAGGACTACGTTTGAAAAATTCAATATGCCCGAATTTTCATGGACAGACTTCGTGGAAATACTCGTGATAGCCTTTTTGGTGTATGAGATTTTCTTGTGGATTAAAAACACAAAAGCTTATTCACTCTTAAAGGGTATCGTTGTTATTGTGGTCTTTTTGCTCATTGCGGAATTCTTTGAAATGAGCACCATCCTTTGGATCGCAAACAAGCTTTTCACTATTGCAGCGACTGTAATTGTGGTAGTGTTCCAGCCTGAATTAAGAAAGGCGTTGGAACAGCTTGGAAGAAAGAACTTCTTGTCATCCGTTATTTCTTTTGAAAACGGAAGTGACATTAACGGAAGGTTTTCCGATAAAACTATTCAGGAAATTATGCGCGCCTGCAGTGAAATGGCGAAAGTAAAGACAGGCGCATTGATTGTTATAGAGCAAAACAATTCTTTAATGGACGTGGAACGCACCGGTATTACCGTGGACGCGGTGGTTTCAAGTCAGCTCTTAATTAACATTTTTGAACACAACACACCTCTTCACGATGGTGCGGTTGTTGTAAGAGGAGATAGAATCACAGCGGCAACATGCTATTTGCCCCTTTCCGATAACTTATCATTAAGTAAGGAACTTGGCACAAGGCATAGAGCCGGTGTGGGAATTTCGGAAGTAACGGATTCACTTACAATTATTGTGTCTGAAGAAACCGGTAGAATCAGTATCGCTTACGAAGGCGAGCTTATAAGAAACGTGGATGCCGAAACCTTCAGACAGAAACTTGAAATGATACAAAATAAGCCTGAGACAGAGAAGAAACGCTCTTTCTTTAAGGGGAAAGGCGGTAAGCAGGCATGACGGCAAAGTTTAGGTTAAAAGACAAATTTACAAAGAAGACAATTACTCAGAATATCGGGCTTAAGTTAATGTCACTTGCTGTGGCCGTTATTCTTTGGTTTATTGTGGTTAATTTAACGGATCCTGTGATTACGCAGACATATAAAAATGTGCCTGTAAGGATTTTAAATGCAGACATTATTACTGATGATGCGAAGACTTTGGAAGTTGTGGATGATACGGCGGTTGTGCCTTCCGTTACAATCAAAGCTTCAAGAACCACCATTCAGGAGCTTGGAAACTCAATTGACAGTATCGTGGCTACCGCGGATATGAAGGATTTATCCGCCGACGGAAAGAGCGTACCCATTGAATTTACCACCACAAAGCTTTCCGATAAGATTGATTCCATAAGGCCTTCAACAAGCACCTTATATGTAAATATCGAAAACAAGAAAACAATTCAGTTACCTATAAATGCCACAACTTCGGGAGAAATCGAGAGTGGCTACATTTTGGGAAGCGTAGCTCCTAACCAAAATCAGGTTAGAATTTCGGGCCCCGAATCCGTTGTATCAAGGATTAAATCCGCATCTGTTGATGTGCAGGTAACGGGATTTACGGGAAATATTTCCACTCAGGCAGACATTAATGTGTTTGACGAAGAGGGAGAGCCTATTTCTGAAAAGAGCCTTTCTTTAAACGTAGAAAGCGTGAGAGTGGATGTAGAAATACTTGCCACAAAGCGTGTGCCTGTATATTATTCCACAAGCGGTGTGCCTGCTGACGGATATGCGGTTACGGGTGAAGTGGAATGTAATCCGGAAGCGGTTGTTATTGCGGGCTCACAGGCTGTTATAGACAGCACGAGCGAAATCAGCATTCCTTCTTCAGACTTAAATGTAACGGGACAGTCTGAAAACATGATGCTGGTGGTTGATTTGGCAGATTACCTTCCTGCAGGTACAAGATTTGCGGATGCAAACTTTAATTCAAAGGCTTCAATTACTGTATTCATTGAGCCTTTTGTAGAGGATACTTATAACGTATACTTAAGAAACATAAAGTTTGAAGATGTTCCCGCGGGATTTGAAGCAGAGTTTGCAAGCGCCCAGGATGATGTTGAATTTACCCTCATAGGCCTTGCCCAGGACCTTGAAAAGCTTCAGTTATCTTCTTTAAATTACAGAGTAGATTTCGGTGAGTATTCACTTGCACATGATGTAACAGAATTTAAGGAAGGAACTTACTCCTGTGATGTTTCTTTTGACCTTCCTGAGGGCATTACATTAAAAGAGCCTGTTAAAATGAGCGTTAAGCTAACAAAGAAAGATTAAATTAGCGATTGGAGATATATTTTTATGAGTAGAATGTTTGGTACAGACGGAGTAAGAGGTGTCGCAAACGAAGAACTTACACCTGAACTTGCCATGAAATTAGGCCAGGCAGGAGCATGTGTTTTATCAAAAGAAAATCAGCACAAACCCACAATCATGGTGGGATGTGACACAAGACTTTCTGGCGACATGCTTGCAAATGCTTTAATGGCAGGAGCTTGCTCGGTTGGTGCAAACTGCGTATATGTAGGCGTGCTTCCCACACCCGCTATTGCTTACCTTACAAAGAAATATAAGGTTGATGCCGGAGTTGTTATTTCAGCTTCCCATAACCCTGTTGAATTTAACGGAATCAAGTTTTTTGACGGAAACGGATACAAACTTCCCGATGCTTTGGAAGATGAAATCGAAGCGCTTATTAACTCAAATATGCAGGGAGTTAAGTTTCCTATCGGTGCAGGCGTAGGTAAAGTTAAGTATCGTTCCGATGCAAGAGAAGAATATATTAACCACTCAATCAAAGCAATTTCTTCTGACTTATCAGGTCTTAAGATCGTGGTTGATACAGCAGAGGGCGCTGCTTACTACACTTCCGTTGAAGCTTTAAAAGAGCTTGGCGCAAACGTAATTGCAATTCACAATTCGCCCGATGGCACAAACATTAACGCTAACTGCGGTTCCACTCACATGGAAGAACTTATGGCAAGAGTTGTTTATGAAAAGGCAGATCTTGGCCTTGCATTCGACGGTGATGCAGACAGACTTCTTGCAGTAGATGAAAATGGTAAAGAGGTTAACGGTGACCAGATAATGGGTATCATCGGTAACTACATG
Source organism: Lachnospiraceae bacterium (assembly GCA_016291405.1). GTDB lineage: Bacteria > Bacillota > Clostridia > Lachnospirales > Lachnospiraceae > UBA1258. The sequence goes on from JAEEXG010000036.1 coordinate 7,529, forward strand.
AAGAAAAAGGGCACATTAAAGAAGAACACTATCGTTGCCACAATCATGAGTAACTTAGGTTTCTTCCAGATGGGCGAAAAAGAGAAGATTCATATCGAGCAGACCAAGGTTGGCGATAGATATGTGCTTGAAAGAATGAAAGAAATCGGCGCAAACCTTGGGGGTGAACAGTCGGGACACATCATTTTCCTTGACGATAACACAACAGGTGACGGCCTTCTTTCAGCCCTTCACTTATTGGAGGTTATGGTTGAAAGCAAGAAGTCTTTATCAGAGCTTGCTTCTATCGTGACCATTCTTCCTCAGGCACTTGTTGGAGCACATGTTCCCAATCATAAAAAAGAAACCTACATGGAATATCCTGAAATTGCTGATGCAATTAAGGAGCTTACAGCTAAGTTTGCAGGTAAGGGAAGAGTGCTTATCCGTCCAAGCGGAACAGAGCCCTTGGTTCGTGTAATGATTGAAGGAAACGACGAAGAACTTATTAAGACAGAAGCAAAGAAACTTGCTTCGCTTATTGAAGAAGTAATGCTTTAAGGATAAATATGAGAGAGTTTAAAGCTTTGGATAAGGCGCTGAGGATTGAATCCGAGCGCCTTTTACTTAGACCAATCACAATTGAAGATACAGATTTAGTGCTTTCTTTAAGAAATGCGGAGTACGTGAGAAAGAATTTCTTTTATCGCGCCATCATCACAAAAGAAGAACACGAAAACTATTTTCACAATAAATGTGAAAAGGGACTTGTGTTTGAGTTTTTGGTGTATGAAAAAGAATCGATGAATGCAATAGGTGTAGTGTATCTTCAAAAATACGATGAAAAGGAAGACTCCCTTGAATCAGGGCTTTTCTTTTCTGAAAATGCCCCTAAGAAAAAGGGGTACGCTACTGAAGCAATTAAGATGTTAAATGATTTTGCCTTTAAGGATTTGGGCGTGACCAAGACGATTGCTACGGTTATTTCTACTAATGACGCCAGCATGAATTTGCACGCCAGAGCAGGATTTACGGAAGTAAGAAGACAGGAAGTTAAAACCTTTCCTGATGAAGTAACGGTTACAGCGGTGACTTTTGAACTAACACCTGAGGCACTTGAGGGGAACTTTTGATGAATAGGTTTTTTAGGATAATGCTTTGTACAGTGCTGGCGGTTTCTTTATCAGCTTCACTTACAGGCTGCTCAAGCCTTCCTAAGGATACAAAGGAAGATGTTGTGAAGCTTGATTTGGATGGCGTTTCCAAACACTATAAAATTTTAATAGTAAACGATACACACATTCAGATAAACAACGATGAAGTGGCTGAATCAAACAGAGATTACATGGAGCATCGAATCGGTGAGTTTACAAATGGGGGCTTAACCACTAAAGAGCGCTGGGACAAGCTTTCTTCTTCACTTGACTCTTACAAAGCGGATTTGATTGTGTTTGCCGGAGACATGGTGGACTTTTGCTCAAAGGCAAATACCGAAGCTCTAAAAGAAGGCTTTGATAAACTAAAAACGCCTTATATTTACATTCGCTCCGATCATGACACAGAACCTTACTGGATGACAGACGGAGACGACGGTGCGGCAAAAGAACGTCAGGATAAGGTGACTGTTAATACCGATGTGCTCTACGCTGACCTTGGAGAATTATGTGTGCTTTGCATAAACAACAGTAATAGGCAGATATCCAAGGAAATGCTTGAAACCATGAAGCCCATTTTTGAAAAGGGCAAGCCTGTACTTGTTGTGACTCATATACCCATCGAGCAAAAAGATGGCACAGAGCTTTTAGAGTATTCGGAAGAAGTAAGAGACGGAAGGCATCTATACTGGGGCTACAACGGAGAAGCCTATCCGGATGAAGACACTGCAAAATTCATGAGCATTTTATATAGTGAAGAATCTAATGTAAAAGCTGTTTTTGCGGCCCACCTTCACGCAAAGTGGGAAGGACAGCTTAGCGAAAATGCAATAGAGCATGTCTTTGCACCTGCATTTCAGGGTAATGTAGGAGTGGTGGAAGTTTACTAATTAGACAAAATGGTTTAAAATGCAACTTGACTGTATCGTTATAGAGGTGAGAAAGTGATTAACAATTGCTTACAATATTTGGAATATAATGCTTTAAATTATGGTGAAAAGTTGGCACTGGCAGATGAAAACTTTGGCCTAACATATAAGGAATATATGGAAAAGGCTAAGATTATTGGTTCTTTCATTGCAAAGAAAACAAACAGCACCACCAATTCACCCATTGCTGTTTTAATAGACAGAAACATAGCTTCAATCGTTACCTTTATGGGAATAGTGTATAGCGGAAACTTTTACGTTCCGGTGGATGCACTTATGCCAAAGGAGAGAATTGAACTTATATATAAAACCCTTAATCCGATTCTTGTTATTGATGCAAGGCAAAAGGATATAGCTGAAGAGGGAACGGCTAAGTATGAAGACATACTTGAAAGTGCGGAAATTGAAGAAGGCTTGTTAAAGAACATCCGTGATAACGCAATAGACACAGACCCCTTATATACCATATTTACATCAGGTTCGACCGGAGTGCCAAAGGGCGTGTGCGTGTGTCATCGCTCCATGATAGATTTGGTTAATTCCTTTGAAGAAGCCTTTGATTTTAAACATGAAACGGTTTTCGGAAATCAGGCTCCTTTTGATTTTGACGTATCGGCAAAAGATATTTATAACTCGCTAAAAGTGGGCGGTACGGTTCAGGTGCTACCAAAGAAACTTTTCAAAATGCCTAAAATGCTGGTGGGATACTTAATTGAAAAGAAAGTTTCCACATTGATTTGGGCTGTATCCGCTCTTAGAATTGTATCAGATTTTAAGACGATGGAAGAAGGCGACGTTCCAAAGCTTGAAAACATTATGTTTTCAGGTGAAGTAATGCCTGTTAAAGCCTTAAATTACTGGATGGACAAGGTTCCTGACGCAAGATACGTAAATCTTTACGGCCCTACAGAGATCACATGTAACTGTACTTATTTTGAAATAAAGAAACGCTTTAACGATGATGAAATGCTTCCAATCGGTAAGGCATTTAAAAATACCAGAGTAATCTTAAAGGATGAAAAGGGAGCGGTCATTAAAGAAAAAGGTAAGGTGGGAGAAATATGTGTAATGGGCACATGCCTTGCTTTAGGATATTGGAACAACAAAGAAAAGACAGATGCAGCATTTATAAATAACCCCACCATAAGTGCATATGAGCAAAAGATGTATGCAACCGGTGACATGGGATATTATAATGACGACAATGATATCGTGTTTGCTTCAAGGCGTGATTTTCAGATAAAGCACATGGGACATAGGATTGAGCTTGGAGAAATCGAAGTTGCATTAAATGCAATTCCCAGTCTGGATGTTTCTTGCTGCCTTTATGATAAAGAAAACGAAAAGATAGTTTGCTTTTATCAGGCAAAAGAAGAATGTAAAAAAGAAATAGTCATGGAACTATCAAAAAAGCTTCCTAAGTTTATGTGGCCAAACGTGTACGTTCACTACGAAGAATTACCCATGAACAAAAACGGTAAAATAGACAGAGTAAAGCTTTCAGAGACATTTAAGAAGTCGGAGGAAAAATAAATGGAACAGTTAATTAAAATCATGAGTGAAATCAGACCCGATCTTGATTTTGAAAAAGAAACAAAGCTTATAGATGATGATATTCTTGATTCTTTTGATATTATTTCTATTGTAAGTGAAGTAAACGAGCAGTTTGGAATCGAGATTAACGTAAACGATCTGCTTCCTGAAAACTTTAATTCGGCAGCGGCTCTTTACGAACTTATCACTAAGATGTTAAACGAATAAAGGTTATTTATGAATATTATTTCTCTTGAATTTATTATATTTGCCGTTGTTTTTGCTTTGGTGTTTTTTATAGTTCCAAAGAAATGGCAGTGGGCAGTAGTGCTGTTAGGAAATATTGCCTTTTATGCATTCGCAGGTATCGGATATATAATCTACATGATTATTATTTCCCTCATTACATTCCTTGCGGCTATAAAAATAGAAGATATTGTTAATGCTTCTAAAGACGAACTCTCAAAAGCTGAATCTTTGGAAGATAAGAAAGCAATTAAGGCAGTTGTTAACCAAAAGAAAAGAACCATATGTACTTGGGCGCTTGTAGTTGCAATGGGCATCTGGGTGGTGTTAAAGTACACAAATTTCTTCTTGGATAACGTTAATTTATTAATCGAACATTTAAAGCCCGGGGCTATGATAGGAAACGTATCATGGGCTCTTCCTTTGGGTATTTCTTTTTATACCTTTCACGCAGCAGGTTACCTAGTGGATGTTTACAGAAGCAAGTATCCCGCAGAAAGAAACTATTTTAAATATTTAACATTTATCTCTTATTTCCCCCATATCATTCAGGGACCTTTTTCAAGATTCGATGAACTTGGCGTAAGCATAAAAGAAGAGCATAAGTTTTCTTATGACAGAATGTGCGAAGGCGCAGCAAGAATGCTCATCGGTTTCTTTAAGAAGATTGTTATTGCGGATAAGATTGGCGTAGCGGTAAATGCTATATTCGGAAATTATGAAACCTATTCAGGTGTTTATATGCTGTTTGCAATGTTTGCCTATGGTATTCAGCTATATGCAGACTTTGCGGGCTACATGGATATAGTTTGTGGATTTTCAAAGATTCTTGGAATCAATCTGGCCGAAAACTTTAAAAGACCTTATTTTGCTAAAACGGTTGATGAATTTTGGAGAAGATGGCACATCACACTTGGTACTTGGTTTAAGGATTACGTTTTCTATCCCGTTTCAATGGGAAAGACAGGACAGAAAATGGGCAAGTGGGCTAGACAAAAGTGGGGAGCAAAGATGGGTAAGCTTCTCCCCGGTTATTTTGCCTTGATTTTTGTCTGGACTGCAACAGGCCTTTGGCACGGCGCCAATTGGACATACCTTGTATGGGGTTATTTAAACTTGATTGTTATTACAATGACGATGCAACTTACAGATTTTTATGAAAAGCTAAAAGCAAAGCTTCATATAAAGTCTGAAGCTTTGTATTGGAAGATTATCTGTATTGTAAGAACCTTTATTTTGGTATGCTTCTTTAGATTTTTCTCGGCAGCGCCCGATATTACAACGGCTGTTAAGATGCTTAAATATACCGGGATAAACATGCAGTGGAACGTTCTTACAAGCCCCACAAAGTTGTTTGTAGACGTTGAATATATAGACATTTTCTTTATCATTATCGGAACACTCATCATTACATTAATTGACATTCTGGATGAAGTGGGCGTGTGGGAAAAGATAAAGCTTAGATGTCCTATGATAATTAAAAACCTTGGCTTTACAATCATTATCATGCTTATAATCATGAGCCTTGGCTCAAAATCTGATTTGATGGGAGGTTTTATGTATGCAAGTTTTTAAAAGTAAAACCTTCAAAAGAATCGTTTCTTTGGCAGTGCTATTGCTTATGCTCATAGGCACATATACGATTATCACAGAGACTCTGTCTGATACAACATACAGAACGTACTTTGAGAAGGACGTAAAGAAGATTAAGGATAACAATGAAGATGTGGACATAGTGTTTGTGGGCGCATCAAGAATGTATATGTCAATAGTTCCAAGTGTTCTTGAAGAAAAGCTTGGTGTTTCAAATGTTTTAGTAGGCTCTACAGCCACTCAGCCTATTTGCGGAAGTTATTATTATATAAAAGAGCTGATAAAAGATGTACATCCTAAGAAAGTAATCTTAGACGTGACTTGGGACAGACTTTTAAATGAAAAGCAGGCTCAGGCACTTCTTCTGGTTTATGACAGACTTTCGGGAGTAAACAAAATTGACTATGCATTAACCTGCTTTGATAAATCAAACAGATGTTATCTCTTAGGCCCTTGCAGGTATAAAGACAACATACTTGTGGCGGATAAAATTATCGCTGAAAAGAAGCTTGCAAAGGACTCTTGGGAGGAAAAAGAAAACTCAAAGGGCGAAACTTATAAAGAAAAAGGCTTTGTTTATGCAGTGAGTGATGTCACTACCGGTTCAATATCTTTTGATCCGGAGGCAGACTACTGGTACTCCGATGACAGAATCTTGGAAGAAAATAAAGAATACCTCGATAAATGCGTAGAACTTTGTAAAGAGAATGGCGTGGAATTTGAACTTGTGACCGCTCCTTGTTCTGTAACTTACATGTACTTTGTAGGTGGATATGATGATGCGGATAAATGGTATAGAAATTATGCCAAAGAAAAAGGTATCAATTATATCAACCTTAACTACTTAAAAGGCAGAGAAGATTTCCTTCCTGATGAACTTATGTATGACAATTGCCATACCAACGGAGAAGGCGCGTATGTAACAAGTGAGAAATACGCAGAATTGCTTCTTAAAGAAGAGAAGGGAGAAGACATCTCTTCTTACTTCTACGAAGACCTTGATGAGTTTAAGAAAGACGTCCATAGAATCGTGGCATTGGAAGCAGAGATTGAGTATTCAGAAACTGCCAATGATGACGGCAGTGTGGATGCTACAATGCATTTGCTTAGCTTAAAGAATCCTGATGCAAAAGTTTTTTACCAGATTGAATTACAAGCGGATGGAAGTGAAGAAACGACAGTTCTTAGCGAGTTTAGCGAGGAAGAAACTGTTTCAATAAAACTTCCGGGATATACAGGATATAAACTCATAGTAAGAGCAAAATCCCAGTATGAAGGCGATAAAGAAGCGAGAATGGTTTATTCATACTAAATAAAGAAATTCTAAAACACGGCTTATGAATTTAGGCCGTGTTTCTTTGTATAATTAATATGGTTTTTATGATAAAATCGGATATGTGAAACAATTAATGAAATAAAGAGGAAACATATATGCAGATAATATTACTTTCAGGCGGTTCAGGAAAGAGACTTTGGCCCCTTTCAAATGAAGTTCGCTCAAAGCAATTTATAAAGTTTTTTAAAAAAGATGCAAATACATATGAATCAATGGTTCAAAGAATGTACGCATCTATTAAAAAATCAATGCCTTCGGCAAATGTTACTGTAGCAACGTCTAAGACTCAGGTTTCAAGCTTAAAGAATCAGCTTTCCGATAACGTTAATGTTTGCCTTGAGCCTGACAGAAGAGATACATTCCCGGCCATCTGCCTTGCGGCGCTTTTCTTAAAGGATGAATGTAAGGTAGATGAAAATGAAGCCGTAGTTGTAATTCCAGTAGATCCTTACGTGGAGCAGGATTACTTTGAAACGGTTAAAAAGATAGCGGAAAATGTGGATAAGTGTACTTCAAATATCACCCTCATGGGGATAAAACCCACATATCCAAGCGAAAAATATGGATATATTGTGCCTGACGGAAAGGGCGGAGTAAAAGAGTTTAAAGAAAAGCCTGATTTGGAAGGCGCAAAGAAACTTCTTGAGTTAGGTGCATATTGGAACGGCGGTGTGTTTGGCTTTAAGCTTAAGTACATGGCTGAAAAAGCAAAGGAAATGCTTGGGGTTAGCGATTATAGTGATTTGTTTGAACGCTATTCAAATGTCAGCAAAATCAGTATCGACTATGCTCTTGTAGAAAAAGAAAAATCCATCGAACTTGTTGAATATGCAGGGGAATGGATGGACGTTGGAACGTGGAAGACACTTACCCATGTAATGAGTGAAAAGACACTTGGTAAAGTGCTTATGGACGATACATGTGAAGACTCATATGTAATTAATGAAACTGACCTTCCCATTATCGCTATGGGGCTTAAGAATGTAATCGTAGCTGCAGGCCCTGACGGAGTGCTTGTTGCTGACAGAGATCAGTCAAGCTACATGAAGCCCTTGGTTGAAAAGGTGGAAGAGCCTATTAAATATGCTGATAAATCATGGGGAAGCTACACTGTTTTAGACTCAACGGCTAAGAGTATGACGATTAAGGTAGTGCTTCGCGCCGGCAACCAAATGAAGTATCATATGCATGAACACAGAGACGAAGTATGGACTGTCCTTAGCGGTATAGGTGAAGTTACTTTAGATGGTGTTAAGAGAAAGATAAATGTCGGAGACACCGTAAGCATTAAAAGAAATGTAAAGCACACTGTAGAAGCAGTTACAGACCTCGTAATGACTGAAGTGCAGGTGGGCGATGATATAAGCGCCGGAGATAAAAAAGTATTTAGACTTTAGGGTGATTATGGAAAAAACACAGGTAAAGAAACGAAATGCAAATATGGAATTACTAAGGATGATTTCTATGCTCATGGTAGTGATGCTTCATGGGCTTGGAAAGAGTGGCCTCTTAGTAAACCTTTCTATTAGCGGAGGCGCAAATGCCACAATAGCCTGGCTTTTAGAGTCTTTGTCTTTGGGGGCTGTAAATATCTTTATTTTGATTTCGGGCTATTACCTTATTGATTCGAAATTTAAAATCGGTCGCTTGATTGAACTTGTGGCTGAGCTTTTGTTTTACTCTGTATTAACCTATGCTGTAGCCATGGCCTTTGGCATAGAAACCTATCAGGAATGGGATATATACCATCTTTTGCATGTGGTTTTGCCGGTTCACATGAAGCTATACTGGTTTATGACCTGCTATATTTGCATCTATATGCTTCTTCCTTTAATCTCGGCAGGTGTAAAGAATATAGAGAAGAAACAGTTTGGCACTATCATCATATGTTTACTTATATTTGAATGTGCATTTAAAACCATCCTTCCCGTAAGACTTACCGAGGATGAATTTGGATATAACGTATTCTGGTTTTTGATAGTATTTTTAATCGGAGCTTACTATAAGCTTTACGGCTTTAAATACGTTAACAACTTTACAAAAGGAATATGTATTTACTTAATCGGAGCATTTTTAATATTCTTAGAAAACACAGCCATCGATTTTGTGAGTGTACGATTTGGACATTTGGAAGAACTTGAAGGAGTAAGCACTGAATACAATCACATATTTGTGCTTCTATCCGCAATCGGAATATTTGCTGCATTTTTAAGAAAGAATCCGATGAGAGAGGGCTTTGCAAAAATTGTGACAGCTCTATCACCTATGGCTTTGGGCGTATATTTGATACATGAAAACTTAGCTTTCAGATATGCATGGCCTAAGTGGTTTGGATTAAACAGGGCCATGGGGTTAAATCCCGTATTATTTGTGCTCTTAGTGCTTGGCGCTGTCCTTAGTGTTTACGTAGCAGGCACTTTGGTAGATTTTGTAAGGATTAAGATTTTTTCATTTGTTAAAGGACTGTTTTTAAAGAGAGAAAAACATGAAGCTTGAGGTGCTGATTTCGGCAGTTAATGCAGATGCTGAATCATTAATCAAAAAAATGAATATTACTTCCGATGCAGTGCTTATTAACCAATCGGGAAGAAACGGCGCGGGAGAATTAACCGTTAAAAACGGAAAAGTCAGAGTGTTTTCTTTTAACGAAAAGGGTGTCGGCCTTAGCAGAAACCACGCTATAGAAAGTGCTTTGGGAGACATTCTTTTATTCTCCGATGATGATATAGTGTATGATTCTGACTACGAAGAAAAGATTTTAAAAGAATTTTTAGAGCATCCGGAAGCTGACGGTATATTCTTTAACGTCGAGGTGAATGAATACAGGAAAACCTATTGGAACAAAGGCTTTGGACGCGTGAGCATCACAAATGCCGGAAGATACCCTGCGTACAGCATTGCCGTTAAAAGAGATAAGCTTTTAGAATCTAGCGTTAAGTTTTCTTTACTTTTTGGAGGCGGAGCGAAGTACTCTTGTGGTGAAGACAGTTTGTTTATAAAAGACTTATTGTCTAAAGGCCTTAGAATGTATAAAACCGAAACTAAAATCGGTAAAGAAGAAGAAAGACCTAATTCTGAATCTACTTGGTTTTCGGGATATAACGAAAAGTTTTTTAAAGACAGAGGCGTGCTTTATGCTTTTCTTTATGGAGCAATGGCTGAGGCTGTGGCATTTAGATTTGTTTATACAAAGAAGGATGTAATGTGCAAAGACATTGCACCAAATGATGCTTTTAAGTTGATGCTTTCAGGAATCAAGGAAGGTAGAAAACTTAGAAGAGAGGGTAAAAAGTAATAGTTTTTAAGGTGGCAGGAAAATGAGTAAATTAAGCCAAGGGTTACTTAAGATATTCAGAATATTGTTTGGCTTAACAGTGGGCTTTTTATTCATAAGCTCACTTTTTGTGACGGCTACTCATGAAGTGTTTGAAAACGGTGGTAAGCAAGAGTTTGCGCGTGTAACGCAGGCTAATTTCTTGGTCTCTGTTTTAATGCTTATATGTGGCATTGCGGTTTGTTTTCTTATAAATAAATTTCTTAAAAATCATAAAGACATAAATGTCGATAGGCTCACAATCATTGTAAGCCTGGTATCTTTAATCATTTCCATAATCTATATAAATATGGTGCATGCAATACCTGCGGCAGATCAGGCTTTTTGTGTAAATGCTGCGACACAGATAAACGCGGGAGATTTCTCGGCCTTTGAAAGGGGTAATTATTTGTCAAATTACCCTCATTTATTAGGCTTTGTAGCGTTAGAAAGACTATTGTTTAAAATCTTTGGGACTGAAAACATTATGGCGGTAAGATACTTAAATGCCTTAATGGTTCCGCTGATTGTTTTCTTTGGAAGTAAAATTACAGGGATACTATCTAATGAGGATAAAAGGGCAAGAGTATTCTATTTATTCTTTTCTTTAACTTGCCTTCCCATAATAGGATATACCCTTTATGTGTACGGAGATATGCTTGGAATCGGGCTTAGCGTTGTGTCGGTATACATGTTTTTAAAAGCTGTAAACACTGGAAAAATCGAATACTATATCGGCCTTGTTGTATCAATGCTTTTGATGATTCCAATGCGCAAAATGCTTATTGTGGTGCCGATTGCAATGCTGGTTGTAACAGCACTTAGGATGATTCGAAAGTTTGAAGTTAAAGAAATAATTATAAGTGCTTTGATAATTATTTCGATGGTGGTGTCTTTATTTTATCCAAAGCTTTTTTATTTGCCTGAAAAGCCTGCAGAGAATGCAAGTGTACCCACAGCAGCCACAATCGATATGGGCTTTAACGTAAACGGAGATTATTACGGCTGGTATAACTATTATGAATTGGATATTCTTTATGCAAATGACTGCGATGAAGAATTTACAAGACAGCAGGCATTGGAAGAGATCAAAACAATTCACATTCCAAACCTGATTAAGAACCCTAAATTTGCTGCAAAGTTTTACTTTAACAAAATTAATTCTCAGTGGCAGTCACCTATGTTTCAAGCAATTGTCTCAAACGATAACCTGTACGGCCTTCAAAATAAAGTCACCATGTCAATCTTCTTTGGAAAACTTGGCGCCATATTAGACACATACATGAAAGCCTATCAAATCTTATTTTACTTATGTATGGTGCTTTACATTGTTTTCTTTGTAAAAAAGGAAGAACCTATAGAAAACTATGTAATCCCAATTGCAATGTTTGGCGGTTTTCTGGTTCAACTACTTTGGGAGGCGAAAGCAAGGTATTGTTTCCCCTATGTAGTTTTGCTACTTCCTATCTTTGCAATCAGTGCACGTACAATTGGCGAAAAGATAAAATTCAAAGTTAAAAAGGATTGAAGGGGCAAACACATTTATATAATACGTACGGAAACACTTGAGAACGTCGGCACTTAACGAAAGTGCTTTGAAAAAGCGATTGAGTTTAGTGTCCGCTGCGTTCACACGTGAGCGAGAGCGCTTTCCAAAACGTTGCCATAATCATAATGCGTCCCCCCCAGAGGCAATAAATTTTTCGCCCAATCCCACTTGTTTCGTTAATGGAATGATGATATAGTAAGGTTGTATGTAAGGCTATAGCACTACGTATGGAGGCTAAAAATCTTATGGTAAGTCAGAAAGTTACAATTAAAAATCCAACAGGGCTACACCTAAGACCCGCAGGAATCCTATGTAAGGAAGCAATGCAGTTCAAATCGTTGATTACATTTTCGTATCGTGAAAACACAGCGAATGCCAAAAGCGTATTGAGTGTGCTTGGTGCCTGTGTTAAATGTGGAGATGAGATTGAATTCGTGTGCGAGGGCGAAGACGAAGATGAGGCGTTAGCAAAGCTCATCGAAGTCGTTGAAAGCGGTCTTGGCGAATAAATTGTTAAAAACCCCATTTCGTGATGCGAGATGGGGTAAATTTATATATAAGGGCTTTAATAAATTAAAGCACAAAAGGAGGACATGAGATGCTTAACTACAAACGTTACCGCAGGAACCCCGTGATCAGGTACCCTGAGCGCGAGTGGCCCAACAAAGAAATCGAAAAGGCACCCGTATGGTGCAGCGTAGACCTACGAGACGGTAACCAGGCGCTAATAGATCCGATGGTAGTAAGCGAGAAGATAGAACTCTTTGAATATATGGTTAAGATGGGGTTCAAAGAAATTGAAGTAGGATTTCCCGCAGCCAGTCAGATTGAATACGACTTTTTAAGACAATTAATCGATAGAAAGCTTATCCCAGATGATGTAAAGATTCAGGTGCTTTGCCAGTGTAGAGAAGAGCTTCTTGACAGAACCTTCGAAGCCATTGAAGGCTGTAAGCAGGCGATTGTGCACATCTATAATTCAACTTCCGTTCTTCAAAGAGAAGTTGTGTTTAAAATGAACAAAGATGAGATTAAGCAAATCGCAATTGATGGCACAAGAATGGTGAAAGAAAGGGCAAAGAAATTCCCGGGAAAGATTATCTTAGAGTATTCTCCCGAATCATTTACAGGAACGGAACCTGATTATGCTCTTGAAGTTTGTGAAGCAGTTTTAAAGGAATGGGGAGCAAGTAAGGATGAAAAGGTTATTATTAACCTTCCTTCAACCGTTGAAATGACCACTCCCAATGCTTATGCAGACGTAATTGAATGGTGTTCAAAGCACTTTTCTAACAGAGATGCAGTTATACTTAGCGTGCATCCTCATAATGACAGAGGAACAGGCGTGGCAGCTACTGAGCTTGCTTTACTTGCGGGAGCCGACAGAGTGGAAGGAACACTCTTTGGTAACGGCGAAAGAACCGGTAATGTGGACATCCTTACGGTTGCTTACAATATGTTTTCTCAAGGCATTAATCCCGAGCTTGAGCTTGAGCATATTAATGAAATCATTGAAATATATGAGCGCCTTGTAAAGATGCCTGTGCACCCGAGACACCCCTATGCAGGAAAGCTTGTGTTTACAGCATTCTCAGGCTCTCATCAGGATGCCATCAATAAGGGCGTTAAGGCCATGAGAGAAAGAAATGACGGATATTGGCAGGTACCCTACCTTCCCATTGACCCTGCGGATATCGGAAGAGAGTATGAGCCTATTGTAAGAATTAATTCTCAGTCCGGTAAAGGTGGCGTAGCCTTTGTTATGGATACATACTTTGGATTTAAGCTTCCAAAGGGCATGCACAAGGAGTTTGCAAACGTTATTCAGGCAATTTCAGAAAAGCAGGGCGAAGTGTCTCCCGAGCAGATCATGGATGCCTTCGAAGCAAACTATCTTGCCACAAAAGAGCCTTATGCATTTGAAAAGCTTAAGGTTGAAGATTTGCAGGGCGAAAGAAGAGAAGAGTTTGATACAGAGATTACTCTTGACTTTATAGACCATGGTGAGCACAAGAGCGTTACCGCCGCAGGTAACGGTCCTATCGATGCCGTTAAGCGTGCATTAAAGAGCGAGCTAGAAATAGATGTTAAGATCTTAGACTACGAAGAACACGCTTTGCAGGCAGGCTCAAATTCAAAGGCAGCGGCTTACATTCATATGCTTGATGTAACATCAGGCGCAGTGACATACGGTGTAGGTGTAAGCTCCAATATCACAAGGGCATCTGTGTATGCAATCTTCTCTGCATTAAACAGATTGTTTAAATAGTAATATTTCGCTTAAATTACTTATATAGTAAGGAAAACTTAAGGCTTAAGGTATACCCTTAAGCCTTATTCTATTGTATAATGTTGCTATGTTTACAGGTCTTTACAAATTCGGCGAAAACTGCATGAAGGTTTTAGCGGTTATTTTTTGTGCGCTTATTTTTTTGTCCGCATTTTTATTAACCGCTTTTAACAGCGGAGTAACAGGGCATCTGTTCGAGTTGAAACTCGATTTTGGAATTTTTAGTCTTTCAATTATTGCCCTAGTGTTTTTGGCCGGGGTTTTACTATATAAGTTAATAAAGAAGAACATTCAGAAGGGCCTTACCGTCTTACTTATAATTGTAATGGCATGGTATTTAATAGCAGGTCTTTACATGGCTTTTTTTGGAAGAAGCATGCCAAACTCCGATTCGTGGGCTGTTTATGCGATGTCTAAAAGCATTGCAGAGGGAGACTTAAGTATAATTAATCCTACAGGCTCATATATGTCGTACTATCCCCAGCAGATTGGTATATGTACATTTCTTTCATGGATAATAAGAGTAATAAACATCTTCCCGATACACATAGAAGAGTTTCACTTTTTGGCAGCGATTTATGCCGTTTTTGAAAGCATAACGGTTTTCTTTATGTACAAAACCGTTGATATGTTATTCGAGAATAAGAAAACGGATTTTATCTTTTTATTCTTAAGCATTTTTAACTTCCCTTACATCATGTATTCAAGCTACATCTACGGGGAAGTCCCTGCCATGATGTTTTTTTCTATAGGGGCATATTTTTTAACGCTTCTATTTAGGGGAAAACTTAGAGTGTGGGTGTGCATTTTAATAAGTGTTTTATCCTTTACACTTTCTGTATTCACTCGTAAAAACACTTTAGTCATGATAATTGGAGTGTTGATTGTGCTTTTATTTCAAGCAATGAAAGAAAAGCGCTTTAAATATTTGATTTCTGCGGTTTTAATAGGCATATGCTCCTTTTTGGTGCTTCCCATTACCGTAAAGATTTATGAAAAGAAAGCGGGCAACACTTTAACAACAGGAGTCACACCTCTTTCTTATTTTGCCATGGGAATGCAGGAAATCGATACAGTTAATCCCGGATGGTATACGGGCTTTAACTTTGAAACATTCGAAGAATCGGGATGCAATCCTGAGATAGCGAATGAAATTAGCAGAGCAGAAATTGCAAGAAGGAAAGCTGAGTTTAAGGCAGATTCTAAAATGGCATTTTCTTTTTACGCAAGAAAGTTTTTAACTCAGTGGGTTGACGGAACCTATTTTTCAAGAGAGTCTACGTATGTCTACTATGGTGACAGAAGTGACTTTTTAATGAGAGTATATTCGGGCGATTTTGGCCGAAGATATATATTTGTGTGTAATATATTCCAGACGATGGTGTTTGGAGGGGCTTTTCTTTGGGCTTTGTTTTCCTTTAAAAAATCAAGGAAAGAAGACCTATTGTTTAAGTCGTTTATTTTTGTGGGAATATTCGGAGGCTTTTTGTTTCACATGTTATGGGAGGCAAACAGCAGGTACATATTAACCTACGCTTGCATGTTGATTCCTTATGCGGCAAGCGGTATTGAGGCTGTTACCGGCGGGGAGAAAAGTCTTGAATAAGTTTAGAGATAACAGTATTGCAGGGTTTTTAAAAAGGCACAGGTTTCCATGGCTTATTGTGCTTGCGGTGATTGCGATTGCATCAATGATTCCCTATTTTATTTTGGGAGAAAATTCAATTGTGACTTATCACGATCAATTGGACGGGGAACTTGTTACATACCTTTTAAATGCAAAGCACTTATTTGACGGAGTAAAAATCTATCCTGAAATAATGAACGGGATTCCAAGGGAAGGGCTTGTATCCCCTGCTCCTTTCTTTGTGCTTTTCTTTAAGATATTTAAGCCTTTTACGGCGTTTTTAATATGCATGTTTATAGTAAGGATAGTTTCCGCACTTTACATGTTTTTATTCTTAGATGAACTTACAAGCAAAAAGTTTATTTCCTTTACTTTGGCAATACTTTTTATGCTTTTACCTTTCTACACAGTATACGGCCTTTCAATTCCGGGACAGCCCATTGTGTATTATGCTTTTCTAAGGTTTAAGAAAGACAAATTTGAGTGGTATCACTACTTTGAAGTTTTATTATATGTAGCCTGCTCATCCTTTGCACTTTGCGGATTTGCGGTAATATTTGTGTGTGGTGTGGGCCTGCTGATTTCTTTCTTTTCAAAGAACGGAAAGGCATTACGGTATTTAATAGCCCTTTTAACTTTACTTTTTGGCTTTTTACTTGAAAACATAAGCCTTTTGGGACAGTTCTTTGGGTTTGGAAACAGCTTTATCTCACATAAAGAAGAAATGATAAGGACGGGAACTCCGTTTTTTAAAGGATTGTTTGACCTTTTGATTACAGGCGCTGATTATACTCACGCTTATCAGCTTTACTATCTACCAATTATAGCAATCTCACTTATATTTGGCGGTGTGTTTGTGTTTATAACGGCCGGAGATAAGGATGACATTGAGAAAACCTACTACACTCTTTTAATAGGGGCGGGCATTATATTAACATTTGCCATCATTACAGCATTTGTGGGCTCTCCTGTTGTAGTGAATGTTTTAAATAAGACCTCAGGTTTTTTGCATGACTTTAATTTCACCAGATTTTCATGGCTCTTTACGGTATTTTGGTTTGCAGAGTTTGCACTGTCACTAAAGATGCTTTGGATCATGGTTAGAAACATGGATTTGCGCATTCTTGGAATCATTCTTTATGTGATTGGTTTTGTGGGTGTGACAGGAGTGACAGGTTTCTTTATCCTTAAAGACAATGACTTAAAACCTAACATTTTAAAGATTGCAAATAATGGCGATTACGAAATGATGACCTGGAAACAGTATTTTGCAGAAGATTTATTTAGCGAAGTAGACAAAATGATAGGTGGAAAAAAGCAGGAAGTAAAGGTAGTGAGCTACGGAATTTACCCTGCGGCGGCCACCTATAATGGCTTTAACTGCCTCGATGCTTATTCAAACAATTATGATTTAAACTATAAGCATGCTTTCAGAGAAGTGATTGCACCTGAGCTTGATAAAAGCGATTATTTAAAGCAATGGTTTGACGGCTGGGGAAACAGATGTGTGCTTGTTACCAATGAAAATATGAACTATTTCACTTTTGAAAAGAAGTGGGGCACATATACCACAAGCTATGACTTTAACATTGATGCGTTAAAGAATCTTGGCTGTGACTACATTATTTCAGCATCTTACTTTATAGAGCCTGAAAGTCATGGACTTAAGCTTTTAAATGAAAATGACGAGGCAATTGAGACACCGGATAGCTGGTATCGATTGTTCGTTTATGAAATAGAGAAAAACGAGTAATACGGAGAAAGAAAATGGCGTTTAACTCCCTGCACTTTTTAATATTTTTTCCAATAGTGATTCTTGTTTACTACGTAATGCCAAAGAAGTTAAGAACCTTTTGGCTGTTGGCCGCAAGTTATTACTTTTACATGGCTTGGAATCCAAAGTACATAGTGCTTATTTTGATTTCGACGCTTGCTACGTACTTAAGCGGATTAGTGTTAGAAAAATCTGAAAGCGAGAAAGCAAAAAAAGGAATTGTTGCGGGGTGTTTTGTGATTAACTTAAGCCTTCTCTTTTTCTTTAAATACTTTGACTTTTTACTTTCTAACATTAACTTTTTGCTTGAAAAGATGCATATAAGTGTAGTGGCAAATCCTTTTGATGTGCTGCTTCCCGTCGGTATTTCTTTTTATACTTTCCAGGCTTTAAGCTATACGGTTGATGTATACAGAAAAGAGATTAAGGCAGAAAAAAACTTTTTAAGATATGCGCTTTTTGTTTCTTTTTTCCCGCAACTCGTGGCAGGCCCTATAGAGCGAAGCAAGAACCTTCTTTCACAGATTGAAAACCTTGATGATAAAAATCTTTTTGATTACGACAAAGTGGTAAGCGGTTTTTC